>DATAZN010000537.1:0-24087 GCA_036272035.1 Mycobacterium sp. | reverse complement strand
CCAGCCATCCAACTCCAGTGAGGGCCGGTCGGGAAAGTCTGGCACCGGACCAAGACAGAGGATCGCCACCGGCTCGGCATCGGCGGGCATCGACAGCAGCGACGCCAGTTTCGGCGGATCGAACAGCGAAACCCATCCCATTCCGAGGCCTTCGGATCGTGCTGCCAGCCAGAGATTTTGGATTGCGCAAGAGACCGACGCCAGATCCATCTGAGGCATGGTGCGTCGGCCGAACACGTAGCTGTCCCTGCCATCGGACAGTGCGACCACCAGCAGTTCAGCGCAATCGAGGATGCCTTCGACCTTCAGCGCCAGAAATTCCTGCGCCCGTGGGCCCAGGGCATGCGCGGTCTGTAAACGCTCTTCGTCGACCAGGGAATGAATGCGGCGGCGCAGCTCGTCGTCGGTGATCCGGATGAATCGCCATGGCTGCATCAGGCCGACATTGGGCGCGGCGTGGGCGGCCTGCAGCAGCCGGGCCAGAACATCCTCGGGAACCTTGCGCTCGGCCACGAATCGGCGCATGTCACGACGTTCGGCGATCACGCGATAGACCGCTTGCCGCTCCTGCGGACTGAATGCGTGATCACCCATATCGTCATCGTAGAAACCCTCGGGTGTCGAAGCGACCAAAGATGCCCACTTCGACGCGTCGACCAGCTTGGTCGGCCAGACTTGGCTAGAACCCGTCGATGCGGCCCAAAGGATCAGCCCAATGAATATTCCGGAGTCAGTGGAGCAATTGCCCACCAACGGCACGCGGGGACACGTGTACGGCGAGCCCTACCGAACCGCGGATGGCGGCACCGTGATCCCTGTTGCAAAGGTCCGTGCCGGCACGTCGACGCCACTGGGCCTGTTCGTCATCTACGGCGGCACGGCCCGATGGGTGCCGGCGGTCGACACCAACCGGATCGCGTTGATCGGGGTCATTACCGGTTTGATCTCGGCGACGATCGGCACGCTGGCTGTGCTGCGCCGGCCACCATGGCCCGATCTGTCGGCGACGTCGGCGGCGTGGAGGCGACCTCGAGACGTTACGGACGGTAAGTGACGCCGACCGCCCGCAAGACATATTCCGGCGGCATGCCGAAGTTCAGCGATCGCCGCGGCAACGCGGCGAGTACATCGGCGGGAACGTCGAGCTTGTAGTGCAGCGAGAGGTGTCCGGTGAATGTCTGATCAATCTCATCGACATCCACATCGACGTACAGCCCGTTTGGCGATATCTCCGCCGTGGCCGTACCGGATTGCGTTGCGTCCCAACGTACATCGACGACTGCGCCGGCAAGCTTGGGCAGCGACGACAGGGTCGCCAAGACTCGCTGCGAGGTGAACACCAGCGACCCGACGTAGCTCGCGACGCTGTGCGCCGATCGCAGGCCGGGAATCGCACCGCTGAATCGCCGAGTGACGGGGACATAGTCGGCAAGGTAGATGACCCCCTCGGCCTCGACTTCGGCGCGCACGTCGGCGGGCAACTTGCCGATGCCGAAGAGTCTGCGGACGAAGACCGGCATCAGCGGGCCCGCTTGCCCAACCGCAGCCGGAACCGAACCAGGCCGGCCAGCACGACGGCAAGGGCCACCAGCATGCCGGTGTCGTGCAGCCATGCGCTGGGCACATGACGCCACAACCGGTCGGCGGGTAGCCCCACCTCGACGCTGTTCAGATCAACCGTCGACGCCGAGGCGGCGAAGCCCCAACGGGCCGGCACGAACCACGCCAGCTGGTCCAGGACCAGCCGTCCCGTCACCGGAATCAGGCCGCCGGCCAACACCATCGAGACCATGATCGTCACCACCAGCATCGGCAGTACCTGTTCGGTGGAGCGGGCCAGCGACGACAGCGTCAGCCCCACCATCGCCGAGGTGATCGCCGTCAGCGCCAGGCCCACATACAGCTCCACGACGCCGTGCGCCACGCCGTCTCCCAAAAGCGCGCCGCCATGGGCGGGCGCGCCTTTGCCGATTGTCATGATGGCAACCATGACTGCGGTGCCGATCAGCGCCGCGGTGCTGTAGACGACGACTTTGGCCATCAGGTAGGCCGACGCCGACAGACCCACGGCCCGCTCTCGCTGGAAGATCATCCGCTCGCCGACCAGATCGCGCACGGTCAGCGCGGTACCCAGGAACACCGCGCCGATGTTGAGCAGGATCAGGATGTCGATGGGTTCTTCGGGTGCAGTCGGGTTGGCGGACCCGAGCCCGGTGTTGCCGGGCACTGCCAGCGACAGCACGCCGAGGACCAACGGCAGCACCGCCAGGAACGCGAAGTATCCGCGGTCAGAGGTGATCAGCCGGGTTTGGCGGCGTACCAACGTCACGATCTGGCGCCACGAGCTGGTCCCCGGCGGCTGTCCCAGCGGTGCCGCGCCGGCGGTCGGCGACGGCCTGCGCGGGGCGGCCGGATGACGGGCCAGATACGCGCGGTGTGCCGCATCGGGGTCAGTGCTGACTCGCGCGAAGATGTCGGCCCAGTCGGTGCTGCCCATCACCGGCCCGATTTGGGCGGGCGGATCGGCGAAGGCGGTCTTGCCGCCCGGGGCCAATAGCAGGATCTGATCGCACATGCTGACGTAGGTGAGCGAATGCGTGACGACGATGACCACGCGGCCCGCGTCAGCCAGCCGCCGCAGCATCGTCATCACCTGGCGGTCCAACGCAGGGTCGAGTCCTGAGGTCGGTTCGTCCAGGATCAGCAGCGACGGGCCGGTCAGCAATTCCATGGCCACCGATGCGCGCTTGCGCTGACCGCCGGACAACTTGTCGACGCGAGTTTTCTTGTGCGGAGCCAACTCCAGCTCATCGAGCACCCGCTCGACGACTTGACGTCGATCATCGGCCGAGGTGTCCGGCGGCAGCCGGAGTTCCGCGGCGTAATGCAGGGCCTGCTCGACGGTGAGCTGCCGGTGCACGACGTCGTCCTGGGGCACCATTCCGATTCGCGAGCGCATCGACGCGTACTCGGCGTGCACGTCGTGCCCGTCGAACGCAACCACACCGGCGCTGCGTGGCATCGCGCCACCGATCAGCTTGACCAGCGTGGACTTTCCTGCGCCGGAAGGCCCGATCACCGCGGTCAGCGTCCCGGGTCTCGCGGTGAGGGACACATTCTGCAGCAGTTGGCGCCCGTCGACGGTCAATGCCAGCCCGTGTGCGGTCAGGCCACTGGTGCGGGCGGCCGGCGGTTGAGGCACCAGAGTGTTACCGGTCGCGAGCAAGTCGGTGTTGCCGATCGTGACGACATCTCCGTCGCGCAGCATCGCGCTGGTGATCAGCGCGCCGTTGACGAATGTGCCGTTGCTGCTGTGATTGTCGCGGATTTGCAAGCCGGCCGGGGTGGACAACAGCACCGCGTGCACGCGGGAGGCCAGCGCGTCCTCGACGACGACGTTGTTGGTCTTGGCGCGGCCGATCGTCGCCGAAGCCGCTGAACCCGGGGCCCGTCTGGTCTCGCTGACCGGTCGGCGGGCAGGAACGGGCCGGCTCGGTTGCGGCAGCGACGCCGTGGGACGAATCGGCGGCCCCCACGGTGCACGCGCGGGGGGCTGCGGGCCCGTCGGCCGGAACATCGCGGTCTTGGGGCTGCCGCCCAGCGGCTCATCGGTTCGGTGTTCGACCGTTTGAGGACTGCGGGGTCTCGACGGCGATGATGTCGCGACCCGGAATGTCAGCTGCGGGCCACGCGGGCTGCCCAATGCGACGCTCAGGCGGTCGCGGATGGGCACCAAGTTGGCGCGTGAACCCGCGACGAAAATGCCGTTTTGGCTTTTGTCGACAACGACCCACTGACCGCCGTCGAACCGAAGAATCGCGTGCACCCGCGAGATCAGAGTGAGGTCGTCGGGATCGATGTCCTGAAAACGGATATCGCATTCGCGGTCGCGACCCACGATCACATCCCGGTCGACGGGAAATGTGTACATCGCCGATCCCAGCCAGACCGTGAGCGGAGGCACGGCGATACCGCTCGCGGTGGCGAGCTTCGTCGTGCTGCCGTCCTCAGCGGGAGTGCGGCTGCGGTCTGTCGGTGACATTCATTGCTTTCTATACCCGGGAGGCCTGCGCCCAATGCATACGAACATATCGGTGCACCAGCGGCGACAGGTCCGCCCAGCGCTGCGTCGCGGCCGCGCGGTGACCTGATCGACGCTAAACCTTGACTTGACCTGCCCATCGTGCGGCGCTGACGATAGGACCGTGCGCCGACTGCTGGGTCTACTGTGCGCTGCGGTGTGCGCAGCCGTTGTACCCATGGTGACAGCTCCGAAGGGGGGTGCAGTCGGCGCACCTTGGTTTGCTCCCTCGGTTGGCAACGCCACTCAGGTGATTTCCGTTGTCGGAACCGGCGGTTCGAACGCGAAGATGGATATCTACCAACGCGGCGCCGCGGGCTGGCAGCCGGTCGAGGCCGCTATACCCACCCATATCGGGTCGGCAGGTCTCGCGGCAGAGGCCAAGAGCGGCTACCCGGCCACGCCGATGGGGGTCTTCGCCTTACCGTTTGCATTCGGGACCGCGCCCAACCCGGGTGGCGGTCTCAAATACGTTCAGGTTGGTTCGAATCACTGGTGGAACGGCGATGACGGCAGCGCCACCTTCAACACCATGCAGGTTTGCCATCGGGCGCAGTGCCCGTTCGACACCGGAGCGAGCGAAAACCTCGAAATCCCGCAGTACAAGCACGCGGTGGTGATGGGCGTCAACCCGAACCGTCAGCCCGGCAAGGGTGCGGCATTCTTCTTCCACACCACCGACGGCGGCGCGACAGAAGGCTGTGTCGCGATCGACGACGCCAAGCTGGTGCAGGTCATCCAGTGGCTGCAGCCCGGCGCGGTCATGGCGATCACCCAATAACTGGTTGTCGACCAACGGTTCTGACTTTCACGCGAGAGCAATGCCTGGCGTGACCTTGAAGTCCAGGCTTTTCAGCGACAGTGAGGCGTCGTAGGTCCGGTCGTATCCGGTCGCGCTGATCCGCCATCCGTCAGCGGTGCGACGGTATCGATCGTGGTAGAAGCCGGCACCGATCAGCATGAAGTCGAATTCGGCCACGATCACCCGATCTTGCAGATACCAGGTGCCGGTGGCCTCGTCGCCGTGTACCTCAATCTCCGGATGCGTCACGCGATGCTCGGTGATCACGTTCGATCCGAGCTGCGAGCGCATGTACTCGACGAGGTCGGCGCGGTTGGTGAAGTGGTGTTCTTGGCCCATCGACGACCCGTAGTCGCCGACGACATCCTCGGTGAGCGTGTCGGCGAAGTCGTCCCAATGCTTGGTGTCGAGTGCACGCAGATAGCGATACTTGATCAGTTCTATCGCAGCGACGTCGGCGAGCCAGGCGTCGTGACCGTTTGAGCTCATCACGTCATTGCAGCACACGCCGGCTCAGCGCAGATAGTGGGTGACCATATCGATGAGCGCGCGTCGCTCCCGCTGCCAGTCGATCGAAGTTCCCACAATCATCTGAGCCAGCACGACACCACGCAGCGTCGCCCAAATCACCTCGGCCACACCATCATTAGCCGGGTCATCGGTGATCAATCGGCCGAGCTGACCGATCGCCGAATTCATCTCCAGCAGGTGGCGCCGCGACGAACCGCCCGGGCCACCGCGGTTGGCCCGCAGGATCTCGAACGCCGCCATCGAGGTCGAGCTGCTGTAGCAACTCCAGGCGGTGTCGACGACTACCTCGATGCGCTCTCGTAGTGGCAGGTTGCTGACATCGGCCGACGAGAGGCTTTCCAACAGCCTGGCCACTCCGCCGTCGACGACGGCCATCAGCAAGCCATTGCGGTCGCCGAAGTGGTACTGGATCACCCCCCAGGTGACTCCCGCGCGCTCGGCGACATGTTTTGCGGTCGCGGCGGCAAAACCCTCCTCCACGATGCAGCGGACTGTTTCGTCGATGATCTTCGCCCGGGTGTCGTCGCCGCGTTTGCGCGGCGCGTTCGTCCGCCGGGTGGGGCTGACGGGTGGTCGCGCCTTCTGGCCTGCTGCAATAGTCATTGTTGACTTTATAACATAGTGCAGTCTATTTTTGGGCGGTGAGCCAATCCCGCTACGCCCAGTTGTCCCGTCAGGAGTTGGCGATTCTGCTGCCTGAACTGCTGTTGATCGGGCAGATGATCGACCGTTCCGGCATGGCGTGGTGCATCCAGGAATTCGGGCGCGACGAGATGGTGCAGATCGCCATCGAGGAGTGGGCCGGCGCCAGCCCGATCTACACCAGACGCATGCAGCGCGCGCTGAACTACGAAGGCGTCGACGTGCCAACTATTTTCAAGGGCTTACAGCTCGACATCGGCGCTCCGCCCCAGTTCATGGACTTCCGCTACACCATTCACGACCGCTGGCACGGCGAATTTCATCTGGACCACTGCGGCGCATTGCTGGACGTCGAACCGATGGGCGACGACTACGTGTTCGGAATGTGCCACACCATCGAGGATCCGACGTTCGACGCTACTGCTGTCGCGACCAATGCGCGCGCGCAGGTGCGCCCGGTCCACCGCCCGCCCCGGGTGCCGTCGGACCGGCATCCACACTGCGCGTGGACGGTCATCATCGACGAGGCTTATCCGCCGGTCGAAGGTATTCCGGCGCTGGACATCGTGGCCGAAACCCGCGCCGCGAACTGGGAACTCGATGCGATCGATCGGTTCGACGAAGGTCTGGCCGACTATTCGGGCCCAGTGGTGTCCGACTTCGACTTCAATGCATACTCGCATTCGGCGTTGGTGCGCATGGCCGACGAGGTCTGTCTGCAGATGCACCTGTTATATCTGTCGTTTGCGATCGCAGTGCGAGCGCGGGCTGGGTCGGACGTCAAGCTGGCCGACTCGATATGCACTCGCGGGCTGATCGGTGTCGCGGGGCTTGGCGCAGAGCGGATCTACCGAGCGCTATCTCTTCCAGGCGGGATCCCCGGCGTGTTAAAGGTTTTCGAGTTGCACCCGTTGTTCAATCCGGTGGGCTACGTCGACGCCGAGGCGCGCACTCAATTGCAGGTCCACCAGTCGCCGGCCCACGACGATGCCGCGTGGATCTCGCTGTGCTCGCCAGAGTCGGTCCAGCCGCTGCAGGCGATCGCCACCGCTGTCGACCGGCACATCGAGGTCCGGGTCACAGGTACGGGCACCGACTGGATTGCTGAGCTCTCCGAGAGTGACACTGCCGCAACGGAGCTGCCTGAGGTCTCGGTCGCCAAAGTCAGCGGCGGGTCGACGTTCGAGTTCCAGCCGCGGCGATCGCTGCCATTGACCGTGGTCTGACGCTTCTCGACCTGTCAAGCCGCCGGTGGTATCACTTCGGTGACGTGACCGCATCGACCGTATACCGATGATGTTGTGCCCGACCGTCGTAGCGTGAGTCGCCGTTATCGTTGACGCTGGCCACCGAACGCTATCGACGAAAGTATTCGCTTTATGTATGACCCGTTGGGGTTATCGATCGGGACCACAAACTTAGTCGCGGTCCGAAGCGGGACGCCACCCGTCTCGCGTCGCGCTGTGCTGACCCTTTTCCCGGATCGCGCGCCGGAATTAGGCCTGCCCGAGAAAGATTCAGCAAACCCGGACGCGGCCGACACCGGCACCCTGATGGCCGGCTTCGTCGAGCGAGTTGGTGGGTCGCACGTTCTGAAATCCACTGACGGTTCCACGCATGATCCAGCACTGTTGCTGGTCGAGGCGCTGGATGTGTTGACCAGCGCGACCGGCGGCAAAGCGTCCACATCGAATATCACGATGGCCGTTCCCGCGCACTGGGGGCAGAAAGCGACGCTTGGCCTACAGGACGCACTGAGCACCCACGCCGATTTTGTTCATGGCGGTATCGCGCCGCGGCTGGTGCCGGACTCGGTTGCCGCGTTGACGGCGTTGAACTCCGATTCCCGCTTGCCTTCCAAAGGCGTTGTCGCGCTGCTCGATTTCGGTGGCCGCGGCACCAGCATCACTCTGACCGACGCGGCATCGGGCTTCACACCTATTGCCAACACGTTGCGTTTCTCGGAGTTCTCCGGTGACCTCGTCGACCAGGCGCTGATGGTGCACGCGCTGGACAGCGCCGGTCACAACAACGGCGCTGACCCCGCCGGCACCGCCGTCGTCGGACAATTCGCCAGCCTGCGTGAAGAGTGCCGTCTGGCCAAGGAACAGCTGTCCACCGAGAAGACGACCGATCTGGTTATCGACTTGCCGGGCAAGCGCACCCGCCTCGAGCTGAGCCGAGCGGAGCTGGACGACCTGATCGAAGAGCGCCTCGAGGAGCTACTCTCCGCGTTCGATGACCTGTTGCGCCGCAACAGGGTTCGTCGCGGAGATCTCGCTGCGGTGGCGATGGCGGGCGGCGGTGCCAAGATTCCGGTTGTCGCGCAGCGTCTTTCGTTGCACACCAAAGCCTCGGTGGTGACCGCCGTGCAGCCGGCGTTCGCGACGGCGGTCGGCGCGGTGATGCTCTCCGCCAAGCAGCCGATCGAGCAGCAAAGCGGGCAACGCGAAGAAACGACGATGGCCGCGCTGGTAGGCGCGTCGACCGGCAGCTTCGCGACGTCGACCAGCGGGCTTGCCACCGCCGGTCGCTTCCTGGATCCCACCGGCGCGCTCGGAACTCCCACCGGCACTTTCGGCGCCCCGACCGGCACCTTCGGCATCCCCACCGCCGGTGCGCTTTTCGACGACCCATCGGAAAGGCTGACGGAGTTGGCCTGGTCGCAGGCCGACGATTCCGGCGAAGAGCCGGTGTTCTACACCGGCGAGCCGTATGACACCGACGACAACCGCGCCACCCAGTCGCAGCTGATGCAACTGCCGAAGGCCGAGCCGCTCGACATGGGTCCCCGCGGAACTCGTCTGCCGCAGCTGTTTCTGGGACTCGCCGCGCTGGTGTCGATGATCGCGATCGGCGGTGTGGCGTTCACCTTGACCAGTAGCGACAACCGCACGCCCATGCTGCCGAGCAGCACGACGACGGCGCCGCCCCCGCCCCCGCTGAGCTCGCAGCTTCCGTCGCCGAGCCCGGTGCCGCCACCTCCGCCGAGCGCAGAGCCGTCGCCGATCGTCGTCCCGCCACCGACCAGCGAGGCGCCGCCTCCGCCTCCGCCTCCGATCGAGACGTACGTGCCCCCGCCGCCACCCCCGCCGCCGCCTGTGACGACGAGGGCGCAGGTGACGACCACCGTGCCGCAGCCGACGACCACCACGCCGCAGGCGACCAGCAGTACCACGCCGAGTACTACGCCCCCGCCGCCACCACAGCCGCCGCCCAGCACCTCCACCGCCCCGGCGATGACGACGACGTATCTGAACCTGCCGTTTGTACCGGTGCCGATACCGATCCAGGTGCCCGAAGGTCAGGGTGGGGCGAATCAGCAACCACAAAACCCGTACCAGCAACAGAACCCTTACCAGCAACAGAACCCTTACCAGCAGAGCCCCTACCAGCAGAATCCGTACCAGCAGGGCCCGTACATGCCGCAGAATCCCTACTCGAACCCGGGGTACGGCTACTAGGCGTGGCGCGAGAGCGCTGAAATGCGCACACTGGGTGTATCGGTGTGAGCTGGCAGGAGGCCGCAATGGACGACAACGGTCGGTTCGGATTCGATCCGGAAGACTTCGAGCACGTGATCCGCGACGCGACCGAGGGACTTCGCGACGCGTTCGAGGGAGTTGGCCGGTTCTTCACGGTGCCCTCCGACCGGGCGGGGTGGTCGTCGGTCTTCGAGGACTTGGCGCGGCGCACCCGCACCAGGCCGGAAACCACCGGCGAAGCCGGTGACGGGGTGTGGGCGATCTACACGGTCAGTGCCGACGGCGGCGCCCGCGTCGAGGAGGTGTACGCCTCCGAGCTCGATGCGCTGCGCGCGAACCAGAACAACACCGACACGACCCGCAAAGTCCGTTTCCTGCCGTACGGCATCGCCGTCAGTGTTCTCGACGACTCGGACGAGACACCGTAAGCCGTTGCGCGAGAAAGCGACGTTGGTCACCTCCCTGCGGCACGTTCGCGTTCCGTACGCCACAATGGGGATCATGCGTCTACGCCTGATCGGTCGTGTCCTCATTGCAGCATTGGTAATTGTCGGCGGGTTGTTCAGCGCCCCGATGGCAATCAGCTCTGCGCAACCATGCCCGGACGTCGAGGCGGTGTTCGCCCGCGGCACTGGAGAGCCAGTCGGCGTCGGCGGCATCGGTGAACCGTTCGTCGACGAGTTGCGCACAACGATCGGCCCCAAATCGCTCGACGTCTACCCGGTCAACTACGAAGCCAGCAGTGACTTCTCCGATCGCATCCAGTTCGCCCAGAGCGTCGTCGACGGGATCAAAGACGCCACCAGCCACATCGAGGCCACCGCGGCGAACTGCCCCAAGACGAGGATCGTGCTCGGCGGCTACTCCCAAGGCGCGGCCGTAGCCGGCTTCGTGACCTCGGCGTCGATCCCTGCCGGGGTGCCCGCCGAATACTTGCCGTTCTTGCCGAAGCCCATGCCGCCCGAGATCGCCAGCCACGTCGCCGCGGTCACGCTCTTCGGAAGGCCGTCGGCGCAGTGGCTGCAGAATTACGGGGCCCCGACGGTCGTCATCGGTCCGCTTTATGTGCCCAAGACCGACGATTTGTGCGCCGACGGCGACACGATCTGCAACGGCGATCCCGGCGGGCTGCCGAGTTTCGCCCACGCTTCATACCCGGTGAACGGGATGACCCAGCAGGCCGCGGATTTCGCGGCCAGTCACCTGTAGCCGTCAGTCGAGTTGGTTCGCCATGATGGTGGCGAACAGCTCGCTCATCTCGTCGGCGGGGCCGGCGGGCACGGAATAGTCTGCCTCGTCGCGGATCTCGTCAAGGTGATCACGCACTTGCTCGATGGACAGCGCGGGACTGTAGAAACCCTTCGTTCTGCCGATGAAGAATCGGGCGACGTGTCCGGCGCCAACGGTGTAGATCTCACCGGAAACCGGACATTCTCGGTGAGTCAGGAACGCGGCCACTGGGGCCACCAGCGCCGGATCCAGCTTCTGAAGGTATTGTGTCACAAGATCATCCAGGACGGCCTGCGCTGACGGGTCGTCTGGCCGGCTGGCAGTCTCGACCGAATGCGCCAGCATCCGGGTATAGGCGATCGGCGCCACCGCGTTGACTTTGATGTCATGGTCGGTGCCTTCGGCGGCCAAGACTCGGGTCAAGCCGACCAACCCGGTCTTCGCGGAACCATAATTGCTCATCCGTTCAGCGCCAAGGAGTCCCGCAGCCGAGCAGGTGTTGAGGATTCGTCCGTAACGCTGCTTGCGCATGATCTTCCATGCGGGCCTCGTCACGTAGAACGCACCCTTGAGATGCACATCTATCAGCGGGTCGAGCCGATCGGCGGTGATGTCCTCGAACGGCGCATCGCGGACGATCCCGGCATTGTTGATCACGATGTCGACACGCCCCCATGCCTGCATGGCGGCGTCGATAATCGCCTGTCCACCTCCGGAACTGGTCACGCTGCTGGTGTCGGCGATGGCCTCACCGCCGTGTTGGCGGATCTCCTCGACCGCGTTGGCCGCGGCGTCGGTGTTGGAACCCGCTCCTGTCACGGAGCCGCCGATGTCGTTGACCAGGACGCGTGCGCCGCGCGACGCCAGCAGCAACGCATATTCTTTGCCTAAACCGCCACCGGCGCCGGTGATCACCGCAACCTGGTCGTCGAACCGCATGTCGTGTGTCACCAGGTAACCGGCAGCTCTTTCATGCCGTAGATGTCGGCTTGCTTGAATCTCAGCTCATCCGGTGGCACCGCTAGTCGCAGCCCAGGAAGTCGGCGCGCCAATGTGGCGAACGCCACCTGCATTTCGACTCTCGCGAGGTTGGCGCCGATGCATTGGTGCGCGCCGTAGCCGAAAGCCAAGTGCCCGCGGACATTTCGGGCGACGTCGAGAGCCTCTGGGCTGTCGACGAATTCCGGATCCCAGTTCCCGGCAGGCAGATTCATCAACAATCTGTCCCCGGTGCGGATTTGTTGGCCACCGAGGATGAGGTCTTCGGTCGCTATCCGGTCCACCTGGGCATGCACGATCGACAGATAGCGCATGAGCTCTTCGATGGTGTTGGCGATGACGGCGGCGTCGTCAGTTTGGCCGAGTCGCTCGAACACACTGCGATGCTCGAGCAGCGCAACGGTTCCCAATCCGATCATGTTGGCTGTTGTTTCGTGGCCGGCCTGCATCATGATCACAGCGTTGACCGCCACGGTGTTGTAGTCGAGTTGGCCGGTCGCGACGTAATCGGTGATGAGACGGCTGATCAGGTCGTCGTCGGGCTCGCGCTCTTTACGCGCCACCAACTCCTGGATGTAGGCATACATCGCGATGAAGCCCTGAGCCCGTTCCTCGTCGGTGGACTTCACGTCTAATCCGAGGGAGGTGTTGTGCTGGAAGAGTTCGAGGTCTTCGGGAGGGACGCCGAGGAGCAGCGCAATCACCATCGACGGCACTGGTAGGGCGAAGTCGCGCACGATGTCGGCCGGCGGCCCTTTGTCGATCATCGCGTCTAGGTAGTCGTCGACCAGTTTCTGGATGTGCGGCCGCATCGCTTCGGTGCGTCTGAACGTGAATTGGCTGGTCATCATGCGCCGCAACCGATGGTGCTCGGGATCGTCGGTGCGCGCGAAGATCACCGGCTTCTCGTCATCGCTGGACGACTCGAACAGATCCGGGAGAGTGTCCGCGGACAGCCGCGGGTCGACCAACGCAGCTCTGATGTCCTGGTAGCGGCTCACCGACCAGACTTGTTGCCCGTTCCACACCGCCCGCTGCAGCCCGGCCTCGTTTCGCCAGTCGGCGAATTGAGGTGGCGGATGAAGGGGACATTGTGCGGCCCGTTGGGCCGGTATGACCGGAAGATCGGTCTCGGGGCGCGAATCGGAAGTTGTTGAGGTCACCGGCGTTTCCCATTAAGTGTCAGATGGCTGTCAATTGCACGAGCGTAAAGGGTGGTTAAGTGGCAGTCAACAGTCAGTTATGCTGGCGCGATGACTGCGGTGACCGACCGGCCGTTACGCGCGGATGCCGCGCGCAACGCCGAGCGGATCCTGAAAGCCGCGCGGGAGGTCTACGGCGAACTCGGGCCCGACGCCCCCATCGAGGCGATCGCCCGTCGCGCCGGCGTCGGTGAGCGCACCCTCTACCGGAGGTTTCCGACCAAGGCCGAGCTGGTTCGGGCGGCGCTGGACCAATGCATCGCCGAAGACCTCACGCCGACGATCGAGGCGGCCCGTAGCGCCGCTGACCCTTTGGCGGGTCTGGCCGAGCTCGTCGATGCGGCGATATCGCTAGGCGCGCGCGAACACAACCTCTTGACGGCCGCGCGCCGGGCCGGGTCCTTGACGTCCGACGTTTCGACCGACCTGTACGAGGCGCTCACGGAGCTCGCTGCTCGCGGCCAGCGAGCCGGCGTCGTGCGGGCCGACCTGGCCCCCCCTGACCTGCCGCGGATGATCGCGATGCTGCACAGCGTGCTGTGGACGATGGACTCCGGCAGTGACGGTTGGCGTCGCTACGTTGCGCTTATGCTCGACGCGATATCGGCCGGCGACCGGCGAACGCTACCTCCGGCGGCCACACTTCGATTCGTGCCCGAGTCGGGCAACTGGCCGATGGAGGGCGTCGTTTGAGCGGCGTTGCAACGCGCCTCACCTGCGGCGTCGTTATCTGATCGTGACTAATTCGCGATTTGCTCGTAGGCTGCTTGCCGTGCCGAGTCACAAGTTAGCCAGCGGTGGGCGAAAATCGCCGGTAGTGATGGCTGCGGTTGCCGCCCCGGTCGCGATCATCTTTGCCCTCGGCGGCAGCGCCCATGCTGAGGACCACCACGGCAAGGCCGATGCAGTTGCTGACGCGTCGTGTTGCCATCTGCAGATCACGGCCGCTGAACCGACCACGTCGGCGTGGGCCGCCTCCGATGTGCAGGCCAACGGCGCTCCCGCTGAGACTGCACCCGCGTCACGCGCGTCGCGATGGCACGTCGCCTCCAAGAACGCCCCACAAGTCCTGATCTCGGATATCGCTCCGGAACATGGCCTGCAGGTCAAAACCATCCTGGCAGCTCGCACCATCAGCGCGGTGTTCCCGGAGATCCAGAACATGGGCGGCGTTCGACCGGACGCGCTCAGGTGGCATCCCGAAGGTTTGGCGATCGACGTGATGATTCCCAACCCGTCCAGCGCCGCCGGAATAGCGCTCGGCAACCAGATCGTCTCGTTCGCGCTCAAGAACGCGGCCAAATTCTCGTTGCAGGATTGCATCTGGCGGGGCACGTACTACACGCCCAGCGGGCCGTCAGGGTCGGGCTACGGCCACTACGACCACGTCCACATCACCACCCACGGCGGCGGATACCCCAAGGGCGGGGAAGTGTACATCCGCTGACGAAAGCGGTAAAGCGCGGGCCCGCAAGGCCTTCGATGCCGAATTGTGATGTTTCGATTCAAACATCAAGGGCTGGTGCAGGTTTCGCCTGTTCATTATGATGATTGGGCGCGCTTCGTTCGAAAGCTCACCGCCGGTAGTTTTGTTCGTAGTCCAATAACTCAGATGAAACGTCTCTATTTGGAAACGGTCGGGTGTGGCGTAGCGCGGGTTGAACACCGGTCCATTAGAAATGAGTTGGCCGAAAGAAGCGCGGCCCGGTGCGGCTGCACCGTGTTGATCTGCCCGGGCGTGAAAGAGAGTTGACGTCGATGACAACCTTCGACCGATTCAGCATCAGAGTTGTTGCTGGCGTTGGACTATGCGGTGCAGCGATAGCGCTGAGCCCGGGCGCAATAGCGGCTCCGTTGAAAACGGGCGGCGCCGCATGCATGTACGGGTCGACAGGCGAAGTCGCCGCGCCAGCAGCTGCCGGTGCAGCCGGTGCGCCCGGTGCGGCCGGTGCGGCCGGTGCGGCCGGTGCGGCGTGTGCGCCGGCGGGCGCCGCCATCGCGGACATGGCGGGTGCGCCGGTGGCAGCCCCGCTGCCCGTCGGTGCTCCTATCCCGGCCGGTGCTCCGATTCCCGGCGGACTTCCTTTCCCGGCCGGCGCCCCGGTGCCTGCCGGCGCGGGTGCTCCACTGCCCGTTGCCGTTCCGGCTGGTGCTCCGCTGATCGCGTTGGGTGGCCTGCCGGGTGCGCCAATCGTGGACATGGCCGGAGTTGCGGGCGGCAAAGGTGCGCCCACCGGTTCGGCGCCGACGAGCGGGCCGGTGCCCGGCCAGCCGCTGATACCTGGTCCCCCTGGATAGAGCCACAAGGAAAAGCCCCCCGAGCCAAGCCGGGGGGCTTTTCCTTGTCAGGATGAAAAGCGTTGCACGCCTTACTCCTTGACCACTACTGGGTCGCCGATGTTGACCGTATTGAAGTACCACTCGGCGTCGGCGGGGCTCAGGCTGATGCAGCCGTGGCTGACGTTTTCGCGACCCAGAGACTGGACGGCCCACGGGGCCGCGTGCACGAAGAGCCCGCGGTTACTGAAGCGGGTGGCGTACTCCACCGGGGTCTTGTAGCCCTCTGGGTCGGTGATCGAAACACCGACGCTGCTCGAATCCATAATCACCGTGCGCTCTTTCGACAGCACTGTGTAGACGCCGACCGGTGTAGGGAAGTGCGGTCGGCCCATCGAGGCCGGCATCACGCCTGGTTCGCCCAAGTGCGGTTGGTGGTGCGGTGCCGGCAGCTGTTGCGACGGTGTCCTCGGAACCCCGTCGACACTGACGGTGAACGTGTGGTCAGAGATGTCGGCGACACCGAGCACTGCGGGCCCCGTCTTGATCTCTGCCGACGCACCGCCCACGGACAAGGCAATCGTGCTGTGTGCCGGCCAGAATCGGTCTGGAACCCATTGCGCGACATCACTCTTGATCCACTCGAACTTGCCAGTCATCGACGGCGAGGACGTGACGTGGACGGCGCGCTCCGCAGCCTTCCGGTTGACGACGGGCGAGCGGAAGTTGATCACGACGGGGTGTGCGACACCAACAACCTGACCTGCGGTAGGCCCCACTGAGGCCACCGGGAATTGGTACGACTGGTCCGATGCGGCCAGGCTTACGCCGGCGGGGCCGGCGACCACGGATGCGGCGGTACCAGCCGCCACCAGAGCAGATTTCAAGACCGCGCGCATGCACCCATTCCTTTAGTAGATGAGGTTGCAATAGCGATCGTAGGCATGTCCGGAATGTTGGAAGTGTAAGCGCGCGTGGGGATTCGATAAAGCCTTGGTCACGTTTCGGCTACGTCCTGCGAGAACCGTAGGCGCAGGGCTCAGCGAGCGCCTGATTTGCCCGAACTTGCCTGGCCCAGCAAGCTGGGATCGCCGGTCTCCGCATCGCTGCGGGTCAGATCGAAGTGATCGAACAGCCCGGTCACCTGGAGGACGCGGTCAAGGAATTGCGGGCGATGGTCGAGATGTAGCGCTACCCCTGCCTGGGACGCGCGGCGTTGCAGCATAAGCAGGCCGGACAGGGCCGCTGAGTCCAGGAACCTCAACTCGCTGAAGTCGAGATGAAGATCGCTCACGGGGTTCTGCCGGGCGAGCAATTGCGATGCGGCCTCAACGAGGTCGCCGGCGGTCTCGTAGTCGAGGTCGCCAGCGATCCGAACGCAGGTTGACCGTGCCTCAGTGCTGATTTTCAGGGAATAAGTCATGGCTTCAGTTGGGGGTCGATCGCTGAACTCTTCTGGTCGGCGAGGGCGGATTCTGGCCGCCAGCAGCAGGCGTTGACAGCGCGGGAACTCATTTCCGTTGCTTACCCCAAGGGTCGAGGGTGGGAAACAATGTGGCGCCGAAACACCCCGGGCGGTGAGGCTGTCGGCGGTCCAGGTGACAAACCGCTGAACAGAGCGTCATCGTGGGTGTGAAGGCCCGCTATAAGCCCGCTATAAGAAAGTCCACAATTTGGGCGATGTCCTCGGCAGTACACGCATCCCAAGGCGGCGGGGAAGTGTCGTTTTTGCTGCATCTGATCTTGATATTCGGCATCTGTGGCTGAGCCGAAGTCGCTACGGTCAACAGTACAAACGATGGAGGTGTTATGACGGGCCGGATCCCATTGGTCGACTATCTGGCGCTCGACGACGGCGACCCACATCTCGTCGCGCAGGAATGCACAAACTGCGGCGCCCGATTCTTTGATCGGCGCAATGCCTGCGCCAGCTGTTTCGCGTCGGAATTCACGACGGTTGCGGTGCCCACCGAAGGCACGGTTCGGGCGTTCACGATCGTCACTTTTGCCGCACCCGGAATTCCCACCCCGTTCGTCGCGTCGGTGGTCGACTGCGACGGTACACAGGTACGCGCCAATTTGGTCAATGTCGAACCCGATCCTGAGCACGTCCACGACGGTATGAAAGTGCGGCTGGCCACTTATTCGATGGGCACCGACTCGGCAGGCACCGAGGCGATCGGCTTCGGCTTCGAACCCGCGACCTGACGATCCACTTCACGAAGGAGTAGCCCTATGAGCGCCAGCGACGACATTTGGATCCTTGGCATCCGAATGACCAAATTCGGCAAGCATGCCGACAAAGACACTGTCGACCTCGCGGCCGAGGCCGCGACCGGGGCGCTCGCCGATGCCGGCGTGACGATGGCCGACATCGGCGTCATCGCCGCGGGGAACCTGATGGCGGCCAACGCCGGAATCGGGCAGCAACTCCAGAAGCAGATCGGCCAGACCGGCATCCCGGTCTACAACGTGGCCAATGCCTGCGCCACCGGCGCCACCGCGCTTCGGACGGCGATCATGGCCGTCAAGGCCGGCGAGGTGAAGTACGGCCTGGCTGTCGGGGTGGAGAAGCTGTCGGGCGCCGGGCTACTCGGCGGTGCCGGAAAGAAGAAGAGCGATGCCGATGTCTGGGAGCGCAAAGGCCGCTACGGCGCCGTTGCGCCGGTCGACGGGCGAATCGGCACCGAGGCCATGCCGGGGGTGTTTGCCCAGATCGGCACCGAATACGGCCACAAGTACGGGGGCACCAGCTTCGAGCTGTTCGCCAAGATCAGCGAGAAGAACCACGCCCACTCGACGCTGAATCCGCTGGCCGCCTACCAGAAGAAGTTCACCCTCGAGCAGATCATGAACGACGTCATGATCGCCTACCCGAACACTCGGCCGATGTGCTCGGCTAACTGCGACGGTGCCGCGGCCGCGGTCGTGTGCAACGGCGAGACGTTGAAGTCGCTGGCTTTGCAGCAGCGCAAGCGCGCGGTGAAAGTCTCGGCGTCGATTCTGACCACCGATCCCTTCGAGGATGGTTGCCAGGTCTTGCCGAACGTCAACACGCTGACCCGCAACGCCGCCGCGACCGCCTACGAGCAGGCCGGTATCGGCCCGAGCGACCTCGACCTGGTCGAGTTGCACGACTGTTTCGCGACCGCGGAGTTGGTGCACTATGACAACTTGATGCTGTGTGAAAAAGGCGGAGCCGCAGACTTTTTCAACACGGGTGCGACGTGGCGGGACGGCTCGACCCCGGTGAACGTGTCGGGTGGCCTGCAGTCCAAGGGGCATCCCATCGCGGCCACCGGCATCGCCAACATCTGGGAGATCTGCCACCATCTTCGCGGCGAAGCCGGCGACCGGCAGATCGAGAACGCGAAGGTCGGGCTGGCTCACGTGATCGGGCTCGGGTCGGCGTGCGGCGTGCACATCCTGGAAAGCTCGGCTGCCTAATCGCGTGCAGTCCTTTCTGACTGCAATGTGTGCATAGCGTGTAACCATGGGCGTATGACGTGTTCGATGGGCCTGCGCGAGCGACGGCGCCGGCAGACCAGTGCGGACATTCGCGGCGCCGCGGTGCGACTGGCGCGTGAACGCGGCTGGGACAAGGTGACCGTTGAGGGCATCTGCAACGAAGCCGGGATTTCGGCGCGCACTTTCTTCAACTACTTTCCTAACAAAGAGTCCGCGATCGCCTACGGCCCCTCGGACATTCCTTCGGAGCTGGTCGAAGAATTCGTCGCCGCCGGACCGGCGCCCTATTCGGTGGTTTTGGCGGAGCTGATATCCCTTGCAGCACACCATGTTCGCGACGTGCCGCCGGAGCGCGAACAGGCCGAAGCGATGCTGGAACTCGCCAAGACGACCCCTGCGGTGCTGGCGGCGTTCCTCGCCGATCTGGAGCGTTTTCAGAACCACTTGACTGAGATCGTGGCCCGTCGTGAGGCGATGGGGCCCGACGATGAGATATCGGCACTCATCGCTGCGCTGGCGATCACCGCTATCCGTTCGGGCCTGGAGAGCTGGTCGAGCGGTGAGCCCAAGGACGCCGACGACACGCCCATGGCGTACGTCGAGCGGGCAGCCGCCCTGGTCAACAGCATTTTTGCGGGGTAGTTTAGATTCGCTAATCTTTTAACTTGCACATTCTGCAAAAAGTACACATCATGTACACGGTGCAGGTAGCGAAGGTATTCCGCAACGCATGGTTGCCGTTGTTGATCGTCATGGTCGTGGTGGTCGGCGGTTTCGCGGTGACGCGGGTCAAGTCGTTTTTCGGCGCCCACGACACCGGCGTCATGACCACTCCGCGACTAGACGATTCCAAGCCGTTCAAACCGAAGGTCGTCAAGTACGAGATCTTCGGCGCGGCCCAGCGCGCCAACGTCAATTACCTGGATCTGAGCGCACAGCCGCAACGGCTGGATGGCGCGCCGCTGCCCTGGGCGGTGACCCTCAGTACGACCGCTCCGTCGGTGTTCCCGAATCTGTCGGCGCAAAGCGACGGTGACGTCATCGGTTGTCGTATCACCGTCGACGACGAAGTCAAGGACGAGAAAGTCTCCAACGGCGTGCACGCCCTGACCTTTTGCATGGTGAAATCAGCATGAGCACACGCTTTCCCGACGCCCACACTGACGAGATCCCAGTCGGCAAGCACGTTGCGCGTGCGAAGATTCCGCGGTTCATCCGTACATTCGCCGTGCCGGTGATCATCGGCTGGATTGCATTGATCGCGTCGCTCAACGTGATCGTCCCGCAGTTGGAGGCGGTCGGGAAGATGCGCTCGGTGTCGATGAGCCCGGACGACGCATCGTCGGTGGTCGCGACCAAGCGCGTCGGCGAGGTGTTCCACGAGTACAAATCCAACAGCGCGGTGATGATCGTCCTCGAGGGTCAGAAGCCGCTCGGCGCCGACGCGCACGCGTACTACGACCAGATGGTCAAGAAGCTTGACGCTGATCCGAAACACGTTGAGCACGTTCAGGATCTGTGGAGTGACCCGCTGACCGGAGCGGGGGCGCAAAGCAACGACGGCAAGGCGGCTTACGTCCAGGTCTACCTGGTCGGAAACCAGGGCGAGGCGCTGGCCAACGAGTCTGTCGAGGCGGTGCAGAAGATCGTCGCAAGCGTCCCTGCGCCCAGCGGCGTCAAGGCGTTTGTGACCGGGCCTGCCGCGTTGTCGGCCGACCAGAACATCGCCGGCGATCGTAGCCTGCAGGTGATCGAGACGGTCACCTTCCTGGTGATCATCACGATGCTGCTTCTGGTCTATCGCTCGGTGGTGACGGTGCTGCTGACGTTGACCATGGTGGTGCTCGAACTCGCTGCCGCCCGGGGGATGGTGGCGTTCCTCGGCTACCACAAGATCATTCTGCTCTCCACGTTCGCGACCAACCTGCTGGTCACGCTGGCGATCGCGGCCGCCACCGACTACGCGATCTTCCTCATCGGCCGATATCAGGAAGCCCGGGCCAACGGCGAATCGCGAGAAGACGCCTACTACACCATGTTTGGCGGTACCGCGCACGTCGTACTCGGATCGGGTCTGACGATCGCCGGTGCGACGTTCTGCCTGCACTTCACCAACCTGCCCTACTTCCAGACGCTGGGGATTCCGTTGGCGATCGGCATGGTGGTGGTCGTCGGGGCAGCGTTGACGCTTGGCCCCGCGGTGATTTCGGTGGCGTCGCGTTTCCGCAGCGTGCTCGAGCCGCAGCGCACTCAGCGAATTCGCGGGTGGCGCAAGATTGGCGCCCTCGTCGTCCGGTGGCCCGGACCGATCCTGATCGCGACAATCGCGCTGGCGCTCGTGGGACTGCTCACGTTGCCCGGCTATCGGACCAACTACAACGACCGCAACTACCTGCCCGCCGATCTGCCGGCGAACGCCGGATACGCGGCCGCCGACCGGCATTTCTCTCAGGCCCGGATGAATCCTGAGCTGTTGATGATCGAAAGTGACCACGATCTAAGGAATTCCGCTGACTTCCTGGTCATCGACAAAATCGCGAAGGCGATCTTCCGGGAGTCCGGCATCGGTCGGGTGCAGGCCATCACCCGACCCGAGGGCACCCCGATCGAGCACACCTCGATCCCGTTTCAGATCAGCATGCAAGGTGTCAGCCAGCAGATGAACCAGAAGTACCAGGAAGATCAGATGGCCGACATGCTCAAGCAGGCCACCATGATGGATTCGACCATCAACAGCATGGTCAAGATGCAGAACTTGACCAAACAGATGTCCGATGACATGCACGTGATGGTGCAGAAGATGCACTCCATGACCATCGATGTCGCCGAATTGCGAGACCACATGGCCGATTTCGAGGACTTCTTCCGGCCTATTCGCAGCTACTTCTACTGGGAAAAGCATTGCTTCGACATCCCGGTGTGCTGGTCGCTGCGGTCGGTCTTCGACGGCCTCGACGGCATCGACACCATGACCGAAGACATCCAGAGCCTGCTGCCCATCATGGATAACCTCGACAAGCTCATGCCGCAGTTGACGGCGTTGATGCCCGAGATGATCGCCAACATGAAGGACATGAGGACCACCATGTTGACGATGTACTCCACCCAAAAAGGATTGCAGGATCAGCAGAAGGACTCACAGAAGAACTCGGCAGCGATGGGTAAGGCGTTCGACGAGTCGAAGAACGACGACTCGTTCTATCTGCCGCCGGAGACCTTCAACAACGCCGAATTCAAGCGGGGGATGAAGAACTTCATCTCGCCGGATGGGCATGCCGTGCGCTTCATCATCAGCCATCAAGGTGATCCGATGACGCCAGAAGGCATTTCGCATATCGCGGCGATCAAGCATGCGGCGCAGGAGGCATTGAAGGGCACGCCGCTGGAGGGATCGAAGATCTATCTCGGTGGCACTGCTGCGACCTTCAAGGACATGAGCGACGGCAGCAACTATGACCTGCTGATCGCCGGAATTGCCTCGCTGTGCCTCATTTTCATCATCATGCTGATCATCACCCGCAGCGTGGTGGCGTCCGCGGTGATCGTGGGCACCGTCTTGCTCTCGCTCGGCGCGTCGTTCGGGTTGTCGGTTCTCATCTGGCAGCACCTAATCGGCATCGAGCTGCACTGGATGGTGCTCGCGATGTCGGTGATCATCCTGCTCGCGGTGGGTGCCGACTACAACCTGTTGCTGGTGTCGCGGTTCAAGGAGGAGATCCATGCCGGGCTGAACACCGGGATCATCCGTTCGATGGGCGGTACCGGATCGGTGGTCACGTCAGCAGGTTTGGTGTTCGCTTTCACGATGATGACGATGGCGGTCAGTCAGCTGACGGTGATCGGCCAGGTCGGAACCACCATCGGGCTCGGTTTGCTCTTCGACACCCTGATCGTGCGGTCGCTGATGACGCCGTCTATCGCCGCACTGATGGGCAAATGGTTCTGGTGGCCTCAGGTTGTTCGGCAACGGCCGAAGCCGTCGCCATGGCCTGTGCCGCAGGAGAAGAGGGACGAGTCGCTGGTAAACGCTTGATTTCTAACAGGATTCGCGAGATCAGTGTCAGTGGATGCGTGCGCTTCCGCCGAGGCCGATCTCGAGGACGCTGCCGGTGATGACCCCTGGGTCGGTGACCAGGTAGAGCACGCCACGGCTGACGTCCTCGGGTTGTAGCCATGGCTGAGGGATCGGATTGGCTTTCATCATTCGGCGCACGAGATCGTCGGGGATGTCTCCGCCGCCGGTGGGTTGCACCATCGGTGTCTGGGTTGTGGTGGGGCAGACGACGTTGACCGTGATTCCCTCTTTCGCCACCTCGAGGGCGACGGACTTCGCCAGGCCGATGACACCCCACTTCGTCGCGTTGTAGGCGGCCAAGTCGGGGATGCCCATCCGGCCGCCCATCGATGAGGTCACGACGATCCTGCCGAACTTCTGCTGCCGCATCACCGGGATGACTGCGCGCAGGGTGTGAAATGCCCCGGTCAGATTGGTGTCGATGAGTTGCTGCCAAACCCCGTCGCTGACCTCGTCCAATGGCCCGGTGCTGACGATTCCGGCATTGGCCACCACGATGTCGAGGCTGCCGAGATCGGCCACGGTCTGTTTGACCGCGGCGTTCACCGCGGACGCATCCCGCACGTCCACGGTCAACGGCATGCAGCGCCGGCCCAACTCCTCGACCAACTTTGTCGTCTCGCGTAAGTCGTCCTCAGTGCCCAACGGGTAGGTCAGGTCCGCCATCGCAGCGGGAGCATCGGCGACCACGATGTCGGCTCCTTCGGCGGCCAACGCCAACGCATGTGCGCGGCCCTGCCCGCGGGCTCCGCCGGTGATCAAGGCAACGCGTCCGTCCAAAGCACCCATAGCTGGTTAAGCTACCAGCCGGGTCGCAGCCTGTACGGTGGACGCGTTATCCCGAAATCAATTGCGGCGGGCTTGATTCGGTCTCGTGTGGCCGCCGACTGCAGTCACCGGGTGGTGGCGATGTGGTGGAGCAAGTCCCTTGCCGCCGCCGCGCACTACACGGTGCCGATCTGCACCAGCAGGAGCAGCGGCAGCTCGTATTCGTCGTACAGCGACTGCTCGGGCGGATAGATGGTCAATGAGCGCCTGGTCAGCAACGAAACCTAACTCGTACGACCCGACACCGTGCTGCTTGACGAACCAGGGCATCTGGGTTAGCTCGCCCCCGGGTGAGCTGAGTTGCTCCGACATCGGTGCCGTGCGCAGGACGTCGATGTACCGTCACCACATGGCTGAAGGTCGTCTCGCCGATCCGGATTGTTCGATGCGAACCGACCCCCGGTCGGACCCGCGAATGGTCGAGGCGTTGGCCCAATTCGGGCTCGACGCCAACATGCCCGTCGTGC
>DATAZN010000536.1:0-8065 GCA_036272035.1 Mycobacterium sp. | reverse complement strand
GGTCGTCGTTATTACTTTGTTCATCTCGTTGGCGGTCTACGGCGCGTCCGGTAACTTCAACCTCTCCGGGTAAGGGGGACAGTGGCAAGCACCGGTGCACAACGCACTCACGTCAGGCTGGCAGCGGCGCTGCTGGCCTCTGTGTTGGTGGCGTTTGTGGTGCTTACCTACCTCTCCTACACCGCAGCGTTTTCCCCGACCGACACCGTCACCCTGACCGCGCCGCGGGTCGGGCTGGAGATGGACCGCGGCAACAAGGTGAAGTATCGCGGCATCCAGATCGGCAAGGTCGACGACATCAGCTACGCAGGCGAAGAGGCTCAGCTAAGGCTGTCCATCGATGGCGGCGAGTTGCACTACATCCCCTCCAACGCCGCCGTACACATCGCCAGCAGCACAATCTTTGGCGCCAAGTCGGTGGAGTTCATTCCACCGAAGTCACCGTCGCCCGCCGCGTTGCGCCCGGGTGCACACCTCGCGGTGTCGGCTGTTTCGCTCGAGGTCAACACGCTGTTCCAGTCGCTCATCGGCCTGCTGCAGAAGATCGATCCTGTCGAGTTGAACGGGACGCTGAGCGCGCTGGCCGAAGGTCTACGGGGACATGGCAAAGACCTGGGCGGAGTGCTGTCAGGCCTGAATACCTTGACGCAGCAGCTCAATCCGAAGCTGCCCACTTTGCAGCAGGACTTCCGGAGGACGGCCGCCGTCGCCAATATCTATGCGGATGCGGCACCCGACCTTGTCACCGTTTTCAACAACACACCGACGATCGCCAAGACGGTGGTGGATGAGCAGAGCAATCTGAATACTGCCCTGCTATCTGCAATTGGCTTGTCCAACAACGCTTATGACACGCTGGCGCCGGCCGAGCAGAATTTGATCGACGCGATCAAACGACTGCGCGCCCCGCTGAAAGTCACCGCCGACTATTCACCGGAATTCGGCTGCCTCTTCGGAGCCATCAACCGCGG
This sequence comes from Mycobacterium sp., assembly GCA_036272035.1. Classification (GTDB taxonomy): domain Bacteria; phylum Actinomycetota; class Actinomycetes; order Mycobacteriales; family Mycobacteriaceae; genus Mycobacterium. The sequence continues at coordinate 7,094 of DATAZN010000536.1, read as the reverse complement.
TATCCAAGAATTCGCACCGATCCTCGGCGTGCGGAAAGCGGGCTTGTTCACCTCGTCGAGCTTCATCCTAGGTGCGCCGACGTACACCTATCCGGAGAGCCTGCCGAGGGTCAACGCCTCCGGTGGTCCCAACTGCCGCGGACTACCCGACCTGCCCACCAAGCAGACCGGCGGCTCTTGGTACCGCGCTCCATTCCTGGTGACCGACAATGCGAACATCCCCTATGAGCCGTTCACCGAGGTGCAGGTGGACGCCCCGTCAACGCTGCAATGGTTGTTCCACGGCGCGTTCGCAGAGCGGGACGACTTCTGATGGACAGCTACGAATCGCAGCGCTCGATCATGGTGAAGGTCGGCATCTTCACGGTCATCATGCTGCTGGTGGCATTCGGTCTGGTGGTGACCTTCGGGGAGTTCCGCTTCGGGCCGTCAAACACCTACCACGCCAACTTCATTGACGCGACCCGGCTGAAGGGAAACCAGAAAGTCCGCATTGCCGGGGTGCCGGTCGGCGCCGTGGAGGAGGTCAAACTCAACCCGAACAACACCGTGGACGTGGCTTTCAGTGTGGACAAGCGCTACACGCTGTACTCGTCGACGCGCGCGCTGATCCGGTACGACAACTTGGTGGGGGACCGGTTCCTGGAAATCACCTCGGGCCCTGGGGAATTGCGCAAGCTCCCGCCCGGGGGGACCATCGACCAGCGCCACACCCAGCCGGCGCTGGACCTCGACGCACTACTTGGTGGCCTACGCCCGGTGCTCAAGGGACTGGATGCCGACAAGGTCAACACCGTCAGCAGCTACGTGATCGACCTGCTGCAGGGCCAGGGCGGCGCACTGTCCAACTTGCTGGCCAACACAAACTCGTTCGGGTCCACGCTCGGCGCGCACGATCGCGCTGTCGGTGACGTGATCACAAATCTCAGCGCCGTGCTGGCCACCGTCGATGCCAAGGGGGCGCAGTTCTCCGACACCGTCGACCAGTTGCAGAAACTGATCACCGGACTGGCCGAGGGCCGTGACGCGATAGCGAGCGCCATACCACCGCTAGCCACTACCACGTCGGATCTGACCGACTTACTGAAGCACTCACGTCGACCGCTGCAAGGCACCCTGGAGAACCTCCGCCCGCTCGCAGGCGAACTGAACGATCGACTGCCCGAGCTGAACAACGACATCGAGCAACTCGGCGAGGACTACCTCCGGCTGTCGGCTCTCGGCGCCTACGGCGCGTATTTCAACATTTACTTCTGCTCGGTGTCGCTGAAGATCAACGGCCCGGCCGGAAGCGACATCATCATCCCGATGGGTGGCCAGGTGGATCCGAGCAAAGGCAGGTGCGCTTTTGTCAACAAGTAGCGCCCACCGCCGCGACCGCGACCCACTCCGCACCGGGATCTTCGGAGTGGTCCTCGTGGTGTGCGTCATCCTGGTCGCGTTCGGGTACACCTCGTTGCCGTTCTACCCGCAAGGTCGGCCCTACACCGCCTATTTCGCCGACGCCGGCGGGATCAACCCAGGCAACGACGTCTACGTCTCAGGGATCAAAGTTGGCCGGGTGCAAGCGGTCACGCTCGCCGGTGACACCGCCAAGGTCGCCTTCACCGTGGATCGTCACGTGAACGTGGGCAATCAGTCGCTGGCGGCAATCCGCACTGAGACCATCCTCGGTCAGCGGGCGGTCGCAGTGAGCCCGGCGGGATCCGGCATTGCGACAACCATCCCGCTGAGCCGGACGACGACGCCGTATGCTCTCGGCTCCGCGCTGGAAGACTTGGGCCACAACGCCGGCGACTTGGACAAGGCCCAGTTCGAGAAATCGCTGAAGGTCCTTACCGACGCATTGCATGAGGCCACGCCGCAGCTCCGCGGGGCACTGGACGGCATCACCACGTTGTCCCGCACTTTGAACACCCGCGACGAAGCGCTGGAAAAGCTTCTGGCGCATGCTAAATCAGTAACCAGCGTTCTCGCTGAGCGTGCCGGGCAGGTGAACAAACTGATCGTCGACGGGAACCAGTTGTTCGCCGCGCTCGATGCGCGCCGAGCCGCGCTGGCCGAGCTCATCTCTGGCATCGACGACGTCTCGGCGCAGCTTTCAGGCTTCGTCGCCGACAACCGCAAGGAGTTCGGCCCGGCATTGAGCAAGCTCAACACCGTACTGGACGACCTCAACGAACGTCGTGATTACATCAGTGAGGCGCTGAAACGGTTGCCGGCCTACGCAACCACGCTCGGTGAGGTGGTCGGCTCCGGGCCCGGCTTCAACGTGAACGTATATGGCGTGATCCCCGCACCCATCGTCGGGATGGTGTTCGACGCGGTCTTCCAACCCGGAAAGCTCCCGAACAGCTTCGCGGATTACCTGCGCGGCCTCGTCCAAGAGCGCTGGAAGTTGAGGCCGCAGGCGCCATGACACTTTCCTCCGCTTTACGGGAACGTCGCCGCGGGCTGCGGTTGGCGTTGGCAGTCTTGCTTGCCGTCTTGGTGGCGGTGGGCGCCTACGTGGCCTGGCCGGGCCGCGTAGGCAACAAGATCGTCGGCTACTTCACCTCGGCGGTCGGGCTGTACCCCGGTGACCAGATCCGGATCGTAGGCGTGCCGGTAGGCACCATCGAGTCGATCGAACCGCGGGCCGAAGACGTGAAAATCACCATGTCGGTGGATCGCGATGTCAAGGTCCCCGCAGATGCTCGCGCAATCATCATGTCGCCCAATCTGGTTGCGGCGCGATTCATCCAACTCGCCCCCGCGTACATCAGCGGGCCGGCGTTGCCCAACGGAGCGACCATCGCGTTGGCCCACACCGCCGTGCCGGTCGAGTGGGACGAGGTCAAGCAATCGCTGACTGATTTGGCCAAGCAACTGAGCCCCGCAGCCGGACAGCTGCAGGGTCCGCTGGGCAAGGCGATCAACCAGGCCGCGGATACGTTCAACGGCAACGGTGACTCGTTCCGTACATCACTGCGCGAGCTCTCGAGAGTCGCTGGCCGGCTGGGTGATTCGCGCACCGACATCTTTGGCACGGTCAAGAATCTGCAGGTGTTGGTCGATGCGCTTTCGGCGAGCAACGAGCAGATCGTCGCGTTCTCCGGGCATGTGGCCTCGGTATCGCAGGTGCTCGCCAAGAGCTCGACGCACCTCGACAACACCCTTGGAACTTTGAACCACGCACTGATCGACGTCAAAGGCTTTCTGCAGCAGAACAACTCGACGCTGATCGGGACAGTCGACAAGCTCACCGACCTCACCCAGGTGTTGAGCGACCAAAGCGAAGACATCGAGCAGGTGCTGCACGTCGCTGGCCCCGGTATAGCCAACTTCTACAACATCTACGACCCCGCGCAGGGAACGTTGAACGGGCTGATCTCGATCCCCGAGTTCGCCAACCCGGTGCAGTTCATCTGCGGCGGTTCGTTTGACACCGCTGCAGGTCTGTCCGGACCGGAGTACTACAAGCGCGCCGAGATCTGCCGCGAGCGGTTGGGCCCGCCGCTGCGCCGGCTGACGTTCAACTACCCGCCGCTCATGTTCCACCCGCTCAATATGATCACCGCGTACAAGGGCCAGATCCAATACGACAGCCCGGAAACCCAGGCCAAGTCGCAGACCCCCATTCCGGACCTGCACTGGATACCAGCGCCCGGCGCGCATCCGCCCAATCCGGCTGACCTGCAGGCGCTGATGGTTCCGCAGGCATCGACCAACGGCCCAGCACCTGGCGCGTCGGCCGCCGCGCCGAGCCCATTCGGCCCACGGCCGGGGCCTGCACCAGCTGCGCCGGCGCCGCCCTTGCCCTTGCCGGCCGAGCAAGGGGCCGGGCGATGAGGCGGATCTGGTTGCGCGGCGCTGCATTAGCAGCCGGCAGCGCGCTGCTGGCGGGCTGCCAGTTCGGCGGATTGAACTCGGTCGCCCTGCCCGGTACCGCCGGCCACGGCTCAGGCTCGTATTCGATCACTGTCGATCTGGCCGACGTGGCCACTCTGCCGCAGAATTCTCCCGTTATGATCGACGACGTCACGGTCGGCAGCGTTTCAGGCATTGACGCGGTGCAGCGCCGCGATGGAAGTTTCTATGCCGCGGTCAAACTGACACTGGACCGCAACGTGGTGTTACCGGCCAATTCCATTGCCCGGGTGGCGCAGACCTCGCTACTCGGTTCCCAGCACGTCGAGTTGGCGGCGCCACCGAATCAGCCGCCGGTAGGCAGGCTGGTCGACGGCTCGGCCATTCAGGAAACCCGGACCAGTCGCTTTCCGACCACCGAAGAAGTGTTCTCCGCGCTCGGTGTAGTGGTCAACAAAGGCAACCTGGGTGCACTGCAAGAGATTACCGATGAGACCTATCAGGCGGTCGCCGGTAGGGAAGGCCAGTTCACCAACTTGGTGCCGCGGCTGGCTGAACTCACGGCCGGGTTAAATAACCAGGTCAACGACATCGTTGCAGCCATCGACGGATTGGACCGGTTCTCGGCGATTCTGGCCAACAACAAGGACAGCCTCGGGCGGACGCTGGAAACGCTGCCCGAAGCGCTGCGAGTACTCAACAAGAACCGTGACAAAATCGTCGAAGCATTCGGCGCTCTCAAGAAAGTGGCAACGGTTGCGGCGCATGTGCTTTCGCAAACAAAGGTGGATTTCGCCGCGGACCTCAAGGACATTTACGCCAACACCAAGGCGCTGGCCGACAACCGCAAGAATTTCGTGACGTCAAACCAGTTGCTGCTGACGTTCCCGTTCCCGAACTTCGGTATCAAGCAGGCGGTGCGCGGCGACTACCTCAACGTGTTCACCACCTTCGACCTCACGGTCCGACGGCTGGGCGAGACGTTCTTCACCACGTCGTGGCCGCTCGACCCGAACATGCTGCACATGAAGGACATCCTCAATCCGCCGGACTTCCTACTCGGTGAAATGGCCAACCTCTCCGGGCAGGCCGCGGATCCGTTCAAGATCCCGCCAGGCACACCAGCAGGGAACAACTGATGCTGGATCGACTGACCCGCGTCCAACTGGCTATCTTCGCGGTGGTCACGGTGATCACCGTCGTCATCATGGCGATCTTCTACCTACGGTTGCCGGCCGCGATGGGCATCGGCACCTACCGGGTGACGGCCAACTTCGTCGCCGGCGGCGGGCTGTACAAAAATGCCAATGTCACCTATCGCGGGGTTGCTGTGGGCCGCGTCGACTCGGTGGGTCTCACCCCCGACGGCGTCGACGCGGTGATGCGGCTGAACAGCGGTACCAATGTCCCGTCGAACGTCACCGCATCGGTGAAGAGCGTGTCGGCCATCGGTGAGCAGTACATCGACCTGGTGCCTCCCGAGCATGCGGCTACGACCAAGCTGCACAACGGATCTCACATCGACCGGAATAACACCGTGATCGGCGTGGAAATCGCGACTCTGCTGCACCAGTCGGAGACGCTGGTCAACAGCGTCGCTGACACCCGATTGCGCGAGTTGCTGCACGAAACCTTCAACGCGTTCAACGGATCCGGCCCCGAGTTGGCCAGGCTGCTCGAGTCGTCCCGGCTGCTGGTGGACCAGGCCAATGCGGACTTTCCGCAGACGTCGCAGCTGATCGATCAGGTCGGCCCGTTTTTGCAGGCCCAAATTCGCTCCGGCAATGACATCAGGTCGCTTTCCGATGGTTTGGCACGGTTCACTTCTGAAGTGCACCAGGCTGATCCACAGTTGCGTACGCTGCTGACGGTCGTGCCGCCGGCCGTGGATCAGGCCAACACGGCGTTCTCCGGTATCCGCCCGTCGTTCCCGATGCTGGCGGCCAACCTGGCCAACTTGGGCAGGGTAGGCGTCATTTATCACAAGTCGATCGAGCAACTTCTGGTGGTGTTGCCGGCATTGTTCGCCGCGATCATCACCGCGGCCAACGGCGAGCCCCAGGACGAGGGCGCCAAGCTCGACTTCAAGGTCAACGTCGACCCGCCGCCGTGCACCACCGGATTCATTCCGCCACCGCTGATTCGGACCCCGGCTGACGAGACGCTGCGGGAGATCCCGACTGACATGTACTGCAAGACCGCCCAGAATGACCCGTCGGCGGTACGCGGCGCGCGCAACTATCCGTGTCAGGAATTCCCCGGCAAGCGGGCCCCGACCGTTGCGCTCTGCCGTGATCCCAAGGGTTATGTGCCGATCGGGACCAACCCGTGGCGTGGCCCGCCGATCCCGTACGGAACCCCGGTCACGAACGGGTTGAACATCTTGCCGCCGAACAGGTACCCCTTCATTCCGCCGGGCAACGACCCTGATCCGGGGACACCGATCGCCGGACCGCTTCCCCCCGGCGTGGTCGAGGGGCCCGGCCCGGCGCCGCATCAGCCGTTCCCGCAGCCGCCGCCACCCAACACGGGTGGAACCGACGGTCGGCAGGCGTGGATTCCGCCTTCGCCCTATCCGCCGCAGAACCCGCAGATACCGTTCCCCAAGGCCGTTCCCGCGCCGCCGCCGCCGGAGGGATTGCCCGGGGCGCCGTACCCGCCGGCAGAAAAGCCGTGGGGTCCGCCACCCGGTCCAGTCCCACAGGCCAACGGCACGGCCTACACCACCTACGACGACAGCACCGGAGTTTTTCAGGACCCCGCAGGCGGTACTGGTATCTTCGCGCCCGGCAAAGTATCGACCGCGGAGAACTGGTTGGACCTGATGCGTGACCCGAGGCAGTTGTGACCGAAGAGGATTCGGCGACTCGGCCCCCGCGCCGGCGGGCTTCGCGGGCCGCCGGTCCGCACGGCGGTGAACCGGCCGCCACCACGGTCCGGGTCGAGACAGCGCCCAAGGCGGTCAAGCGGATCAACACGCCGGTCGGTCCGCCGCCGCGCCGGCCTGCGCACCGCAGGCGGGTCGGATGGATTGCGCTGGCCGCCAGTCTGGTCGGGATCGCGACGCTGGCCGGCGGCCTGGGTTTCGAGATCTATCAGCAGCGTCAGGCCGATGCGGGCCACGCCCGCGTCCAGCGCTTCGTCGACACCGCCACCCAAACGGTGGTGAATATGTTCAGCTACAAACAAGACAACATCGACCAAAGCGTCGCCAGATTCGTCGAGGGGACCAGCGGGCCCCTGCA
>DATAZN010000535.1:0-6588 GCA_036272035.1 Mycobacterium sp. | reverse complement strand
ACCGATCCCGCCACCCCCAACTCAACGATCGTCTCGTCGAGCGCCCGATCCAGATTGATGAGATATCCGGCAACGTCGTCGCGGCGAAACAGCGTGCTAGGCAAGAGGCGTCGCCCGTCGAAGATCTCGTCGGGAAGTTTGCGGCGCAGCATCAGATAGTCGGCGACGCCTTTGCTCGCCTTTTCTTCAGGCAGCCCGTAGAACGACTCGACGCCGGTAGGGGAGAACGTGAACAGGTAGCGGTCATTGCCGCTGTGCACAGCGAAGGTGTCGCCGTGTTGAGCGCGGGCTGCCGCAATGGCGGCGACGGCGTCGGTGACCGACACATCCCACGGCAGACCGGTGCCCTCGGCGTATGGCGGATCGGGAACCGGTTGGGGATGCGGCACGGTCTAGCGGCTACCGCGATTACGTAAGGCGTTGAATGCGTTGCGGACTGCGTGTTCTGTGACCGACAGCGGCGACATCACGGTCTCCCCGACGCCGACCATGTAGTCGATGCGTTCGACAATCGCCTCGACCGGCGCCACGAGCGTCACCAGTCGTTTCATCAGGTCGTCAATCCTGCCGAGGGTGGCCTCGAAGTGGTCAAGCCCGTCGTCGAGGCGGCCGACCGCACTGTTCAAGTTCGACAGCGACGTGTTCAAGTCGCCCAACGTGTCGCCCAGCCCACCCAGCACGTCTTCCAGCTGGTTGACCGTGACGTCGGCGTTCATCGCCGCTTGAGTGAGCGTCCTGATCCGCTTCCGCGCTGGGCGATCACCGGCGCTTTTATCTGCCATGCCGCCCATTATGGCGGTCGCGGGAACCGCCGGGACCTGATACCCATCTGATGGGTATGGATCGGCGAGATCGTGACCACTACTGCGCTGCGGCCGTCAGGCGCGCGGCGCCGCCCAGCACCATCCAGCAGCAACAGGACTACAGGCGCGGTTACGCCGACGCGCAGGCTGAACGGCGGTCGGGCTAAGAGGGCAACTCGCTGGCGGCCCCGGTGTCGAGGAACCAGACCGTGTGCTCGCGGCCGATAGCGCCGGCCGCCGGCATCGACACCGGGTTGGCACCGCCGATCGCGGCGGCGACCGCTTCGGCTTTCTCGGCGCCCGACACCAGTAGCCATACCTCGCGCGAACGCTGGATCGCGGGGAGCGTCAACGTAATTCGTAGCGGTGGTGGCTTGGGTGAATCCTCCACGTCGACCACCATCCGGGTTGTCTCGTGCACCGCGGGAGTATCCGGGAACAGCGAATTGATGTGGCCTTCCGGCCCCACGCCGAGCAGGTGAACGTCGAAATTCGGTGCGGGATCGCCCGGCTCGGCATTCGCCGTGAGGATCTGCTCGTAGGCCAGCGCGGCAGCGGCCAGGTCGTTGCCGAATTCGCCGTCGGCGGCCGGCATGGCGTGCACGTTGCCCGCCGGAATGTCGATGTGGTCTAGCAGTTCCTCACGGGCCTGCTTCTCGTTGCGTTCGTCGTCGTCTTCGGTGACGTATCGCTCGTCGCCCCAGAACAGATGCACCTTGGTCCAGTCGATCCGCGCGGATTCGGTGGCGAGGAAACGCATCAGCCGGTTGCCGTTGCCGCCGCCGGTCAAGACGATCAGCGCCCGCCCGCGCGCGGCAATGGCAGCGTCGACGACGTCGATCAATCTCTCGCCCGCCGCAGCGACCAGCCGATCGCTGTCGGTGAACGTTTCTACCGAGGTGCTCATGCGTACTCCACCCGATCGATGCCCTCCAACGCGGAAAAGTAGATGGTGTCGGCATCCAGTCGCCGGAGATCTTCGGCGAGGCATTCTGGGACGTCCCTGCGTTGCAAGGGAACCAGTGCGTCCGGCTTGCCGCTGCGACTCAGTGTCGCGGTGACTCCTGTTTGTGGTCTGCGGAGTGTCACAGTCTCGGTGGGGCGAACCAGTTCGACTTTGAGTTCGCCGACGGCCCGGCGGACGGGTCCGTCGATGCGGCCGGCCAGCCAACCGGCGAGGATGTCTAGTGCGGGTTCGGTCTTGAGCCCGGAGACGACCGCCGAGGTGATCGGCTCGTGGGGTGGCTGGTCGATCGCCGACGCGAGCAGCGCTCGCCAGTAGGTGATTCGACTCCAGGCCAGATCGGTATCGCCCGGGGTGTAGCCGGCCAGCCTGCTTTTGATCGCGGCCAAGGGGTCGGTGGAGTTGGTCGCGTCGGTGATACGTCGAATCGCTAGCTGGCCCAGCGGATCCTGCGCCGGAACGGCCGGAGCGATGTCCGGCCACCACGCCACCACGGGGATATCCGGCAGCAGGAACGGTACGACAACGCTGCTGTGGTGTCCGGCCAGTGGGCCCGACAGCCGAAGCACCACGACCTCGGAGGCGCCGGTGTCGCCGCCGACCCGCAGTTGGGCGTCCAGGCGTGCGTCGGTGGCATCGGCGTCGCCGGTCGTCACCACGATCACCCGGCTGGGGTGCTCGTGGCTGGCCGCGTTGGCGGCAGCGATGGATTCTTCGAGCACCGCCTCGCTGTCCGGGACGATCACCAAGGTCAGTACCCGGCCGAGGGTCACCGCGCCGGTCTTCTCGCGCAAATCGTTGAGCTTCCTGTTGATCTCGGTGGTGCTGGTGTGCGGCAATTCGACAATCACGGTCGCCGCCATTCCCGGCCGGTGCGGTGCAGCATCTCGAATGCCGATGCCGGGCCCCAGGTGCCTGCCTCGTAGGGATCGGGCTTGCCGTGTTCAGCCCAGTGGTCGAGCGCCGGATCCAGTATCTCCCAGGCCAATTCGACTTCGGCGTTGACCGGAAACAGCGACGGCTCGCCGAGTAGGACGTCGAGGATCAGCCTTTCGTAGGCCTCGGGGGATTCCTCGGCGAACGCCGAACCGTAGGAGAAGTCCATGTTGACGTCGCGGACTTCCATGCTGCCGGGCACCTTGGACCCGAATCGCAACGTGACACCCTCGTCGGGCTGCACCCGAATCACCAGGGCGTTGGCGCCCAACTCTTCGGTCATGGTCGCGTCGAACGGAAGATGAGGCGCCTTCTTGAACACCAAAGCGATCTCGGTGACCCTGCGGCCCAACCGTTTTCCGGTCCGCAGATAGAACGGCACTCCGGCCCAGCGGCGCGTGTTCACCTCTAAAGTGATGGCCGCGAACGTCTCGGTAGTCGAATCTTTGGAGAAGCCAGCCTCTTCGAGCAGTCCGACGACATGCTCGCCGCCCTGCCAGCCAGCGCTGTACTGGCCCCGGGAAGTGGTTTCGTCCAACGGCTCTGCCAGTTGAATAGCCGACAACACCTTGATCTTCTCGGTCTGCAGCTCGGCTGGGTGAAAGGTGATCGGCTCTTCCATCGCGGTCAATGCCAGCAGCTGCATCAGGTGGTTTTGGATCACGTCACGAGCGGCGCCGATGCCGTCGTAGTAGCCGCCGCGACCACCCAGGCCGATGTCTTCGGCCATGGTGATCTGGACGTGATCGACGTAGTGCGCGTTCCAGATCGGGTCGAATAGCTGATTGGCGAAGCGCAGCGCCAAGATGTTCTGCACCGTCTCCTTGCCCAGGTAGTGGTCGATGCGAAAGACCGAATCCTCGGGAAAGACGCTGTTGACCACTTTGTTGAGATCGCGGGCACTGTCCAGGTCGTGACCGAACGGCTTCTCGATGACAACCCGGCTCCAGCTGTCGTCTTGAGCTCGGGCCAACCCGGACTTGTTCAGCTGCTCGCAGACCGTCGGGAAACTCTTGGGCGGAATGGCGAAGTAGAACGCATGACATCCGCCGATACCCCGCTCGGCGTCGAGCTTGTCCAAGACCTCGGCCAGCCGCGCGAACGCGGCGTCATCGTCGAATGTGCCTTCCACGAAACGGCATCCGTCAGCAAGCCGATCCCAGATCGCCTGACGGAACGGCGTTCGGGAGTGCTCCTTGACGTCCCGCAGAACCTCTTCGGCGAAGGCTGCGTCGTCCCAATCACGACGAGCGAACCCCACCAGGGCGAAGTTGGGCGGCAACAAACCGCGGTTGGCCAGGTCGTAGATGGCCGGGACCACCTTCTTGTGGGCGAGGTCGCCCGTCACACCGAAGATCACCACCGCACACGGGCCGGCGATTTGCGGTAGCCGCTTATCGCACTTGTCCCGCAACGGGTTTCGCCATTGCCCGGAGCTAGCCCGGGTTCCGGCTGGACTCATTTGTCGGCTGAGTGGAGCTGCTTTTCGGTCTCGTCCAGCAGCTCTTTCCACGAGGCCTCGAACTTCTCGACGCCTTCGTTCTCCAGTACCAGGAATACATCGGTCAAGTCGATGCCGACGGCCTCGAGCTTGTCGAAGACTTCCTGGGCGGCCGACGCGGTCCCGGTGACCGTGTCGCCGGTGACGATGCCGTGGTCGGCGACCGCGTCGATGGTCGGCTCCGGCATGGTGTTCACCGTGTTTGGAGCAACCAGCTCGGTCACGTAAAGCGTGTCGGAGTAGTCCGGGTTCTTTACGCCGGTCGATGCCCACAGCGGCCGCTGTACCCGTGCGCCGTCGGCCTCGAGCGGTGCGAAACGATCGCCACCGACGAACACTTCCTGGTACGCCGCGTAAGCAAGGCGGGCGTTGGCAACACCGGCCTGACCGCGCAAGGCCAGCGCGTCATCCGAGGCGATCTTCTCGAGGCGCTTGTCGAGTTCGGTGTCGACCCGCGACACGAAAAACGATGCCACCGAGTTGATCTTGGACAGGTCGTGTCCCGCCGCTTTAGCAGCTTCGAGCCCAGCCAGGTAAGCGTCCATCACCTCGCGGTGACGTTCGACCGAGAATATCAGCGTGACGTTGACCGAAATGCCCTCTGCCAGAGTCGATGTGATGGCAGACAGTCCCTCCTTGGTGGCCGGGATCTTGATCAGGATATTGGGTCGGTCGACGATCTTCCACAACTCGATGGCCTGCGCGACAGTCTTGTCGGTGTCGTGCGCCAGCCGCGGGTCGACCTCGATCGACACTCGGCCGTCGACACCGTCGGAGGCCTCCCACTGCGGCCGCAGCACGTCGGCTGCGTTGCGGACGTCGTCGGTGGTCACCGTCCGGATGGTGGCGTCCACGTCGGCGCCGCGTTCGGCGAGCTCGGCGATCTGAGCGTCGTAGGCGTCGCCCTCGGCCAGCGCCTTCTGGAAAATCGACGGGTTGGTGGTGACACCAACGATGCTCTTGGTGTCGATCAGCTCTTGAAGGTTGCCGGACTGCAAACGCTGCCTGGACAGGTCGTCCAGCCAGACCGATACGCCCGCGGAGCTCAAAGCGGCAAGGTTGGGATTCTGAGTCATCGGATTTCCCTTCGGTTAGTTGTCTAGTGTTCGTTCGGCGGCGTCGACGACGGCTTCCGGGGTGAACCCGAACTCGCGGAACAACGTCTTGGCATCAGCGGATTCCCCGTAGTGCTCGATCGAAACGATCTCGCCGGTGTCGCCGACCAGCTTGTGCCAGCACTGCGCGATGCCGGCCTCGACGGCGACCCGCGCCGACACCGACGGCGGCAGCACGCTGTTGCGGTATTCGTCGGACTGGGACTCGAACCATTCGACACAGGGCATTGACACCACGCGGGCAATAATGTCCTTGGCCGCCAACAACTTCTGCGCTTCTACGGCCAGTTGAACCTCGGAACCGGTGGCGATCACCACCACGTCCGGCTCGTCGCCGCCGGCGTCGCCCAGGATGTATCCGCCCTTGGCCACGCCCTCATAATTGGTGCCGTCGAGAATCGGCACACCCTGGCGGGTCAGGATGAGGCCCACCGGACCGCTGCCGTTGCCGCGTGCCAGGACGGTGCGCCACGCGTACGCGGTCTCGTTGGCGTCCGCGGGGCGGACCACGGACAACTTGGGGATGGCGCGCAGGGCCGCCAAGTGTTCGATCGGCTGGTGCGTCGGGCCGTCTTCGCCGAGCCCGATCGAGTCGTGCGTCCAGACGTAGATGGTGTCGATGTCCATCAGTGCCGCCAGTCGCACCGCCGGGCGCATGTAATCGGAGAACTGCAGGAATGTTCCGCCGTAGGCGCGGGTCGGGCCGTGCAGCACGATGCCGGACAGGATCGAGCCCATCGCATGTTCGCGAATGCCGAAATGCAAGGTGCGGCCGTACCAGTCCGCCGTGTAGTCCTTCGTCGTAATTGATGGCGGGCCAAAGGATTTCACGTTATCCATGGTGGTGTTGTTGCTGCCCGCCAGGTCGGCCGAGCCGCCCCACAACTCGGGCAGGTGCGGGCCCACCGCGTTCAGCACCTTGCCGGACGCGGCGCGGGTCGCCAGCGCCTTGTCGCCCGGTTCCCAGTGCGGAATGTCAGCGTCCCAGCCGTCGGGCAGCTTCTCGGCGGTCAACCGGTCCAGCAGTTTCTTGCGCTCGGGCTCACGCTTCGCCCACGCCTCGAAATCGGCGTTCCACTTCTCGTGGGCTTCCTTGCCGCGCTGCACCAGCTCGCGGGTGTGGGCGATCACCTCGTCGCGCACCTCGAACTTCTTGTCCGGGTCGAAGCCGAGGATCTTCTTGACCGCCGCGACCTCTTCGTCGCCGAGTGCCGCACCGTGTGCCTTGCCGGTGTTCATCAACTTCGGCGCCGGGTAGCCGATGATCGT
>DATAZN010000534.1:0-19063 GCA_036272035.1 Mycobacterium sp. | reverse complement strand
TTTGTTCAACGGCGAGACCTCAACGCTCACCAGAACCTCATGCGGGCCCGGTGGCGGCGGCTCCTCGATGTCGACGACGTGGATCACCTGTGCGGGGTCGCCGAACTGGTCAATCTGTATGGCGCGCATATCAATTCCTCTCGATTCGAAGGTCAGGCTGCTGTGGAGGACCAGCCGACTTCGCAGTGATACGTAGCGTAAAGGCGATGGGTCTGAGCCGGATGCTCTACGCGCCGCTCCCTCCTACACCGACGAACGGCGGTCCGCTGACGCGTGCTGCGACGAGCTCGATGCCAGTAAAGAAAATTCTCACCGGTTCGTGCGGCTGAGATTTCGGCGATGCGTAGAAGTTTCTACGTGTGGTGTACGCGGGCCTCGATGGCTTTGACGCTGTTGTCGAATGCCTTGGTCAGTGAGCGCTTTCCGACGGTGCCCAGCACGCCGGCGACAATCCGACCCTTGAGGTTCTTTCCTTCTCGAACGAGCACGACGTCAATCTCAGTCGTTCCGTCGGGCTGGGGTGTGAGGGTGTAAATGTGACCAGATGCGCCGCCGAAGAGGTTGGAGTCAGTGGTCGTGAGTACGACATGGTGCGGATTGGACCAGTCGTAGTTCAGTCGTTCCCACACCCCGCCCGAGCCCTCGGTGACATCGGCCCATTGTGGGCCGAGACCGTGGACCTGGAGGTAACCGTCGGCGCTGTTCTTGAATAGCTCCGACCTTCCCGGCCCGAAATCGGTGAGCCCGGCGATGAACTGCTCGGGTGTCGCAGTAGTCGTCTGGTGGAAATGGATGGTGGCCATGAGTTTTCCTCTCAGCAGGTGGTTCTCATCTACGACCGATCCAGCGTCATGCCGTTGCTACGAATTCCGGCAAGCGGGTTGGGAGCCAGACCCAATCGATGGTGGTATCGGCGGGGACAGCCTTACGATCGAGGGGTGGCACAAGAGGCCGGCGCGCTCGGTGAGTACCTGCGCGCAAGGCGCGAGCGACTGCTTCCCGAAGACGTAGGGCTGGCGGCAACGAAGCGGCGACGTGTTGCCGGATTACGTCGCGAGGAGCTGGCCACGCTGGCGGGCATCAGCGCGGCCTATTACTTGCGACTCGAGCAGGGCCGCGCCACCAGCCCATCCACTCAAGTAGTGGATGCGCTTGCGCGGGCTCTTCGGCTCGACGCCAGATCCACGCAGTATCTTCACGATCTGGCAGCTCCGGCGGGAAGAGACTTCCCCGATCCCGACGTATCGGGCCACGCACTTTCGGAGGTGATTGATCAATTCCTGATGCCGTCCGTCGTGGTCAACAGGTATCGCGATATCTTGGCGGCGAATCCGATTGCGCGGGTGCTGTCACCGGAGTTCACGCCAGGACAAAATATCGTGCGCTGGCGACTACTGGACCCTGCGGCCAAGGAGATCTACGTCAATTGGGATGAGGCGACCGCGATCGCGGTCAATGCGCTGCGGGAACTCAGCGGTCAGTATCCGTCGGACGCCGGCATGCGGGCGTTGATTGCCGAATTATCAGATGCCAGTCCACGTTTCCGCAAGCTATGGGGATGTGCGGACGTGGGGGACCGCCTGGGAACCCACCATATTCGCCATCCTCGAGTCGGCGACCTTCATCTCTACCGCCACAGAGTCGATGCGCACTATGCCGGCGGGGACCACATCCTCATGTATCGCGCCGAAATCGGGAGCGACTCTGCCAGGGCCCTGGAGCAGCTGCGCTCGCTATGTGATGCCCAGGCGCTGCCGCTGCCCGGGCTGAATTCCGAGTCGGCGGTGGTCGACGTTTCGGCTCGAGACAACTGAAAAACCAGTCGACTGGGACTACGTCCACGCCGATCTCAATATCCATCCCTCGTCGATGGTGCGGCGCTCACCCGTCGGCAACGGTGGGAGCCAGCAGGTCACACCGCGAAATAAGCACACGGCGAGCATGAATCGAAGGGATTGATTGGTCATGACGATGCAATCGATGCGGGTTGTTGTCGCCGCAAAGGCGGGCGAACCGTCCGAGGTTTTGACCCTGCAGAGTCGCCCGATCCCGGAGCCCGGGCCGGGCCAGGTACGGATGCGGGTGGCAGTGGTGCCTGTCGAGGCCAGCGATTTGCACAGCATCCGCGGCAGATACGGATTCACCCCGGCGTTCCCGACCGTGCCCGGAATCGAGTCCGTCGGTGTGATCGACGAACTCGGCAGCCGCACGGACGGTCTGGCAATCGGTCAACGCGTCGTCACGATCGGCGTCACGGGCACCTGGCAGGAATACGTCGTTGCGGATGCCTCGCGGGTCTTGTCCGTTCCGGCCGCCATGAGCGATTCCACGGCAGCCCAGCTTCTCAGCAATCCGCTCACCGCCTTGATCTTGACCAGTGATGTGCTCGATGTTCGATCAGGTGAATGGCTCCTGCAGACGGCGGCGGGTTCAACGGTGGGCCAGTTGGTCATCCAACTCGGAGCGCACGTCGGCTTCAAGACCCTCAACGTGGTCCGCCGTCGATCCGCTGTCGAGGACACCCTCGCCCTGGGGGGCACCGCGGTGATCTGCACCGAGGATGAAGACTTGCGCGAGCGGGTGGCCGCCATCGCCGGCCAGGAGGGCGTGTTCAAGGCGATCGACTGTGTCAGTGGACAGGTGGGTGCGGACGTGTCCCGTGCGCTGGCACCAGACGGTGAATTGGTCGTCTACGGTGCCCTGTCCACGCACCGCCAAACCGATCCCGACCAACTCACCATCCCGATCTTCGCGCGTTCACTGATCTACGAAACAAAGATCGTTCGGGGGTTCTGGTTGTTCCGCTGGCTCACCCAGACCCCGAAGGATCGGATGGCCGCAGTGATCGACCGGACGGTTCAGCTCGCCGACAGCGGAGTGTTACGCGTGCCGGAGGGCCAGCCGTTCCCCGTCGAAAAGTTCAGTGATGCAGTCTATTTGGCCGAAGTTCCCGAACACGGGGGCAAACCACTACTCGTATTCAACCCGTAGGAGACAGGTGTATCCGGCAAATCTGATGCGACGGCCGACGGGCAAATGAGATTGTCGGCGGTGTGGTGCGGACTGGAGCCGGGTCCGCAATGTCCGACGACCTAGTTGCCGGGTCTGAACCAGGCGCTGCGACGGCAGCGATTCGCGCCCAACTATCGAAAGTAGCTGCCCGGCGGTTGCCTGTGGCCAGGGAAATTCCCCAGCTCCTGACCGCGACTCAGTGAGTCCCTATCGGGTTCCATATAGCTTCCTTGACTTTGAGGCCCATCGTCCCATATACGTTGCGATGCAACAGGTCTCGATTCAGTTGCGTTAGCTTCTCCGCCAGCAGTGATTGGCGATATAGCTGCCAACGCAGCTCTGCGGGTCGCCATGTCTGTACATGCACCCGCCGGCGCGCACGGGCAACACGGACCAACCCTGACGTAGCAGTTGTAAAAGTCTGTCGCGCTTCACATTCTCCTGCCGGGTGGCAAAGGCGGCAGCGTGGTATCAAAGCACTATGAGCGACACCGCTGTGCTAGTGGTCGATATGCTGAATAGTTATCAGCATCCCGACGCCGAAGAACTAGCGCCCAATGTCGCGAAGATCGTTGAGCCGCTGGCCGATCTAGTCCGTCGCGCACACGACTCCGACGATGTCGACTTGGTATATGTCAATGACAACTATGGCGATTTCAGCGCCGGGTTTTCCGATATAGTCCGATCGGCGTGCCATGGTGCGCGACCCGATCTGGTGGGTCCGATCGTGCCGCCCGTCGGCACCCGCTCGTTGATCAAGGTCCGCCACAGTGCCTTTTATTCGACGTCGGTGGCGTATCTGCTCAATCGTCTGGGCACAACGCGATTGATCCTGACCGGTCAGATCACCGAGCAGTGCATCCTCTACAGCGCACTCGACGCCTACGTGCGCCACTTCCCGGTGGTGATTCCGACCGATGCCGTCGCCCACCTCGACGCCGAGTTGGGTGCTGCGGCACTGATCATGATGGAGCGGAATATGTCAGCGGAGTTGACGCTGGCACGAGACTGCCTGGGCTAGACCCCGACGTCGGGCTCGCCGACGCAAGGTAGTGAGGGCACCCACCAATTGCCGGGGCGCACCCATCCAGTCGATACGGATCGGGAACGCCATGGCCTGCTAACCGCGGCACAAATCAAGCGCGGTGGCCGCCGCTACAGGGCCGCCGACCTCGGCCGCAATTCAACGATCCGTCGCTGCTGCCCTGATACCGAGTGGGGGAACGCCCGTGGCATCGACTAGGCGCAGCTAGCGGGATGCCGCTCCCTTGGGCGGCGACGCAGGTTGGTCCACGTTAGGCAGGCCTGAGTACCGTGCTCGGAGGGATCGATCCGTGTCTCATCGGCGAGTGCCCGCATCAGGGGAATGCCGCGGCCACGTAGTGCATGGTGCGGTGGCACGGTGGCCGTCCCGGCGGGCCGCCATCGGCCGCGATCGGTGACTGTGACGGCAAGGGTGTCGAGGTCATCGTCGTAGGAAGCCGCGAACGCGATGGTCCCGTGGCCGGGAGCATCAAGGTAGCCGAATTCGGCGGCGTTGGCGAGTGCTTCGTAGATGGCCAATACCACGCCACTGCGCCGTTCGGCACTCAGCGAGAAATGCCGATGCAGCCAATCCGCAAATCCGTTCCGGATCCGTGCAGCACCAGATGCGTCCGCGGCCACCGTGCAAGCAAATCGCGATCGATTGTCCACGGCCGCAACCGCTTCTGCGGATTGATCACAGCGACAAACGTTCATCTTAATGGTGGTACCCCGCCGCGAGCGGGCTTACGCGTCCGCGTTGTTGAGGTCGTCAAGTGCGCCTTGGAGAGTGCGGTACAGCGTGACCTCGATGCCGAGCAAGGTGATAGGGCGGCTGGTGGCCGGTCCGTCGGCCACAACCCCGAAGCGGGCGTTCGGGGTCACCGTGGCGTGTGCAGCGACGAGCACGCTGATCCCGGCCGACGCCAGGAAATCCACCTTGGACAGATCAACGATCACCGCGTTTGGCGACTTCGCTGCGGCGACGTTGATCGCCTCCGTCAACTGGGGAGCAGTCAGCATGTCCACTACGCCGGCACCCGCAACCACGACGATCTGGTCAAGCCAGGATGTCTCGACGTCGAGCTCATCTTGGCTCGAGAAGCCGTCCGAGTCATTGGCTGCCGAAGAATGCTTGCCCATGCTGAACCTCATCTCTGTCGACCCCACACTGATCCGCACCCGCAAGAGGCAGGGAGCAGCCAGCGCGTCTGGCGGCGGCTGTTGATTCAACCGGTTAACGAGGCGGTTACTGAGCTGATTCCGGCCAGTTGCCGCAGCAGCTAACCACAGACTAAAGCATGGCTTTGGTGGGTAGCCGGCGTGCAGTGGGGGCGCAGCGTCTGTTGTTGGTCGATCCAGTCGGCGAGGTCGCCGTCGTCACCCCTTCGTCGGTTCCCGCGGTTACCCGTTGCAACCCGCATTCGACAAGTGCGGCAAAGAGCGGGTCAAACCTGGTGGATCTCACCCTGAGTGGTGTCAGGCAACTACTCGGAAATGTTGCGCGCTGCGATCCGCGGGGTCGGGCAAAGACATGCCTGCCTCAACTCCTGACCGCAGGTACTCGATCACGGCGTTGCTGAGGCGCTCGCCAGGGACGACCGCCGGGATGCCGGGTGGATAGGGGGTGATCTGCTCCGCGGCGACGCGACCGGCGGCTTTGGCTGCGGGCACCATTTCGGTCGGTCCGAAGAAGGCGTCACGAGGCAGGTCGACGGTCTCGAGTTGCAATTCCGCGAGCGAGGGCAATTGTATCGACGGCGGTTGCTCAAAGTCTCGCGCCGCCTTGCCCCACTGGGTCATCGCGGCCACGAGTCGGTCGGCGGTGCGTTGGTCGTCGGCGAAAGACATCGTCGCCAGAACGCGACGGTGATCGCTGAGGCCGAGGTCGAGTTGGCAGTTTTCGCGCAGCCAGTCCGCCGCTTGGTATCCGGATGTTCCGCTCGACGAGACGTCCATCAGCACCTGCGTCCTATCGAGGTCGCAGGAGGCCTCGGTGCCGAGCAGCTCAGCCTCAAGCACCTGTACGTCCGCGATCTCGGCCAGACGTGTCCTCAGATCTGCGGCCAGCTCGAGTTCGGCGGTGAGGAGATCGTGGCCGAGCTCGACCATGTGGCGTCGCCAACCATCAAGGGCGCAGTAGACCATCACGTTCGGGCTGGTCGTCATCAGTAGGTCGGCGCACGACGATAATCGTTCGGGATCCACCAAGTTGCCTTGCAGGTGAAAAACGGATCCTTGCTCGAAGCCCGCTCCCATCTTGTGGACGCTGACCACGCAGACGTCCGCACCCGCATCCATCGCCCACGTCGGCAGGTTCTCGTGGAACGGAAGATGTGCGCCCCAAGCCTCGTCGACGATCAGCGGCTTGCCGCGCCGGTGGCAGACGTTGGCGATGCCTGAGATGTCGGCACATGTGCCGTATGGGCTAGGGCTGACGATAAGAGCCCCGGCCGCGTGGGGATGTTGTTCCCACGCGGCCTGCACTTGTTCAGGTGAGGGCGGGTGCGAGAAGTGCAGCGCGCTATCCCATCGTGGGGTAACCCATCTCGGCTGGACTCCGGAGAAGATCAGGCCGGCCACGATTGACTTGTGGCTGTCGCGGGCAACGAGTAGCCCGCCGTCTGCTCCACCCGCGACAGCCATCATTGCGGCCTTTACCGACAACGAACTACCGCAGGTGGAGAAAAAGGCCGTGTCTGCACCGACGGCGTCGGCCATCAACTCTTCTGCGCGGGAGAGAAACTTCCCGCGGGTCAGTCGATCGTCCAGCCCGCCGGTGGCCAGCACGTCGTTGCGAAACGGGTCTTTGCCCATCACGGCAAGGACGCGCTCGTCGACACCGGCGCCTTGGCGGTGCCCCGGCGGGCTGAAACCGTAGCGATTGCTTCCGTGATAGTCAGCCAGCGCGTCCAACAGCGGTGCTTGGGACTGATCCATGATGAGCCGAGTACCCAGACCGAGGGCACTAATCGGGCGACGATTAACCGGGAGTCGACGTATTAGATCCACGCCGAAGTCAACACCCAGCCACCGGCCGAAGAAAGAGGATTTGCCCAGCACCTTGCCGCGTTTCGCCCCAATGGCGCCAGCATTAAAACTCACGAGTCGGCCGCCAAACGACACGGCAGTGCGGCGAGCCCACCGGGTCGCTTATGCCGACCTAAGGCACAGTTTCGAGAAAATCGGCGGCCCTTGGGATACCAAAGGCACGAAAGCCCCTCCGACAACCATGCCGAGCGCGGTCGAGTTACCAACGTGCAACTTGTCGACGCGCTCAAGCAACACAACCCCTCGGAGAAGGTGCAATCGTTTGGGGGAAACACCCCGCTGGGCCGCTGCGATCGGCTGGACGGTGAGAGCACGCCTGCCGTCCTGCGGCAAACGCCATTCAGCTGCTGGTCGACTACGGTCGCTCGGCGTTTGGTGGCAGCAACGACGGGGAAACCGAGCCTTGGCGCGCGCACTGCGCGACCGACAAGGTTAGAAACCGTAGAGAAAGGATTAGGCGCATGGGGGAGCACAGCAGCGGGCCAGAAGAAGCGGTGAAGGGCGTCGTCGAAGGCGTGAAGGGCAAGACCAAGGAAGTTGCTGGCGCGGTCACGGGTCGGGATGACATCCAGCGCGAGGGACAGGCGCAGCAGGACAAGGCTGACGCGCAGCGCGAGGCCGCGAAGAAAGAAGCCGAGGCGGAGAGTGCCCGCGGCGCAGCCGAAACCAACGAGGCTCGCGAGAAGTCTGAGCAGAGGTAGACGCCCACCGAAAGGCCCACTCCCTGCACAAAGGGACTCGGTCTTTCGTCGCAGCAAGCCTAGGGTTCCGTGCCAGTGGCCCGACCCGCTACACCCAGAGTCGTCTGAGTTTCGTCAAGTTTTCTGGCCCCTCTGGTTCGCACAAATTTTGGCCCGGGCGCAGCTATGGCTCGAGTCGACGCGCTGAAAGGCAGCGAGAAGCGTTTCTTCGGTGGTGACGCGGTCCATGGTTAGCCGCAAACCCGTCGTGGATAAGAGCACTGACGCCACTCTTGAGTCGCCAAATTGTTCATGAAGGCGCGGGGGACAACGCTGCCACCCCTGGCGGCAACACCGGATGATCGGCAACGGCGGGGCCTCGCCACTGCGACCGCCGCCGCGCCGCATCGATGCCACGCGCCGCTGTTGTCGGACTGCGCTTAGCCGGGCTGACCGGTTTGACCGGTGGCGCCGCCGGCGACCGGACCGGTTCCGCCGATGCCGCCGACACCGCCGGAACCGCCGGAGCCGCCAATCACCCCGGGAGGAGCACCGTTTCCGCCGTCGCCGCCGTCGCCGCCGTATCCACCGGTTGTGAGAGTGCTGCTGTGCACCGTTGCGGCGTTGCCGCCTGCGCCGCCGGTGCCGCCTTCACCGCCGTTTCCGAAGGTGAAGCTCTGGCCACCGTTGCCGGCTGTTCCGCCGAGTCCGCCGTCGTTGCCGTCTGTGACGTCGCTGCCGGTCACAGTTCCAGACGTGCCGCCAGCGCCGCCGTCCCCGCCGGCCCCGCCGGTGCCAAAGTTGACGTCGCCACCGGCACCGCCGGCACCACCGGCACCACCGACGTCGCCGGTCATCAGGGTGCTGTCGGTGACGGTCCCAGCTGACCCGCCGCCACCGCCAGCGCCACCGGCTCCGCCTTGGTAGGCCTCGATGCCGGAACCACCAGCGCCGCCGTCACCGCCGGCGCCGCCGCTATCGCCCGTGCCAACGATGCTGTCGGTGATGGTTCCACCAGTGCCGCCGGATCCGCCGCTGCCGCCGTCACCGCCAACGCCGAAGACGTAGGCGCTGCTGCCACTGCCGCCGGCACCGCCGTCACCGCCGACGTCGCCCGTGGTGACGGTGCTCGATTGGCTCACGGCGCCGCCGTCACCTCCGACACCGCCGGCCCCGCCGGCCCCGCCGTTGCCGTCGATCGCCCCGCCCTCGCGGCCGTCTCCGCCTGCTCCGCCGGCTCCGCCGTGGTCGCCTACAGAGACGGTGCTCGATTGGCTCACAGCACCGCCGCCGCCGCCGTTGCCACCGGCTCCCCCGGCCCCACCGTCGCCGAGATACCCGGCCGCCGCGCCATCGCTGCCCGCGCCACCGGTCCCGCCGTTGTCGCCGATGCTTACCGTGCTGGCGATGACGTTGCCGCTGGCGCCACCGTCGCCGCCTGCCCCGCCTGCAGCGCCGCTGCTATTGGAAAGTCCGCTGGTTCCGCCCGCTCCGCCCGCTCCACCGTTATCGCCCGTGCCGACGGTGCTGTCGGTGACCGTCCCGCTGTTCCCGCCAGCCCCGCCGACGCCACCATCACCTGCAGGGCCGTTGGCGTTGTTGCCGCCCTCGCCGCCGGTACCGCCGGTACCGCCGTCATCGCCGTTGGTGAGGGTGCTGTCGGTGACCGCACCGCTGTCACCGCCTGCCCCGCCGCCACCTCCACTGGCCGCGGCACCGACATATGCTGCCTGCCCGCCGAGCCCGCCGACCCCGCCGTTGCCGCCGTCGTCGCCGGCAGAGACGGTGCTGTCGGTAACCGCACCGCTGTCACCGCCTGCCCCGCCGTTGCCTGCGCTGCCGCCGTCGCCAACGAAGCCGCCGATCTGCCCGTTGCCGCCGATGCCCCCGTTGCCGCCGACGTCGCCGGTGTAGGTGATGTCGGAGCCGTTGGTGACGGCCCCCGCGGCTCCACCGGCGCCGCCCTGTCCGCCGCTGCCGCCGTTGCCGATCGCCCCGCCAGATCCGCCGGCACCACCGTCGCCACCGGCGCCGCCGGTGTCGCCTGAGCCGACGATGCTGTTGCTGACCGCACCCCCGTCGCCGCCGCCGCCACCGTTACCCCCGTCGCCGCCGGGGCCGATCAGCGTGTCAAGACTGGCGGCGCCTCCGGCCCCGCCCGCCCCGCCGGTGTCGCCTGAGTAGAGGGTGCTGTCGGTGACCGTCCCGGCGTCGCCGCCGCTGCCGCCGAGACCGCCGCTGCCGCCGCTGCCGATGCCGTTGCCCACGCCTCCATCGCCACCCTGCCCGCCAGCACCGCCGATGTCACCGGAGTAGACGGTGCTGCCGCCGCTGACCGCACCACCGTCACCCCCGGCGCCGCCGGCCCCTCCGTCCCCGGCATCGCCGGAGACCCCAGCAGCCCTGCCGCCGGCGCCCCCCGCTCCGCCTGCCCCACCGTTGTCGCCCGAGTTGATGGTGCCGCCGCTGACCGCACCACCGTCACCACCAGCGCCGCCGGCGCCGCCGTTACCGCCGTCGCCGGCCGCCACGCCGCCGTGACCGCCGTCGCCGCCGGCACCGCCCGCTCCGCCATTACCGCCGGCGACGCTCGCGTCGGCGCCGTCGCCGCCGGCACCGCCCGCTCCGCCATTACCGACTAATCCGGCGGCACCGCCGTCTCCGCCGGCGCCGCCGTTGATCCCGACGCCGCCATCGCCGCCGTTACCGAAAAGTCCCGCGTCCCCGCCTGCACCACCCTGGCCCGCTGCGTCGGCGGCACCGCCGCCGCCATCTCCGAACAACAAACCACCGTCACCACCGGTGGCCTCGGCCAAGGTGCCACCATCAATGCCGTTGGCGCCGTTGCCGATCAGGTATTCCCCGAAATCTTTATTGATCGTGTTGTCGATGGATTCGCCTAGGGGGCTGTTGATCCAGTTCTGCTCATCGGTATGAATGGCCTGCAAGAACGCCGCGTCGAACCCCGCTGCGGAATCCGACGATGCTGCAGCGCCCTCAGCCGCGTTGCCGGCTCCGGCTACGGCATCCGAAGCGGCACTCACACTGGCTACCGCGCCGGTAGCCGTACCAATACCGGCGACCGAATCCGTTGGCAGCGCCAACCATTGATCGAACGCGCTACCGCCTAGGCCACCGAGATCCACGCTCGTAGCGGAGTCGAGACTTGCCAACACGTCCACACCTGTCATGGCGTGATCGACGGCGTTGATGATCGGGCCGACAATGACATCCAGGCCGTCAGCATGGGCCGCGGGGATGGCGGCAAGCGGACCGATGGTGAAAGTAAGAGCCGCGCCCGCACTGCTGCCCCAGCCGATCACACGACGCCAGCGATCCACGGTCCGATGTGACGGGCTCGTGCGGTTCGAGCAGTAGCGTTGACCAGCCATCTTTGAACCTCCCCATCGAGGCTTTCCATCTCCGGTTTCGTCAAGCTAGACCGTGAGTGGTCCCGGCGGGGCGAAATAAGTGTCAAAGTTTGTTGGGTGCCCCGTCCCGGCGTCGGGGAGCGCGGCAAGCTGCGGACGCGGGTCACCGGCGAGGCGGAACCGCTGAAACCAACGCCTGACGCACCGTGCGCCGATGCACCCGATGCCGCTCGGCCAGCTCCCTGATCGAGACCCCCTCTAGCAGTCGATCCCTGCGGATCTGCTCGAAGATCTCCATACGCGACCTCGCCACTTCCCGACCTCCACGTCAGCAACACCAACGTCGAGATCGCAAACCATAAGTGGGGCCAACACCGATGACGACACGCCGCACCCCACGCACAGACGAGATCAGCACCCAGACGGGGCCAACATTCGTGACGAAAATGGGCCAGACCGGGGCCAGATTAGACGACCACACTCAGTCGTCGGAGCAATCGTCGTGCCGTACGAGAAGAGTTGTTGCGCTGCATCACAACGACCGATCGCGAGATTGGTCCTCGGAGCAACACAAGCTCATCGACGAACTTGCTCGAGCCGCATTCCACGCAGCCGACATAAGCAAGCCGTCATCGTGGTGTGTGGCGACCTGATCAACACAGTCCAACCAGCGATCGCTAACCGCCGTTAGGGCGCGACTTGGTCGATTCTGCGAATTGTCCTGAGTCTCATGGCTCTAGCCCCTCGGGTCCAGAGCCCTCACTAAACCTGGACGCAAGGGTGCCGCCGGCTGAAGCATATGATGGATCGGCCTCCCCGCCCGAAGGCGTAGGGGAATTCGCGCCGAGTCGTCGACGGGTTCGTCGGATTGACGACCGGGAATGATGGTCCGAACCCTGGCGTGGTGGCTGGAAGCGAAACGGCGGCCGTTTCCCGCTTGTGTTGCCGGGGTATCAACACAACCGTGACTTCTCTGTGGCGTGATGACCGAGTCGAACAACCTTGGGCTGCAAGCCAGCTTGACGATGGACCCCGATCCGCCGACGTCATCGTGGTGGGGGCTGGTATCACCGGGCTGATGACCGCGGTTCTGTTGGCCCGCGGCGGCAAGGACGTGTTGGTGTTGGAGGCGCGTTCGGTTGGTGCGTGCGCTACGGGAAATACCACCGCCAAGGTGAGCTTGCTGCAGGGCAGCCACCTGTCGAAGATCCTGTCCAAGCACGGCAAGAACGTCGCCCGTGCTTACGTAGACGGCAATCGTGAAGGTCAGGAGTGGGTGCTTAACCACTGCGAGTCACACGGCGTGGCGCTGCAGCGCGAGGATGCCTATACCTACGCCCAGTCCGGCAAGGGCGTCGCATCCGCGCGCGCCGAATTAAAGGCGTGCCAGGCTGTTGGACTGCCCGCCGCGTGGGAAGACGACGCCAAGGTGCCGTTTCCGTACCACGGCGGCGTGCGGCTGGCTGACCAGGCGCAGTTCGATCCGATGCCGTTCCTGGACTCATTGGTCGTCGAGTTACTCAACCGCGGTGGACGATTGGTCGAGCACACCCGGGTACGGCGGGTGTCCGGCCACGGAAAGGGCTTGCGCGTAAGCGTGAACGACGCTGCGCAGCAGGAGGTCGAAATCGAGACCGCGCAATTGGTGCTTGCCACCGGGATCCCGACCCTGGACCGGGGTGGTTACTTCGCGCGTGTGAAGCCGAGCCGGTCCTACTGCTTCGCCTTCAAGGTCCCCGGCGACATCACCCGGCCGATGATGATTTCCACCGACTCACCGACGCGGTCGGTGCGCTACGCACCCGTCGCCGACGGAGAGCGACTGATCGTCGGTGGCGCGGGCCATACGGTCGGTCGCGCGAAGAGTCCCTCCAAAGCGCTGGAGGAGCTGTCCTCGTGGGCGCGCATGCACTACCCGGGAGCGGTGCAGACCCATTTCTGGTCGGCGCAGGACTATACGCCGATTGACGATTTGCCGTATGTCGGCCCGATTTTGCCGAACAACGAAAGCATCTTCATTGCAACGGGTTTCAACAAATGGGGCATGACGAACGGTGCTGCCGCAGCATTGGCGCTATCGAGTCGCTTGCTGGGCGGGCGGATGGACTGGTCCAGCGCATTCGCCAGCTGGAGCCCCCACGAACTGTCAGGCCTGCGAACGGCTATGCAATCCAACCTCGAGGTCGGCTTCAATCTGGCCAAGGGCTGGATCGCCCCGGCCACATGGACAGGCCGTCGCAGCCGCAACGAGGGTAACGGCGGCGTGGTGAGCGGACCCCCGTGGCATCTGCAAGCCAGATGCCGGGTCGACGGTACCGAGCACCGCGTCTCACCTGTATGCCCGCATCTGGGCGGAATCGTGAACTGGAACGACGCCGACAACGCGTGGGAATGCCCGCTGCACGGGTCACGGTTCGCACCGGATGGCGCGCTGCTAGAAGGACCAGCCACCCGCGATCTGACGCGTCGACGCGCAGCCATTCGGTGATACCCCCGCAGCGCGACGCGTCGGCCTGCAGGCAGTCCACCGCGCCGGTCCGACACATCCGGCGGAAGTAAGTGAGGTCGTAGCCGTATTCGCCGGCGGTCACGTCGACGGTCACCGCATCCGACACGGCCCGCAGCCCGTCGAGGTCATCGGAGGAGACGGGCTCTTCGGCGAGTTGATCACGCAGCTGTTGTTCGTTGTAGCAAGTGAATCCGGCCGCTACCGTAGACTTCAACCGCATCGCGTACCGCGCCGATCAGCCGGTGCAGCGGAATCTGCAGCAGCCGGGCCTTGAGATCCCACAGTGCGATGTCGACCGCGGAAAGTGCTTGCCCGCCAATGCCTTGCCTTCCCACGTTGCGGAGCGCCCTGATCATCGCGTCAGAGGACCCCGCGACATCGAAGGCGCTGCGACCGATTACCTCGCCGGCGAGTTGACTATTTACAACCTGCGCGCCCGCAGCACTTCCATAGGTCCAACCCGTGCCCACCACGTTGCCGCAATGAGCCTGCACAACAACTATTGTGGTGGAATCCCAACTCAGCGTACCGTCGGCCTCGGGTGCGTCGATCGGGATGGTGTAGGCCGTCGCCTTCAAGTCGGTGACGGGCGAGAGGGACGCGCTAGCTCTTGTGCGGCAGGAACTCCTGTGCCTTGGTTTTGAGGCCCACCTTGACGAAGCCCACCCGGTCTTCATCGCCAGCCAGCACGGCCGCACTGGCCGCCTTGAACTGGTCCCAGGTTGCGTGCGGCGGTATGGGAGGCATGTCGGGGTCGGTGTAGACGTCCAACACTGTCGGGCGGTCGGCCGACAGCGCCTCACGCCAGACGTTCCCAAGTTCTTCCGGGTCCTTGACCGACGCGGCATTGAGATCCAGACCGGCCGCGAACGCCGCGAAATCAATATCTGGAAGCACCTGGGATTCGGCAAATTTCGGCGCACCCGCCATCGCACGCATTTCCCAGGTGACCTGGTTGAGGTCGTTGTTGTGCAGGATCGCCACGATCAGACGTGGGTCGTCCCACTGCTGCCAGTACCGTTTGATCGTGATGAGTTCGGCCATGCCGTTCATCTGCATGGCACCGTCACCAGAGAATGCGATCACCGGCCGTTCCGGATGAGCGAACTTCGCGCCGATCGCATAGGGAACACCTGGCCCCATGGTGGCGAGGGTTCCCGACAACGAGCCGCGAATGTTCCCGCGAAACCTCAGGTTTCGCGCATACCAGTTGGCTGCCGAGCCGGAATCCGCTGTGACGATAGCGTTGTCGGGAAGCTGCGGTGAGAGCTCGGAGAATAGCCGCAGCGGGTTGATGGGATCGGCGCTAACCAGCGCCTCCATGTCCATGGTTTCCCACCACCGGGCGACATTCTTCTCGATGCCCGCACGCCACGACCGGTCCTCCTTGTGTCGCAGGCGGGGAATCAGGGCCCGCAGAGCGGCCTTCGCGTCTGCCACCACGTTGATTTCATAGGGGTAGCGCATTCCGATCATCCGACCGTCGACGTCGATCTGCACCGCTTTGCACTGCCCGAATTCGGGCATGAACTGGGTGTACGGGAAGCTGGATCCCACTGTCAAGAGTGTGTCGCAGTCGCGCATCAGCTCATAGCTCGGCCTGGTTCCCAGCAATCCGATCGACCCAGTGACCCAAGGTAATTCGTCGGAGAGCACGTCCTTACCCAACAGCGCCTTGGCCGCTCCGGCACCAAGCAGATCGGCAACCTCGATGAGCTCATCGCGTGCTCCGCGCGCACCGCTGCCCACCAGCATCGCGACTTTTTTGCCTTCGTTGAGCACATCGGCCGCGCGGGTAATGGCTGCGTCGTCAGGCGCAATGGCCGCCCACTCGATGCCCAGGCTGGACGGCACCATCTTGAATGCGTGAGTCGGGGGTGAATAAGCCAACTCCTGCACATCGGAGGGGATGATCAGTGCCGTCGGGGCGCGTTGTGTCATCGCCACCCGGATGGCGCGATCCAGAACATTGGGTAGTTGTTCTGGCACAGTGACCATTTGGACGTAGTCGCTGGCAACGTCTTTGTACAGACTCAGCAGGTCGACTTCCTGCTGGTAAGACCCGCCCATCGCGCTGCGGTTCGTCTGCCCGACAATCGCGACTACCGGCACATGGTCGAGTTTTGCGTCGTAGAGACCGTTGAGCAGATGGATCGCGCCCGGACCAGACGTGGCCATGCATACCCCGACGTTGCCACTGAATTTGGCGTATCCGACCGCTTCAAAGGCGCTCATCTCCTCGTGACGCGATTGGATGAACGTCGGCTCATTGTCGGCTCGGCCCCAAGCGGCAAGGATGCCGTTGATCCCGTCACCTGGATATCCGAACACATACTGCACGCCCCAGGCGCGCAGCCGCTCCAACAAATAGTCGCCGACCTCTTGCTTGGCCATTATGTTTCCTCCTGAGACGTGTTGCTTCTACGAAAATGGGC
This sequence comes from Mycobacterium sp., assembly GCA_036272035.1. Classification (GTDB taxonomy): domain Bacteria; phylum Actinomycetota; class Actinomycetes; order Mycobacteriales; family Mycobacteriaceae; genus Mycobacterium. The sequence goes on along the minus strand of DATAZN010000534.1, from coordinate 2,982 downwards.
TTGCACCAGCTTGTTTGACATGTGGGCCGGTTCATCCTCACCGGCGCCATCGTTGCAACTGTCGCGCAGCTACCCCGCCCGCGGCGGCAAAGGCCGCTGCGGCTGCGCTGCCGCGTACGGCGTGGTGCTCTGACCCCCATTGCTGGACACTGCGGCCCGCAGATCGCTTGTCGAAGATGCCGTGAGCGCCGTAATCTCGACCCGCATTGCCGTCGGCAGGCCACATTCACCCATACGTCGATCGGCCCGAACATCCGCTCGGTCTCTTGCGCGGCGGCCTTGCATTGCTCGGCGTCGGCCACATCGGTAGGTATGACGCGCGCTTTGCCACCCCCGCTTCGACATCGCTGGCCGCCGCGCTCGGAGCTTTCTCGCCGCGGGCCACAAGGCAGACATGAGCGTGCCCCGAACGCTCTGGCTGTGGCACGCCCGATACCGCCGCTGGCGCCGGTGACCACGACAGTTTGACCCGCACGGGCACCCCTACCACTTCCCACGCGTGTCGTGGTACCCAGAATCCCGGTCGTTACGCCTTCTCACAGCTAGTTCGTAGCAGGGCCATTGGGAAGCACAAGACGACACGTGATCCGCTTACTGGTGTTCTTGATCGTGACTTGCAGCCGTGCCCTGAATTTCGGCCATGGCCCACGAGCGCGGGACGTGCGTACGTGAGCCGCGAGTCGAGCGGTTGATGTTTGCGCCCGAGGGTATTCCCCGAGTCGCTAGGACGTGTGGTCTTCGAAACGCGGGAGATGGCGACGGGGTGAAAGGCGGTCGTTTGCGATGCGTGCACAGCGGGTCGCGGCGCTGGCCGTGGCGTTCGCGACCGTCGGCCTGATCCTCGTTACCGGCGCACTCCTGCTGTGAAAACGTACCGGCACGGCGCTATTGCCGATCACCGCTACGTGTGTGAAAGATCCAGCGCGCGAGGCCTTCCAGAAGATGATAATTCGACTACGCCGAGATGCCCGGGTCCGGTTGTGGAGCGGGCCATTTTATCGCCAACTTTTCGGTGGGCGGTTTGAAACCGTCTGGGCAGGCTATCCCACGCAGGACCGCACCCGGGCAAGTGAGGCGGGGTGAGCGAGGCGGAGGATGAGTCTGCGCGATCGAGTGTCGAGCGTCGTTGCTTTTCTACGTGCCGGTTACCCCATCGGCGTGTGTGCCGTCGGTTATGTGCCGCTGTTGGCTTTGCTGCCGCGGCGCGCGTCTGACGACGAGATCGCAGTGGTCGCACGGAGTCTCATGTCTGGGCGTCGGCCGGTCGGCACCGTCGACATCGGTGTAGAGATCACCCGGATCACTCATGAAATGCCCTTGCCTGATGACATCGAGCGTGTCTACCGTCGGCTTACGGCGTTTGGTGCCTAGCCAAGCAGCGGGGCTCCTCACGCCCGGTCGAGATCAATCACCTGCAGCGCACCGCTTCGGGCGTCATGTTGAGATTCCCGCTCAGCAGCCGCGGACCCGGAAAGTCACGCAGGTCGTGGATCAGTCGGCGCAGCTGGCGCCGAGTGATTTAGCACAAAGGAGTTGAAGGCGGAATCTGCGGTGAGCCACGTGAATGGTCTTCAGTAGCCGGTCATATCGACCGCTCGGGACAGTTGCGGGCGAATCGCAGCACGGTCGCGGTTGGCCCGTTCATACGAGCATCGACGGCCTGGAGCACGGCGAGCATCCCGAGGACTTCTAAGGGCGTCAGATCGGCCACGTTGACCCGCGACATGAGCGCACGCAGCCTGCCCATAGCCGGTAGGTGGGAGATCTGTAGCGCGATGTCGAGCTGGTCGGCGCTCATGCACCGGCCCCCGACCGGCGGTCGGCGTGCACATCGCCGGTAATGATTAAGATCAGCCGCTCGCAGTCGGCTAGCGCATCGGCTGCCTTGTCGGCCAGCTCGCCGGCCCTGGTGGCGCGGGCGCCGGTCAGATGAGACGCCGCGCCGTGTGCATCTAGGTAGGCGGCGCGCAGCTGTGCCTGGCAGCCGCGCAGCGCGGCCCTGGCCTTCAAGTCGTCGTTCATGCGTCGGCCCGTCTCGCCGCGGTCCAGTCCTGCTCACTCAGGCGGTCAATCTCGTTGGCAGCACACATAAGCCGTCGGGCCACCTTCCGCGCATCCGATGCAGTCACGACGTCAGCTCCTTCATAGCCGGCGATCCCAGGCGGCGGCATGCCTGCCGTCGTTTGGGCCTCACCCTCATTCGAGGGAGGGCTTGTTTCTTTATCGACGCCGCGAGGCGCGGCGTTCGCGCCCACAGGTGGTTGTACGGAAACCAACAGAGAGTTACCAGCGAGGGAACTGTCCATCGGGCCTGTCGGAGTGGTCAAAAAGACATAGCATGAACAGATGATGAATACAAAACAAACGTCGCGGGAACTGTTAGGAGTCACAACGGCCTGTGCCACCGCTGCTGCCATTGCGTTGGCACCCACTGCCCATGCCGACGGCTCGGATGGCAACTTCCTGGCCATGCTGTCGGCGGCGGGCATCCCTGCCAACGATGGCATTCCCGGTGTCATCTCGTACGGTCACAAGGTGTGCGATGCGCTCGATGGCGGAGAGTCGCCTTCATCCATCGCGAACCAGCTGGCCCAACACGCCTACGCAGAGGACCCGTCGCACCCGCTGGATCAGTACCAGCGCACAATGGTGGCGTTCGTCCGGGTGTCGTCGCAGGCATACTGCCCCGGCCACGCTGTCGGTGCTGCTTACCGCGGTGGCTACCGGGTGGTGCTCACCGGACTGGACGAGCCGTTGCCGCCCCCGCAGTTGACACAGGTGCCGGATATGGCGAACATGACGCCGCCGGTCGTGGTGGCCAAGCCCAAGCAAAACCCGCCACCCGAGCAGAAGCCCCCGCCGCCACCTGAGGTGGTCCCCCCGCCCTCGCAGGGGTCGCAGGGAGGCCAAGGAAAGGGTGGCACGGGTAGCGGCATCGACGGTGGCGGCAGCAGCGGTGGTGGTGTGCAGCCTGCACCGGAG
>DATAZN010000533.1:0-10459 GCA_036272035.1 Mycobacterium sp. | reverse complement strand
AGCGGATTCTTCGGCGCCAAAGGCAGCTTGGCGACATCGATCGGTACAGACGTTTGAAGCATGGCCGTCAACCTTTCTGGAAAACTAACTGTGTCAACGCCGCGCAATGAGGACATGAGTAGTGCGCTACTTAAAACCCGTTGGGTCCGGCGGTCGACTCGACTATCCGGCGCCAGGAGCCTCCGAACGTCGGCCAAGGCGCGTAGATCTGCGCCAAGCGGGGTCGTATATTCCGTCGGCCGCAAATCTGCGCGTTTGCGCTGATGTTTTGCGGTCCGTGGTGGCCGCAGGCTGGCTAGCATGAGCAAGATCGATCCACGTGCCGACACGCCCCTGATGGACTGGAGCGAGCTTGACGTGAGCGGGCTGTTACCGACGGGCACCGTGACGTTGCTGTTGGCCGACGTCGAGGGCTCCACAAAGCTGTGGGAGACCCAGCCCAGGGAGATGACGGCCGCCATCGCTCGTCTCAATCAGACGGTGTCGGCGATCATCGCCTCCCGCGACGGCGTGCGCCCGGTCGAACAGGGCGAGGGCGACAGCTTCGTGGCCGCGTTCGCCCGCGCATCAGACGCCGTGGCGGCGGCCTTGGAAATGCAACGCGCGCCGCTGGCGCCGATCCGGCTGCGGATCGGCCTGCACACCGGCGAAATCCAGCTGCGCGATGAAGGCAACTACGCCGGCCCCACCATCAACCGCACCGCGCGACTGCGCGATCTCGGCCACGGCGGCCAGACGCTGTTATCGGGGGCGACGGAAGCGATGGTCCTCGACGGCCTGCCTTCCGACGCGTGGCTGTCCGATCTGGGCAGCCACGTGTTGCGTGATCTGCCCCGCCCCGAGCGGGTTGTTCAGTTGTGCCATCCGGACTTGGTTAACGAGTTTGCGCCGCTGCGTGTCTCTAAACCTTCAGTCTCCCAGCATCTTCCGACGCAACTCACGAATTTTGTTGGGCGACAGGCGGAGCTGAATCAGGTGGGGAAGCTTCTGAGTGAGAACCGGCTGGTGACGTTGACGGGTGCGGGCGGCGCCGGTAAGACCCGGCTGGCCATACAGATGGCGGGTCAGCTCGCACGCGAGTTCAGCGGTGGGGTTTGGTATGTGGATCTGGCGCCGATTACCGACGCCGAGTTGGTGCCGACCACAGCAGCCCGCGCATTCGGGCTACCCGACCAGCCCGGGCGCTCAACGATGGACACCCTGACTCGATTTATCGGCGACCACCAGATGCTGGTGGTCCTGGATAACTGTGAGCATCTGCTCGATGCCAGCGCGGCTTTAACGGCGGCGCTGCTGGGAGCATGTCCGGGATTGACCTTCTTGGCGACGAGCCGGGAGCCCATCGGGGTGGCCGGTGAGGTCAGTTGGCGGCTGCCGTCACTGTCGTTGACCGACGAAGCCATCGAATTGTTCAGTGATCGGGCCCGCCACGCCCGGCAAGAATTCGCGGTCACCGATGACAATGTCGCGGTGGTGGCCGAAATCTGTGCGCGACTCGACGGATTGCCGCTGGCGATCGAGCTCGCCGCGGCGCGGGTCCGCGCCTTGTCACTGACCGAAATCCTGGACACATTGCACAACCGCTTCCGCTTATTGACTGGCGGGGCGCGCACCGCAGTACGCCGCCAGCAGACCCTGCGCGCCTCGGTGGATTGGTCGCACGCCCTGCTCAGCGAACCCGAACGGATGCTGTTTCGCCGACTGGCGGTGTTTTTCGGCGGATTCAACCTGGACGCCACACAAGCGATCGCCGGCAGCAGTGACATGCCGCGCTACCAGGTGATCGACATGCTCACCCTGCTCGTGGACAAATCGTTGGTGGTCGCCGACGAGAGGTGGGGGCGCACCCGCTACCGGCTGCTGGAGACGGTGCGCCAGTACGCAGCCGAAAAGCTCGGCGAGTCTGGGGAAGCCGGTGATGTGCGCACGCGTCACCGCGATCACTACACATCGATGGCGGCGCTGCTCGACGGTCCGGGAGGCAGCGATTACGGACAGCGCGTCGAGCAGACCGAAACCGAAATCGACAATCTACGCGCCGCATTCGCTTGGAGTCGCGAAAGCGGTGACGCTGGCTTGGCGTTGACGTTGGCATCGTCGCTGTCGCCGCTGTGGCAACCGCGGCCCGCCGAGGGGGTTGCGTGGCTCGACCTCGTCCTCAACGAGGCCGACGCGCACCACATCGACATCACTCCGGCTGTGCGTGCCCGGGCACTGGCCGACAGGGTCTTGCTGGCCGCGAATATCGGGTGGTACGCGGACCTTGCGGGTCAGGCCGAGGAGGCGCTCACCATTGCGCGTCAGCTCGATAACCCGGCCCTGCTCACGCGCGCGCTGGCCGCCAGTGGACTGATCGGCTTCGGCTCTGCGGAGGCCGAAGAATACCGAGCTGAAGCGATCGGCCTCGCCCGCATGCTCGGCGACCGGTTGAGGCTCAGCCACATCCTCAGCATCGAGACGCTCGTGGCATCGTTCACCGGCGACGTGATCGCGAAACGTGCAGCGGCGCAAGAGGGATGCGAGCTTGCTGAGGCGATCGGTTACCGCGCCGGATTTGTCCGGTGCCGCTGGTATCTCGGACTCGCACAGCTGGCACAGGGCGATTGCGCCGGAGCGGTCGAACATTTCCGCACCGCCGGCGCCGCGGCCGAGGCGGGCCATTATGCGAACTTTCAGAGGTACACGCTGGCCTTCGAGGGAGTGGCGCTCGCGTGGCAGGGTGACGCCTGCGCGGCAAGAGCCGCCGCGAGCGAGGCTTTGGAGGGCGGCGACGACGAGCTTGGCAGCCTCAACGCCGGCCTCGCCCACACAGCACTGGGTATGGCGGCGCTGGCGGCTGGGGACGCCGCCACCGCGCGAATGGCAACCGACGCCGCCTGCCTGCACGCAAATGGCGCCCCGCCCGGGATGGCGGCGTTGTCCCGCGCTTTCAGCGCGCAGGCGGCACTGGCCGACGGAGACCTTGTTGCAGCGCGGCGAACGGCCGACGAGGCGATCGCGATCGCGGCGGGGTGGTACTCGATGTGGGCATTGATTAGCCGCGCGCGGGTGGCGTTCGCCCAAGGAGAGCCGGGGCTGGCTGAGCGCGATGCGCACGATGCGCTGGCGTTCGCTACCGAATTTGATACCCAACTTGGCGTTTCCGATGTCCTGGAGTGCCTCGCTGCGATGGCGTGCGATGTGGGTAGTCACCAAGAATCTGCACGACTATTCGGCGCGGCGCACGCCATCTGGAAGATGCTAGGCGCTGTCCGCTTCAAGGTGTGGGACGCAGGATATGAAGCCTCGATTGCTGCATTGCGAAGTGCTATGAACGACAACGACTTCGACGACGCCTGGGCGGAGGGTGCAGCGCTGTCTACCGAGGAAGCAATCGCCTATGCGCAGCGCGGCCGCGGCCAACGCAAACGCCCCGCCAGTGGCTGGGCTTCGCTGACACCGACCGAGAGCCAAGTGGTGCGCCTGGTCAGCGAAGGCTTGAGCAACAGTGACATCGCCGCAAGGCTTTTCGTCTCACCCCGCACCGTGCAGACCCACCTCACCCACGTCTACACCAAACTCGGGCTCACCTCACGTGTGCAGCTCGCCCAGGAAGCGGGCCGCCACAACTGAAATATCAGCGCACGATCACCGGCGAAGTACGCGGTTGCGCTGATGTTTTGCAGTTTGTGGAGTCACATGCTGGCTAGCATGAGCGAAATCGATCCACACGTCGATACGCCCCTGATGGACTGGAGTCAGCTAGACGTGAGCGGGCTGTTGCCGACCGGCACCGTGACGTTGCTCTTGGCAGACGTCGAGGGCTCCACGCGGCTCTGGGAGACCCAGCCAACGGAGATGACGGCCGCGCTGGCTCGGCTCAATCAAACCGTGTCGGAGACCATCGCCGAACACGATGGCGTGCGGCCCATCGAACAGGGTGAGGGCGACAGCTTCGTGGCCGCGTTCGCCCGCGCATCAGACGCCGTGGCGGCGGCGTTGGAAATGCAGCGCGCGCCATTGGCGCCGATCCGTCTGCGGATCGGTCTGCACACCGGCGAGATCCAGTTGCGCGATGAAGGCAACTACGCCGGCCCGACCATCAACCGCACCGCGCGGTTGCGCGATCTCGGCCACGGGGGCCAGACCCTGTTATCGGGGGCGACGGAAGCGATGGTGCTCGACGGCCTGCCTTCCGACGCGTGGCTGTCCGATCTGGGCAGCCACGCCCTGCGGGATCTCCCCCGCCCCGAGCGAGTGATGCAGCTATGCCATCCCGATGTGGTCAACGAGTTCCCACCGCTGCGCGTCTCGAAAACCATTGCTTCCAAGCGGCTTCCGGTGCAGTTGACCAGTTTTGTTGGGCGCGACGAGCAGCTGACCCAGGTGCGCGAGCTGCTGGTCCAGAACCGGTTGGTGACGTTGACCGGTGCCGGGGCGGGGCGGGTAAGACCCGGTTGGCAATCCAGATCGCCGGCCAGCTTTCCGGCGAATTCAGCGATGGGGTCTGGTATGTCGATCTGGCACCGATCACCGATCCCGAGTTGGTGCCGATCACCGCTGCCCGCGCCTTTGGGCTGCCCGACCAACCCGGCCGCTCCACCATGGACACCCTCAGCCATTTCGTCGCCGACCGGCAGATGCTGGTGGTGTTGGACAACTGTGAGCACCTGCTGGACGCCAGCGCGGCACTGATTAGCGCGCTATTCGCCACTGCAGCGGGATTGGCGCTGGTAACTACCAGCCGTGAGCCGATCGGCGTGACCGGCGAAGTGAGTTGGCGGGTGCCGTCGCTGTCGCTGGAAGGCGAGGCGATCGAACTGTTCATCGATCGGGCTCGCCATGCTCGGCCGGAATTCTCCGTCACCGACGACAACGCCACAGTCGTGGCCGAAATCTGCGCGCGCCTCGACGGGTTGCCGCTGGCGATCGAACTCGCCGCAGCACGGGTGCGCGCGCTGTCACTGACCGAAATCCTCGAGAGCTGCATGACCGGTTCCGCCTGCTGACCGGCGGGGCGCGCACCGCGGTGCGCCGCCAACAAACCCTGCGCGCCTCAGTGGACTGGTCACATGCCCTGTTGACCGAACCCGAACGCGTGCTGTTTCGCCGGCTTGCGGCGTTTCTGGGCGGATTCGACCTCGACGCCGCCCAAACCGTCGCCGGCGGTGGTGACGTACAGCGCTACCAAGTGCTCGATCAGCTCACCCTGCTGGTCGACAAATCGCTGGTGGTGGCCGACGACAGCCGCGGCAGGACCCGCTACCGGCTGCTGGAAACCGTGCGTCAATACGCGCTGGAAAAACTAGGCGAGTCCGGCGAGGCCGACGCCGTCCGGTCACGCCACCGCGATTACTACACGGCGCTGGCTGCTGCGGTCGACGCCCCGGCAGGCACTGATTATGAACAGCGTCTCGAGCAGGCCGAAATAGAAATCGACAATCTGCGGGCCGCGTTTGGGTGGAGTTGCGAGAACTCAGACACCGCGCTCGCGTTGACGCTGGCGTCGTCGCTGCAACCGCTGTGGCAGGCGCGGGGCCGCGCCCGGGAAGGGCGGGCGTGGTTCGACACCGTCTTCAGCGACGAGGTCGCGCAGAACGCCGATGTGGCGGCCGCAGTGCGTGCGCGGTCGCTGGCCGACATAGCGGTGCTTGACACCTTATTCGGCGTTTTATTCGGCGTTGCCGACAGCTCGAACAGGGCGCAGCAAGCCCTGATGCTCGCGCGCACCATCGAGGACCCCGCCGTGCTCACCAGGGCGCTGACTGCCTGCGGCTTGGCGGCCGCCTACAACGCCGGGCTGGCAGCGGAGTATTTCGCCGAGGCGGTCGAGCTCGCCCGGGACTTGGACGATCGGTGGAGGCTCAGCCAGATCCTGACGTTGCAGGCGCACGCAGCGATCGCCGCCGGTGACCTGATCGCGGCGGGCGTGGCCGCCGAAGAAGGACGCGACCTCGCCGATGCGATCGGCGACAGGTCCACCTCGCGCCACTGCCGCATGTGCCTCGGTATCGCACAGGTCAACCGGGGCGAGGTCGCCGGAGCCGTCGCACAATTCCGCGCGGTGGTCGCCGAGGCCGAGGGCGCTCACGATGGGGTCCTTGCGGCCACGTGCCTCGCGCACCAGGGCACCGCGCTGGCCAGGCATGGTGAGACGGATGCGGCCCGGGCCGCGGCCGACGCCAGCATCGAGTCCGCCTCCGAGTTTGGCGCCCTCACCGCGAGCATTAGCTACTTCGCGTTAGGGAACGCGGCCCTGGCCGCCGGCGACGTTGGGACGGCGCGGGACGCGACCGCGGCGGCCTGGGAGCACGGGAGTCTTCTTTCGGGGTATGCGGCGCATCTGCGCCCCGTCATCGCGCAGGCCGCGCTGGCGAGCGGGGATCTGAGCGTGGCTCGCCGCTGGGCCGACGAAGCGGTTGCGACAGCGACGGGATGGGTCGCGATGTACGCGCTGACGGTGCGCGCCCGCGTGGCGATCGCACAAGGTGAGCCAGACCAGGCCGAACGCGACGCCCACGACGCGCTCGCGCTTGCCGCCGAAGTCGAGGCTTATCTGCAACGCCCCGACATCCTCGAGTGCCTCGCTACCCTGGCCGACGACGCCGGCAGTCACCGCGACGCAGCCCGCCTCTTCGGCGCGGCAGCGGCCACCCGGCTGCGGATGGGCATTGTGCGGTTCAAGGTCTGGGACGCCGGCTACGAAGCGTCGGTGGCGGCGTTACGCGATGCGTTGGGTGAGAGCGACTTTGATGCAACATGGGCAGAGGGCGCGGCACTGTCCAGCGACGAGGCGATCGCCTACGCTCAGCGCGGCCGCGGTCAACGCAAACGGCCAACCAGTGGCTGGGCCGCGCTCACGCCAACCGAGCTAGACGTCGTGCGACTGGTCAGCGAAGGGCTGACCAACAACAGCGTCGCCACAAGGCTTTTCATCTCACCGCGCACGGTGCAGACCCACTTGACGCACGTCTACACCAAACTCGGGCTCACCTCACGTGTGCAGCTCGCCCAAGAAGCGGCTCGGCACGCCTGACCTGGCACCGCAGCGACTAGCCCGCTTGCTCACCGAGTTCGCGGCGATCGAAGCTGTCGTGGATCACCCGCCAGGACGCAAAGCCATCGCCTGCGACATGCAGCGTGAGCTGTGGGTCGCAACCGCATTCCTCAACCCGATGCGGCTGCAGATCGTCGATGGGGACGACATGGATTTCACGGGGTCCGATCCAGCCGGTCCACCAGCGATTGCCGGGACAGGCGCAGCCGATCTCGGTGCAGTGGGCGGGATCGATGATCACGCCGACCGAGGCCACGCGTCGATGAACTCGTCCATCACCGCGTGCCACTGCATGGCCCGGATCTCGTCGCCGGCGGCGCGGGCCTGGTTGAGGTGATCGCGCACAAAAACAAGGCAGCGCCCGATTCGTGTGGTGTCTGCGATCGTCGCCATCTCTGACCTCCCTCGACACGGGAAAGAAAGACCGGTGGGCGTCATTGGCGCTCGGCCAGTCTTCGCATCGTCGCACGGAAACCATGGACTTCGCTCACCGACACACGTTGCGCAGCCAGTAACGAGCCGTCGCCTAGCCGATGTGCAGCGGGTCGATCTGCACCCGGACCGGCTCGTGGACTTGCCGGGCGCTGACCACGCCAACACCGCGGCGCAACTCGGCCGCCAACGCCAGGCCCTGCTCGCGGCGCACCCGCACCAGCATCCGGCTCACCGGCGCGTCAGCCGCAATCCCGGGCGGTCGCCGCGCACCCGCCGGCAATGGCACCGATCCCAGCAGCTCGGCGCTGTCCGGCAGCCGGATTTCCTCGAGCAACCCCGTCACCGCCTCACCGGGGCCGTCGAGAGCGGCCATGTGCACGCTCGGCGGTAACGCGACTTCGGTGCGCGCGGCCAACTCGGCCTCTGCATGGCCGACCGGATCCCACCGGATCAGCGATTGCACTGTGGGAACCGATGACTCGGCGACGACCACCACTACCCCACCGTTGTCGCGGGGCCGCACCAACGCCGCGGCAGCCATCCATAGCCGCAGGGTGTCCTCGGCCGCGCGCAGATCCTGACGCCCGAGTAGCGCCCAGCTGTCCAGCAACAGGGCCGCCCCGTAGCCGCCGACCGCGCGGGGTTCAGCACCGGGCGTGGCCACCACCAATGCTGGACGATCGTCGACGTCGGACACCATCGCTTCGCCTGCCGAGGTGATCACCGTCGTACCGGGAAAGGCACGGCCCAGTTCTTCGGCGGTGCGCCGGGCACCCACCACGACGGCGCGCACCGTGTCCGAGCCGCACCGGCCGCAGCGCAGCGCGGCATCGGCCCGGCCACACCAACGGCATACCGGCGGCGTGCCGTCACGGTCATCCAGCGACAGCGGGCCGGTGCAATGACGGCAGCGGGCAATCGCCCGGCACCGTGCGCAGGCCAGCGACGGGACGTAGCCGCGCCGTGGCACCTGCACCAGCACTGGCGCCTCGGCCTGCAATGCCGAGCGGGCGGCGCGCAGAGCCACCGACGGCAACCGTGCGGTGCGCGCCGCCGGATCGCGCTCGTCGGCGTATCCACCGTCGTCGAGGGCCACCACCCGAGGCGAGCGGGCGCGCACCACCGGCCGTGTCGCGACCAGGTCGTGCGCCCAGCCGCTGCGCACCAGCGCATGAGCTTCGGCGGTACGGGCGTACCCCCCGATCAGCGCGGCGCAACGCATCTGGTGGGCACGCAGCATCGCCACCTCCCGCGCATGCGGGTACGGGGCCCGCGGCTCGGCCAGCGTGTCGTCGCCGTCGTCCCAGATCATGACCAGGCCCAGGTCGCTGATCGGCGCGAACACCGCGCTGCGGGTGCCGATCACCAGCCGCGCGTCGCCTCGCAGCGCGGCCAGCCAGCGCCGGTAGCGTGCCGCCGGACCCAAGCCCGCCGACAACGCGACCACGCCGGCTTCGTCGAGCAACGCCGTCGCGGCCGCAAACAGCGTGTCCACGTCCCGCTGATCCGGCACGACCGCCAATACAGCGCGACCAGTCCGCACGGTCTGCGCGGCGGCCTCGGCGAAGCGATCGGCCCACACGTCGCCGGGCAGCGCCTGCCACACCGCGCGAGCGGCCCGCGACTCCGCCACCGCGGTCAGGAATTGCCCGCCGCTGCCATAGGCCTCCCAGCCCGCCCGGTCGACGGCGGATACAGCGGAAAGCTCTGGCGCCGTTCGTTCTTCACGCTCCACCTTGGCATGTCTGGGCGGCACCGCCAGCCGCAGCACGTCGGCGCGGGTACCGGCGTAGCGCGCCGCGACGGCGTCGACCAGCCGGCGGATCTCCGGGATGAGCACCGCCTCGGCCGACACCACGCGGTCCAGCCAGGCCAGCTTGCCGACGTGATCGGTTTCGGTGCGGCGCTCCAGGATGAACCCGTCGACTAGTCGGCCGTGGAAGCGCAGCCGCACCCGCACGCCTGGCTGGGCGTCGTCGGATTGCTCCTCGGACACCAGGTAGTCGAATTCGCGGTCCAGGTGCGGCACCGACAACATCGGCAGCACCCGCGCGATCGGCTCGAATGCAGCGGGCTGCCGGGTCCGCGTGGTCACTCGCCAGGTGTAGCAGAGACGGTCGACACCCGACCGAAGAAGAAGCCTGCCGTGATCAAGACCTGCGCGGCCGCGTACGCCCACCAGATCGGCACCGCCAATGCCTCGCTGCCCAGCACGAACCGGCCGATGCCGATCATCGCGTCCGAGCCCGCGAAGCACACCGCGCCGACCGCCGTCCACGGCGTGGGCAGCCGTGCCAGCAGCGCCGCACACACCATGGCGGCCAGCACGACCATGTACACCGTGACCGGAATGGTCAGACCGTCACGACCCAACTGTGGCCAGAACCACGCCAGCAGCCCCACGCAGGCCGCGCACATCAACCCCACGACGATCCAACGGGTCCGCGACCGATCCGACTGCCGCGATTCTCGTGCCAGAGGCAGTAGCGCACCGAGAAAACACAAGTGCGCCAACAGAAATGAGGCCAGTCCGAATACAAACGACGGCGCCCGCCACGGAATGGCCAGCAGCGCGTCGCCGATCGCCGAGAACAGCAGCGCCAGCATCAGCCAGCGTCGCTCGCGGACAACCGGATGCGCGGCCGCCGCCAACGCCAGTAACAGCGCCATCGACGCCTTGAACGCGGGCTGGGCAAACCACTGCCCGGTCAGCTCCGCGCCCGGCGGTGAACGCAGCGCCATGATGGTCAGAAACGCCCCGTAGGCGATACCCGCCCAGCCAGCAGCCACCCAGGCACCGACCATCACCCGCGGTGCGTACGGTGTCTGCATGCCCAGCGTCGACGACTTCGGATCCACCATCGATCCCATCCTGCAGAAGGTACTGGACGCCGTTCCGTTCCGGTTATCCGCCGACGACGGTGTCGACGCGGCTCGCCGGCAACTGCGGGATCTGCCGCGGCGCAGCTTTCATCCCGAGCTTCGGGT
>DATAZN010000532.1:0-19951 GCA_036272035.1 Mycobacterium sp. | reverse complement strand
AGCAGCCGAAATGGCCGCAATCAACTGCGGGATCTGGAACTCGCTGGGGATGTCGCACGCCGCCGGGCAGGCCGGGCTGCCGGCGGTGTAGGGGTCGAAGTCGATGATCGACCCGGCCAGCAGGTTCTCGAAGGTATGGGTTACACCGTCGAGAGTGGGAACCTCGATCGGGTTCGACGCGGGGTCCTGCGTCAAGCTGTCATACAGGGTCTGGAACGGCTGCAGCAGGTTCAGGTGGTAGTCAACGCCGTCCCACGGCATGGTGTCGCCGGGGCCGGTGCCTCCCTCGAACGGGTTGCCGCTGCTACCCCAGTTGAGGCCCCACGTACTCCCGTCCTGAACCGAACCGCCGGGATTGACGATGCCCGGATCGTTCGAGCCGAACGTGTAGCCATTGATCAGGTCCTGCAGCGGCACCTGGAAGAAGTTGCTGAACAACCCGAAGGGTTCGCCGTTCGCGTCCGTGGCCTTACCCATGAGGGCATCGAAGAACCCGATGTCCCGGTCGAACTGGGTGCTGCCGGTGATGACGTCCGGCGGGGTCATCGGGTAGCAGCTCACGGCGTCACAGGAGGAGCTCACCGGGAGCTCGGCGGCGAGCAATCCGGCGAACTCGTAGTTCAGGCCGGGCTCGTACACACCGGCGGAGTTGGTGAACCCCTCGGTGAATGCGGTCAGCGGCAAGAAGTTGTCGATCAGCGCGATGTGGGTGGGGTCACCCGGGTCGATGCCCCACAGGTTCGTCGAGCTGGGCACCCACCAGCTCCCGGTGAAGAGGAACGAATTCGCCATGGTGGCCAGACCGCCACCTTCGAGCTCGTTGTAGGGAATGTTCAGAATGTCGTTGAACAGGTTCACCGGGATGTTTGAGACGTCAGTATCGATCAGCTTGGTCTCCATGCTGCGAACGGCGAGCGGGAGCTGTCGCGCCACCACTGGCGTGACGACGACGGCGCTGACGGCGGCAAGTGCTGCGGCAGCGAGGGCGTAGGGACGCGAAGCAGCCTGCACGGCTCCCCCTTCAAGATCGATCGACGCAACAGGAACTGAACCTACAGTAAGAATTTCTAAGTATGTCCAATTTCTGAAGAATCCGCTCGCGGCCGTTAGTGACTCGGCTCACATTAACTTGCACAATGTGCAAGAAGAAATGGAACGTCCAATTTATCGGATGAATCGGCTAATACTGAAAACATTGTTAGCCATTGGAATTAGCGCCGACTAGTAGGACGGACGGCACAGATTTCGCGGATTAGCAGCAGGTCGTGGGGACGGCCCGACCCGTTGGGGGTCAACGCGATCAGCGTGGCCGCCGACGGCAGTACGGCCGCGCTTAAAACAGGCTTAACGCCGAAGTCGCCAGGTCCGGCACCAATGCCGAGGTCAGGTCCTGGATCAGGGTGGCGAAATCTGATGACATCGCGGTGGGATCAAACCCGCTGAGCAATTCGCCGAGATCCAACGACATCGTCGCAGGATCGAAGCCACCCAGGGCGCTCAGGTCGAACGACCCCGGATCGAAGGCACCAAGCAACGCACTGAGATCCAACGAAGCGGGATCGACCAACTCGCTGACGCCTGTTGAGCCGGTGTCGATGCCGAACAGGTCCAAGATCCCCGGCAGGACCAACGCCGGGTTCCAGCCGCCGTAGACCGGCTCGAAAGCGGAACCGGGTTCGTTGATGAAGGCCAGGTAACCCGGGTCGGTCAGGAATCCGGCATTGACAGCCAGCGCCGGCAGCCCTGGGTTGATCTCCTCCAATTGTGCGAGGGCCCCATCTAGTTGCTCGGGAGTCAGGTTGAAAATTCCGGTCTGCAAAAGCGCGATAGACGCCGCGACCTGGTCGGGAGTCGCGTTGTTGTTCGGGAACTCTGCGCCAGGGTCGAACCCGGCCAGCCAAGCCTGGATCATCGGGTTGGAATCGTTCGGGTCCAACATGTGCACCAGCGCGCGGGTGGTCAGGCTCTCCGGTATGTCGCACATGGCCGGGCATGCCGGGCTGCCTGCGGTGTAGGGGGTGAACGCCGCGATCAGCGATGCGGTGACGGACTGCAGAGACCGACCGAACTCGTCCAGGGTCGGAATCTGAATGCCGGTCCCCGAGATGTCGCCGTCAGTCACCGGATCCTGCAGCAGGTGTTCCCAGTAATTCTGGAACGGCTGGAAGAGGTTCAGATAGAAGGTATGTCCATTCCACGGCATCGCATCGTTGTCACCGACCGTGCCGCCCACAAAGGGGTTGTCGTCATCATTGAGGAAGCCGAAGGCGGGATCGGCGTAGGCCGGACCGCTGGGGCTGATGGCGTCGTCGAAGGTGTGCCCGTTGATCAGGTCCTCAATCGGCACCTTGAACCAATTGTGGAAAAGTCCGAAGTTTTCCCCACTACTTTGACCCGTCAGGGCATTGAGGAAACCGATGGTCCGGTCGATTGACGCGCTGCCGGTGATGACTTCCGGCGGCGTCATCGGGAAGCACGTCTCGGCGTCACAGGAGTCGCTCACCGGCAGCTCGGCGGCGAGCAGGCCGTCGAGCTGATACTGCAGTCCGCCGAGCCCTTGGCTGAAGTCCGGGAACGGCGCGAAGACATTCGTGACCAGTGCGACGTGGGTCGGGTCGCCGGTGTCGACGCCCCAGAGATTCGTGGCGCTCGGCACCCACCAATTACCGCCGAAGAACAGCGAGCCTGCCACCGAATTGAGGGCTTGCACCTCGTTGTAGGGAATGTTCGCGATGTCGTTGAGCAGGTTCATCGGAATGTTGAGCAGCGACTCGTCAACCAGCTGGGTCTCGATGCTGAGCGTCGGTAGGTGAATGGCCCGTTGCGCTATTGGAGTGACGGCGACAAGACTCGCCGCAGCCAACATTGCACCGGCCATGACATACGGACGCGCAGCAACCTGCATGGCGCGCTCCCCCTTCGATTGAATTAGCTGAATGGCACCTGAAGCTAAACTCAGAAAGCCTCAGCCGTCGTTATCGAAGGGCAGTCTCTTTTGAACCTCATATCTATCTGGCGAACCTCATATTTAGAGGTCTCCAACTAAATGCGCCGGCGACTAGCCCTTTAGCCAGGCGCGGTTGCCGTAGGCGTCGAGATGTGTCACCTGCTCGACCGGTACCCGGGTAGTAGGCCCGTAACGCCCCCGCGGCCAGCCCAGGGCCACGACACAGCATGGGGTGACCGAACGTGGCAGGCCCAGGATCTTGCGCGCTCGCGACACTCCCCACAGCGGCAAGGTGATCAGCGAGGCACCCAAACCCACGGCGCGAGCAGCCAATAACAGATTCTGCACGCTGGGGTAGATCGACCCCCAATATCCGGACACGGCGGCGTGTGGCATCAGTGAATACGGCGCACGGCCCTCGCGGACGGTGAGCCGCAGGCAGGCCACCACCAGGACCGGGATCTCGGTGAAGTGGTCGACCTGCCATTGCGCCGCACGGATGACCTTGGCCAGCGACTGGTCGTTGTCACTGGCACTGCTCAGCAGCCCGCCGTAGGAGAATTTCCAGCCTTTGCGGTATCGCCCGGCCAGCTTCTTGATCAGGCGCCGGTCCTTGACGACGATGAACTCCCAGTTCTGGCCGTTGGCGCCGGTCGGTGCCCGTAGCGCCAACTCGATGCACTTCAGCACTACCGCGTCGTCGACCGGGTCGGGGTGGACGCGGCGCACCGCCCGCTGGGTCATCATCGCGTCCTGCAGCGGCATGCTCAGGCCGGCGAGCGCGTCGGACGTGACCGGCGCCACCAGAAATGCGTCGGCGTAGGGAGATTCGGCGTTCGGCGCGTCAGTCATACGTTCAGGCGTGCTCGGTGACCCACCGGGCGGTGAAGTCTTGGATATCCGGTATGCCCTGGGCGAATTCGCGCGCGATGAAGCTCTCCACCGTCCCGCCGACCAGCGGAACCTTGAATTCCACCGTCCCGCTTAGCGTCAACAGCGAACCGTTGGACGTGGGCGCGACCGACGCGGCGGCCGAGCCAGACCCTGGCGCTCCGGTCACGGCGACGATGATCTCGCCGCGGAGTTGATCGCCCGACGGCGTCCACGTCTCGGTGTGGTGGACCTTGATGTCGCGGCGATAGAACTTCGAGACGATCCCGGGTAGCAGGTCGCGGCCGAGATCCTGGGTGGTGGTCACCCGTACGGCCCGGTCGTCGACGACGAGCGATTCCAGGGTGGTGCCGCCGCTCATGTTTCCGAGCCGGGCCAGCCAATACTCCTCGGCACTGAAGGCGGCATGAACCTGGTCGACGCTGGCAGGCGAGTCGACCGAGACATCGAACGAACGAGGCATAGCAGTCCTAAACCGGTTCCTGGCCCGGCACCGCCGAACTCTTGGCCAACAAGCGGTCCGCCAAGCGGCCCGCGAAAATCCGCGTCTGCTCCAGCTGTTCGGGCTGCACGTTCGTCGGCGGCAGCCGAAGACCCAGCGATCTCTTGCGATACTCGCCCGTGCCGAGATAGCTGGTCAGCGCCAGCATGGAGCGAAGGTTGTCACCGGGATAGGTGAAGTGGATTTCGTCGACATACCGCCCGCCCTGCTCCTCGGCGAGTTCACGCACCCCCTCGAGGTTGGCCTGCCAGAACGTGCGGCACACCACGAACACCGCAAACGGCTTGCCGGACAACAACTTACCTGCCTCGGCCGACTTCAGGAACGAGCGTAGCGGCATGCTGACGTTGTCCCACCAGGTCGGCGATCCGATCAGGATCAGGTCGTAGTCGGCGTCGCGCACGGTATCCGGAGTTTGAATCTGACCGGTCTCGTTGCGTTTCTGCGCTTGCAGCACGCTGAGCATGTCGGGCCACACCCGATGCATCGGGAAGCGGGAGAACTTCTCGGAGTATTTCGGGTCGGTGAATTTGATCTCGGCTTCGCTCACCTCGCACCCTCGGCCACGGAAAACCTCTCCCGCAGCTGAGAGCACCTTGTGCGCCTGGCCGGTGTACGAGTAGTACAACAGCAAGACCCGCGGCGGCCGTGCGCCGCCACCGGCATTGGTCGTATCCGTCATGGCTCCTCCATCTCCAAATGTCGCACACTAGGCTTAAGCGTCGTGACCGACAAAGTTT
Source organism: Mycobacterium sp. (assembly GCA_036272035.1). Classification (GTDB taxonomy): domain Bacteria; phylum Actinomycetota; class Actinomycetes; order Mycobacteriales; family Mycobacteriaceae; genus Mycobacterium. The sequence goes on along the minus strand of DATAZN010000532.1, from coordinate 14,871 downwards.
CCATCGACCTCAGCGGTCCTTCGCAGACGATGCTGACCACGCTGTACTGCAAGGCACTGGACGCCGACTGGGACCGGCCGATCTTGGGTGACGACTTCGCCAAGGCGGCGGTGGCCCGAATCGACTATGACTGGGACGAACTCAAGGTCACCGACCGCTGGACGCCGCTGGTCACGGTGCGAACCGCCCAGTTCGACGTGTGGGCCGCCGAGTTCCTGGCCGCCAATCCCGAAGCCACCGTGATCCACCTCGGCTGTGGTCTGGACAGCCGGGTGTTTCGGCTGGATCCGGGTCCGGGTGTGCAGTGGTATGACGTCGACTATCCGGCGGTAATCTCGTTGCGCGAGAAGGTCTTTCCGAGCCGACCGAGCTACCACCTGGTCGCCACGCCGGCGACCGACCCGTCGTGGCTGGACCAAATCCCGGCCGACCGGCCGACATTGCTGCTGGCCGAGGGCATCAGCATGTACCTGACCGAGGATGACGGCATCGCCCTGCTGCAACACGTCGTCGACCGGTTCGGCTCCGGCGAGATCCAGATCGACTACTACAGCCGGCTCGTCGTCCGGTCGCAGAAAACCCACCGCCTGCAACGGCAGTCCGGCTCGACGCTGTACTGGGCGGTCAACAAGCCGTCCGACGTGATCGACTGCCTCTCCGGAGTCCGGTTGATCAGCGGTGTGACGTTTTTCGACGCGAGCACCTTCGGCCGAGCATCGGCTGTCTTTCGGGTGATGCGGCAGTTGGTCCGACCGCTCCCGCCGCTGCGCCGAACGTTCCAGTACCACCGCTACGCCTACGGACCGGTTAGCTGACGCCGCTGGCCGCGTGCTGCTCGGCAACCGCGGACAACAGCCCACGAATGGCGTCGATCGACTTTTCCGGATCCGGGCCGTGCGAGTGGTACTCGACGTTGAGTTGGTCGGCGTAGATCTGGGTGAAGTAGATCTCGATTCCGGCGCTGACCGCGAAGTACAATTCGCCGTGCGTGGCAGTGACGTCCACTCCGGGAGGTGTGCGCACCGGGGGCACCAAACCATTGTCGGACAACAACACAACGTCGGGCATGCCGGGTGCGTTGCCGACATACTGCGGGCTGAAGTGCAGCCGGGACTGCTGAATCACACCTTCATCCAGGTCCGCGCGAAACGTCGCGGCGATGTCGCGGGCCAAGTCGACCACCGTTGTTTTGGCGTTGATTTCAGCCAGATACGTTCCCAACCCGACCGGGTTCGTGCAGCCGGTGGCCGACACCGGCGGCGACAGGAAGTAGCGCAGATCGACCGTGTAGATGAATGGCACCGGGATGTTAAGCCTGCCCCGAACCTGCCACTCCGCGATCAGGATCGCGGCGGAGAGCACCGAGTGCAGACCGAGCTTTTCGGCACGGCAGAGCTCGACGATGGCGTGCGTCTGGCTCTCGCTGAGCCGGCACGACACCATCGGAACACGCACGGGCGAAGTGGGTTTCACGCCGGTGTCGCCGCGCCGGGAAGGCGGCAGGTCGTAGGCGAACAGCGCCGGCATGAACCGCTCGATACCCGAACGCGGCCCTTTCCGGATGCCCCGGTCGGCGAGCACGGTCTCGATCGACTCCGGTGCGGGCTGCGCGGTCACCGGACCGGTCTTGCCGTTGGTGACCAGATCGGTGTAGGAGGACAGCAATTCCTCGATCAGGCCGTACATGTGGTGACCGTCGGCCAGCGCATGGTGGACGTAAAGCGTCGGATGCGCCTGCCCGCCGCGGATGAACAGGCGCAGATGCACCAGCGATTCGCCCTGATCGAAATGCGGCGGCGGGTTGTCGGTCTGCGACGCGTCGACCTCGATGACCTCGAGTCCCGAGTGCATGAGGTCGTCGGCGACCAGCTCGTGACGGCCGTCGGCGCCGCGTTCGAGGCGCGCGGTCAGCACCGGATGCGCCTCGAGCAGCAGGTCAAAGGCATCCGTCAGCGCGTCGACATCAATCGGACCCTCGAGGTGCGCGGCGAGCCCGACGAAGTTGTGCGTCTCAGCGAGCATTTCCTCGCTGAGCGCCAGCTTGCGAATGACCGACGATGGAAACACGGTTGCCTTTCTAGCCTTGTCGAGATCTACGACAGGTCAACGAGTTCCATCTCGTCACTGCCGGAGTCCATCTCGTCTTGCGCGAGCGCTTCCCGGATCAGCTCCAACAATGTCAGGGAGAACCCGCTGGCAAGTGACTGCACGGTGGCCCCGTCGACCCGCCGGCTGTCGTACCACCAGTCCAGATGCAGCACACCGGCCGTACGGAAGACCCGCAACTCAATTCCGTGGCCCAGGCCCGGAATCGCTTCGCGCACCGGCAATGAGGTGTCGGAGTCGAATCGGACCGCGACGTCCTCGCCCAGCGGCGGCAGATCGGGGATCGTGCCGATATAGGAGAAGAAGATGTCGGCCGGACCGGCAGCGCCAAGCTGCCGCGCAGTCGGGGCATACAGGTAACGCAGCAGCCCATAGCCGATTCCGTAGTGCGGGACGGCAGTCAGTGTGTTGTGCACGTCGTCGAGCAGCTGCAAGGCGCCGTCGTCCTTGGCGCAGGTAAGCGCGATGGGATAGATGGTATTGAACCAGCCGACGGTCCGGCGCAGGTCGACGTCGGGCTTGAGCACCGACCGACCCTCGCCGCTGAGGTCGACGGCGACGGTCCCGTCACCGACCTGGTGAGCGATCGTCCGACTCAATGCGGCCAACAGCATTTCGTCGATCGGCACCCGCAGCCGTCGGCGGGCATCATCGATCTCGGTTGTCTCCGCGACGGTCAGCGACGACGCGCTCCGGGCCAAATCCGGCAGGCCCGGCGCCCCGGCGGTCCGCTCGCTTGCCACCTTCAGCGTCGACGCCGTTGCTGTCTTCAGCCAGTAGTCGCGGCTCTCCACCACCGCCGGGTGGACGGCCAATGCCGCGCAGCGCTGCGACCACTCGGTCCACGGAGTCGTGACCGGTTGCAACGCAATCTCTTCGCCGGCCAGTTGTTGCCCGAACGCGGTGAAGATATCGGTCAACAGGATGTCACGCGACACGTTGTCGGCCACGATCGCCCGCACACTGATCGCGACGTAGCACGAGCCGCCCGGCACCCCACGGACATAGGTCGCGATCAGCGGATTAGACGGATCCTGTTGGCGGACTACGTCTATCAGTGTCGACAGCAGCGCATCGCGTTCCTGCGGCGTGCCTGGTTTGATGTCTTCTGGCAGCAAGCGGGTGGCCAAGTCGGCGAAGTCACCAGGCTCACTGATCACCTGCTCCCACGTGCCCGCGCGTTCGACGAGTCGCAGACGCAACGCCTCGTGGTGGTTGCGCAACGCGGTCAGCACCGCGCAAACGTCGTCGACCTGTACGTCGGGACGCAGTTGCAGGATCAGCGGAACGCGCCACTGCTCATGCTCACGCACGCCGTGCTCGAGGAAGTACGAGATGTTCGGCGGCACCGGCGGATGCGTGACGTCACCCGGCGACTGCCGGGCCAGGCCGCCGGCCGCATAGCGGGCTGTCAGCGCCTTGGCCAACGCGGCAACCGTCTGGTTCTCGTAGAGATCTTGCGGGGTGAGGTCCAGGCCTTCGTTGGAGGCGGTCATCGCGACGCTGATCGCGACCAGCGAATCGCCACCCAGCTCAAAGAAGTTCGCGTTGCGTTCGACATTGGGCAGACCCAGGCATTGGCCCCAGATGCGCTGCAGCGTCGCTTCAATCGGCGACTTGCCGGACTTGGTGGCCTGTGCAGCCTCAGCACCGCCGGTCGATGCGGCGGCCGCCCCGTTGGTCGCCGCGGGCTCGCCCGTCCACGTCGACTGACGGTGCTCGATCCAATGCCGTTGCCGCTCAAAGGGATAACCAGGCAGGGTCAGAAGCCGGCCGGACTGCCCACCGCGCAGCGGCGCCCAGTCGATGCCGACCCCGGCCGCCCAGAGTTGCCCCAGCGCCAACAGGAAGGCGTCGCGGTCGTCACGGTTCTGGGCGTGATGACGCATCAGCCGGACGCCGTGATGTCCGGTCGACCACTTCGGGTGCCGCGTCGCCGACGCGGTCAGCGTGCCGCCCGGGCCGACCTCGACCAGGACGCGGAGCGGATCGCCGAGCAGCACGTCGACCTCGTCGGAGAACCGAACCGTCGAGCGCACCTGGCGCGCCCAGGTTGCCGGGTTGGTGGCCTCGCTGGGAGCCAGCCAGGTCCCGGTCACGTTGGACAGCAACGGGATTCGCGGTTCGCGCAGCGTCTGCCGGGACAGGAAGCCGGTGAATTCCGGGATCATCGAATCCATCAGGCGCGAGTGGAACGCGTGCGACGTGCGGACCCGGCGCGCCACAATGCCCTTCTCGGTCATCCGCTCGCTGAACTGGCGAATGCCCTCTTCGGATCCGGCCACCACGCAGCCACCCGGTTCGTTGATCGCGGCGATGTCGACATCACCACCGAGGTGTTCGGCCAGAGCGTCGGGGCTCAGCGCGACCGCGACCATGACCCCGCGTGGTGCGGCATGCATCAGCCGGGCGCGCATCGAGACCACCTTGATGGCCGTCTCGATGTCGAAGACGCCGGCGATGGTGCCGGCGACGTATTCGCCGATGCTGTGTCCGGCCAGCGCCGCGGGGCGAACACCGTAGGTCTCGATCAGCTTCGCCAGCGCATATTCGACCGTGAACAACGCGGGCTGGGTGCGGTCGGTGCGCTCCAGGTTGCGGGCGGTGCCCTCGAAGATCTCCGCCCGCAGGTCAACACCGAGCTCGTCGCTGAACCCTGCGGCGCACTGGTCGAAGTGCTCGGCGAACACCGGCTCGGAGTCGTAGAGGCCGCGCGCCATCCCGATGTGCTGCGCACCCTGACCGGGGAACAGGAAGACGACGCGGTCGGAACAGTCCGTGTTCCCAGCGAATTCGCCGACGAAGACATTGTCGTTCTCGGCGGTCTCCAGCACGGTTCTCGCGTGCTGCTCGTCGTTGACGACCGCGGCCATCCGGATCTTCTCTTTGCGGCGACGGCCGAGGGTGTAGGCGACGTCAGTCAGGCTCAGCGCGTCGTCGCCTGAGATTTCGGCGGCCAGGGCCGTGCGCGACTGCTGCAGTGCGTCGGCGCTGCGAGCTGACAGGAGCAGCACCTGCGGACCGGGCCGCGGTGTCGACGACGCCGGAACGGTTGGCGCTTCTTCCAGCACCACGTGCGCGTTGGTGCCACCGACACCGAACGAGCTGACACCAGCGCGCAGCACACCGTCCCATTCCCACGGACCGTATTCGCTGCGAACCTTGAAAGGTCCACGGTCGAGATGCAATTCGGGGTTAGGGCTGGTGTAGTGCAGCGTCGCCGGAATCGCCCGATGCTTCAGGCACAGAATCGCTTTGATCAGGCTCGCGATTCCGGCGGCCGACTCCAGGTGGCCGATATTGGACTTGACCGAACCGACGTAGCACGGGCCGGAGCGGGTCTCCTCGGAAACCTCGAAAGCTTGCCGCAGACCTTCGATTTCGATCGGGTCACCCAGCGGCGTACCGGTTCCGTGCGTCTCGATGTAGCTGATCTCCGAAGAGTCGACCTCGGCGATCGCGTGCGCCTCGGCGATGACGTCGGCCTGGCCGGCCGCAGTCGGGGCGGCGTAGGTCATCTTCGTCGAGCCGTCGTTGTTCAGCGCCGATCCGCGGATCACGGCGTGGATTCGGTCGCCGTCGTCGACGGCATCCTGCAGCCCCTTGAGCACCACCACACCGACACCGCTGCCGAAAATCGTGCCGTCGGAGCGCGCATCGAAAGGCCGGCAATGGCCGGTCGGCGACACCATCGAGCCTGGGGCGTACCAATACCCGACGTGATGCGGGATGCGCAGCGATGCGCCGCCGGCCAGCGCCATCTCGCACTCGCCGTTCAGGATGCTCTGGCAGGCCAGGTGCACCGCGACCAGCGCCGACGAGCAGGCCGTCTGCACCGACAGTGCGGGCCCGCGCAGATTCAACGCATACGCCAGCTTGGTGGCCAGGTAGTCCTTGTCGTTCTGCAACGAGAGGTTGACCATGTCGAAGGTAATACCTTGTCCCATAACCACATTGGGGTCATAGTTGGACATGATGTTGTGCAGCAGGTATCCGCTGGTGGTGCTGGTCGCGTACACGCCGACCGAGCCCTCGATCCCGGCGGGGTCGTAGCCGGCGTCTTCGATCGCGTGGAACGCGGTCTGCAGGAACAGCCGGTGCTGCGGATCGGTCGAGCGCGCTACCTGCGGAGTGAAGCCGAAGAAGTCGGCGTCGAATTCGTCGATGCCGTCCACCAACGCGGCGCGCCGCACGTAGGCGTGATTCGCCAACGACTTCTCGGGGATGCCCTCGGCCAGCAGGTCATCTTCGGCCAGCGTGACGATCGACTCCTCGCCGCGACGCAGGTTGTCCCAGAATGCCGACAGCGTGTTGGCGCCGGGCAACCTGGCCGCCATGCCGACCACCGCGATCGCGTTGGGCGGCAGTTCGCTGTTGCTGGTCACACTCGATCTCCTACCTTTCGCCTGGCGGCGGCACGCTGCCGGGCCGCGGCGCGCTGTTTGGCTCTGTCACGAACCCCGCTGCCGCTGTCAGCCTTGTCACCGGTCTCCAGACCCAGCTGACGGATCAGGTCGGTCGTCAGCGCGGCCAGCGAGGCGCCCTGCAACAGCAGTGCCACGGGCGGTTCCACACCGAAGTCGCCGCGAACAGTGTTGCGGATTCGGACCGCCATAAGCGAATCCATGCCCAATTCGGTCAACGGCTGATCGGCGTCGAGCGTGCTGCCCTTCGGGTAGCCCATGATGGCCAGGATGCGGCCGCTCAGTCGGGCGATGACGACCCGGTTGACTTCGGCGGGGTCCATCTCGCGCAACGCATCGGGGCCCGCCCAATCGTCGTCGTCGCTGTCGATGTCGAGTTCCTCGGCCAACTTCGCGAAATAGCCGAGTTGCTGAATCTCCGGGAACGCGGCCGCGGCCCGGTCCAGCCGCAGCCGGGCCACCCCGATGTTTGTCGGCTGGTTGGCCAGGATGACCTCCAGCGCCTCGACGCCTTCGGCCGGCGAAATGGGATCCAGCGCACTGAAGGTCAACGAGCGGGCGACGCCGATGTCGGACCACTGGCCCCAGTTGATCGTGATAGCAGGCAAACCCGACGCCCGCCGCCAATCGACCAGGCCGTCCAGCCAGGCACTCGCGGCGGCGTAGGCGCCCTGCCCGGGCGCACCCAGCAGTGACGACGTCGACGAGAAGCCGACCCACCAGTCGAGATCGCGACCGGCGGTTGCGGCGTGAAGTCGCAGCGCGCCAATGGCTTTCGGCGCCCATACCCGCTCCAGGCTCTCCTTGCTGAGGCCGGCGACGATCTGGTCGTCGAGTACCACGGCGCTGTGCATCAGACCGCGCAACGCCAGCCCGGTCTCTTCGGCCGCGCTCACCAGCCGCTCGGCGACTCCGGGTGCGGCGATATCGCCGAGCACCACGGCGATCTGGGCACGCTGACCGAGTTCGTCGAGCAGAGCTTGTGCCTCCTCCGACGGCTGAGACCGTCCGTTGAGGACCACGCGGCCGGCGCCGCTGTCGACCAGCCACCGAGCCATCGTCAACCCGATGCCGCCGAGGCCACCGGTGAGGATGTAGGCGCCGTCCGGCCGAACGACCTTGTCGGACTTGGCCGTACCCAGCGTCGCACGGGAAAGCCGCTTCACATAACGGTTTTCGCGACGCCAGGCTACCACGTCGTCTCCGGAGGCCAGCCCCAACTCCGTGGTCAGGGGTGTCACGGCGTCACCGGACAGGTCGACCAATGTGGTGCGTAGGTCCGGGTGCTCGTAGGCCAGAACTCGGATCAGCCCGGTCAGACCGTTGATCGACGGGTCGCCGGGCTCGCCGTCGTCGACGGCCAGACCGTCGCGGGACACCAGCCACAGTCGCGGCGACTTGCCGTGCCACCCGGTGAGGATCGTGCGCACCGTCGACGCGGCTCCCCACGCCAGGTCGCGGCCGCGGGCCGGAGCGTCATCGGAATCGGTTCCGTCGAATGTCTGCTTGCCTGCGAAGATGACGACACCGACCGGCGGGAGCTCGGCATCTCCCGCGGCCTGCGAGAAGGCTTCCAGGACCGCCGACTCCTGCGAAAGGTCGGCAGCGATGACCCGTCGGGTCGGTGCGCCGAATGCGGCGACGAACTCCTTGGCCACCGCCTCGGCTTCGGCGCCGTCGTTCAGCACCAGCCAGCTGCCGTCCGGTGCGGAACCGGCGTCGACGGGAGTCTCGATCCATTCGGTGTCGAAGATCTTCTGCGTCAACGGCATTGGCACCGTGCGGCGCTGCACCCGCTGCAGGTAGATACCGCTGATCTCGGCGGTCGCAGTGCCCGTGTCGTTCGTGATGAGGACGCGGCCCATGATGCCGGCACCATCTGCGTCGGGGTTGACCAACTCGGCGCGGCATCGAGCGCGGCGCCCGACATCGCCGAACACCCGGATCTTCTCGAACGACACCGGCAGATAGGTTGCCTCACTGGAATCGGCCAGCGCTTCACTCGACAGCGCGGCGGCCAGACCCTGCAGAGCAGCGTCGAGCAACACCGGGTGAATCCGGTAACCACGGTGCCCGGTCGCCTCGTCCGGCAGGACGATCTCGGTCTCCGAGGTGCCGTTGGATCGGCGGACGATACGGGTCAGCGCGGCGAACGCCTGCCCGTGGTGCAAGCCGGTGTTGCGCAGTGCGGAGTACAGATCCGCGGGCGAAACCACCGTGCCGGGGTCCGACGCAGCGGTCGGCACGAACGGTGCCTCCGATTGGCCCACTTCGACTTTCGCTACCGCGTGGCGGATCCAGGCACCGGTGGCCGAACGCGAATGGATTTCGACGCGAATTTCGTCGCTGTCCTTCTCGCCGCGGGTGAGTTGCGTGGTGAGCTGGGTCGATTCGCCCAGCGGCAGCATTTGTTCGACCTCGACGCCGACGGTCACCGAGTGCGCCGGCAGGCCCAGGGCTTCGCTGGCAGCCGCGAGCGCGATCTCGCCGAAACCGGTGCCAGGCATGACGGGCTGGCCGTGCACCTTGTGGTCGAGCAGGTAGGGAAGGAGATCGGTGCCGACATCGGCCGTGAAGACGTGCTCGCGACCGGACGGCAGTTCGACATGCGTGCCCAGCAGCGGGTGTGCGCTGGCCGGTTGCCGGTTCGACGAGAACGGCGCCGCCCAGTAGCGGACGTGCTGCCACGGCGTCGGCGGTAGGTCGATGAGTCTCTTTGTGCCATCGGCATTGTGCGCCGCGGCAGCCGACGGCGGACGTACTGTCGCCAGCTGGGTGTGGAAAGTCAGCGTCTCCGGGTTGTCCCGGGTCAGCGTTCCCGACACCTGGGCGCCGCCGCGCGGCTTGGCCGACTCCAACGAGCCGTTGATGGCATGGCTCAGCAGGGGGTGCGGGCTGACTTCGACGAAGGTGGTGTGGTTTTCCGCAGCTTTCGCGACCGCCTGGCTGAACCGCACCGGGTTACGCAGGTTCACCACCCAGTAGTCGGGGCTAAAACTCGGCACTTCGCCACTGCCGGACTGACCGACAGTGCTGATCAACGGAATCCGCGGCGTCATCGGCTTCAAATCCGCCAACGCGTCTTTGAGCTCAGCCAGGATCGGGTCCACCGTCGGATGGTGCGAGGCCACATCCACCTCGACCCGACGCGCCAACTTCCCCTGCGCGTCGACGACGGCGACGACCGCATCGACCTGTTCGGGCGGGCCGGCGATCACCGTCTGCTCCGGCGCGGCATACACCGCCACCGTGACGTCGGGGTACTGCCCGACCAGCTTCTCGGCCTCGGCAGCACCCAGCTCCAGCAACGCCATCGCGCCCTGACCCGACAACCGCGACATCAACTTCGACCGGGTGGCAATCACTTTCAGGCCGTCAGCCGGGCTCAACGCCCCGGCCACCACCGCCGCCGTCACCTCACCCATCGAATGCCCGATCACCGCATCAGGCTCAACACCGTAAGAGCGCCACAACCCGGTCAACGCCAACTGCATACCCACCAACACCGGCTGAATACGCTCGATACCCACCACCGGCTCACCAGCCAGCAGCACATCACGCAACGAAAAACCAACCTGTGCAACAAAATCCGGCTCCAACTCGGCCACCGCCGCAGCAAACGCCGGCTCATCGGCCAACAACTGCCGACCCATCCCCGCCCACTGCGAACCCTGACCCGAATACAAAAACACCGTGCCCGACCCACGGGGCGCCACGCGCGGGCCGACAACACCCGGCGTCGGCTGCCCGGCCGCCAGCGCCCGCAGCCCGGCCACCGCTTCGGCGCGGTCGCGCGCGGAGACCGTGGCCAGTTTGTTGTGGCGACTGCGGAAAAGGTTGACAGTGTGCGCGATGTCGGCCAACGGCACTTCGGCACCTTGGCCTGCCATCCAATCGGCCAGTACCGTCGCCCATGACGCGATCCGCTGCTCGCTCTTGGCGGAGATGGTCAGCGTCGTCACCGGTGATGCCGAGTCGGCGGCGGCCGGCACGGGGTCCGGCCCCTGCTCGATCACGACGTGTGCGTTCGTCCCGCCGATACCGAATGACGATATGGCAGCCCGGCGCGGGCCTTCCTCTGCCGGCCACGGGCTGAGCTCGGTGGGAACGAACAGCCGGGTGGGCGACGGGTCGATCGCCGGATTCCATTGCACGAAGTTGAGATTGGGCGGTATCTGCGCCCGCTGCACGGACAACGCGGCTTTGATGAAGCCGGCGATGCCGGCCGCGGCCTCAAGGTGGCCGAAGTTGGATTTCACTGCGCCCAGCGCACATTGGCTCTCGCCGCGGCCGTACTGATCGGCCAGCGCTTCGAATTCGATCGGGTCACCCAGCCCGGTGCCGGTGCCGTGCGCCTCGATGTAGTTCACCGAGCCGGCGGTCACGTCGGCGCTGCGTAGTGCATTCCTGATGACGTCTTGTTGCGCAATGGTGTTGGGCGCGGTCAGGCCGTTGGACCGGCCGTCCTGGTTGACCGCCGAACCCCGCACCACGGCCAGCACGCGGTCTCCGTCGCGCACGGCGTCGGTGAGCCGCTTGAGCACCACGACACCGCAACCCTCGCCGCGGACGAATCCGTCGGCGCGGGAGTCGAAGGAGTAGCACCGGCCGTTCGGGGACAGCATCCCCCACTTGGCCATCGCGATCTGAGTTTCCGGCCGCAGGATGAGGCTGACCCCGCCGGCCAGGGCCAGGTCGCTCTCGCGCAGCCGCAGGCTCTGGCAGGCCAGATGAATCGTCACCAGCGACGACGAACACGCGGAGTCGATCGCCACCGCCGGACCCCGCAGCCCGAGCAGGTACGCGATGCGCCCCACGGCGACGGCGTGGGCATTGCCGGTCGCGGAGTAGGCGTCGATGGTGTCCGGGTTGGCCGCCGAAATCGTCTGGTACTCGCCGTAATACACGCCCATCATGACGGCGGCGCGCACACCGGACAGTTCCTCGGTCGCGATGCCGGCGTGTTCGAGCGCTTCGTAGGCCACCTCGAGCATCAGCCGCTGCTGGGGGTCCATGGCTTCGGCTTCACGCGGGGAGATCCCGAAGTAGTCGGCGTCGAAGCCGGCCACGTCGGGCAGGAACCCACCCCACTTGGACGACATCCTGCCGGGCGCGAACTGGTCCGGGTCGTAGTACTCGTCGGCGTTCCACCGGTCCGACGGGATCTCACTGATCCCGTCGCCGCTGTTCGTCAGGAAGTTCCAGTAGCCTTCTGGCCCCACCGCGCCGCCTGGGAAGCGGCAGCCCATCCCGACGACCGCGATCGGCTCGGCGGTGGCGATCCGTGAGGCCTTGTCAAACTGCTGCGTCAGCGCGTCCCGCTTATCGCCGGACATCGCCGAAACTCTGTCGTAAATCGTCGCCATCAGCGGAATTTTCCTATCACAACACACCGCTCTCACTGCCCGCCGAAGCCGACTCCACACTGTCGAACAATTCGTCCAGCACACTGCTCGCCGAGTCGGCCGCTAGATCGGCGGTATCTTCCTCCGGCAGATCTGGGGGTGCAAGCAGGCCCGCCACGTACACCGCCAACGAGGAGATCGTCGGGTGGTTGAACAACATATTCGCCGACACGTCCAGTCCGACCAGCTTCTTGGTCTCCTTGAGGACCGTCATGGCCATCATCGAGTCCAGCCCCAGTTCAGGGAACGGCGCGTCGAGGTTGATCGCCGAGGGCGACATCCTCAACTCGCGGCCCAAGATGGCCTGCAACCTGGTCTGCAGTTCGCTGAGCCGCTCCTCGGTGGACAACGTCGACCAGTCCGGGGGCGCGGCCGCCGGCGCGCCCGCGTCATCGCCGGTCGCCCGGTGCTCGGCGCTCGGGACGCCGACCGCGGCGTCGAATTCTGAGACGACCTTGCCGAAGTAGTCGAGGTCGCGGAACTCCGGAGTGGCCGCGACCGCGCGGTCCAGCCGCAGCCGCCCGACACCCACCCGGTTGAGCGGACCGCCGACCAGATTCTGCAGCGCCTCGATGCCTTCGTCGGGCGTGATCGGGTCGAGCACGCTGTAGGTCAGCGCGCGGCTCATACCGACGTCCGACCACTGGCCCCAGTTGATCGCGGTGGCGGGCAACCCGGATGCGCGTCGCCATGTCATCAGCGCATCGAGCCAGGCGTTCCCGGTCGCATAGGCCAATTGGCCGGGCAAGCCGAGCAGCGTGGCCATCGAGGAGAAGCCGACCCACCAGTCCAGCTCGCGGGTGGTCGTCGCCGCGTTCAGCCGCAGCGCGCCGGCCACCTTGGCCGCCCAGACCCGTTCCAGGCCCTCGCGGGTCAGAGCACTCACCAGGCCGTCGCCGGTCACGCCGGCGCCGTGCACGAGTCCCCGCAGCGGTCGCCCGGTCTCTTCGGCTGCGGCCACCAGCCGCTCTGCCACGTCCGCGGTGGCGATGTCGCCGGCCACGAAGACCACTTCGGTGCCCTCGCCGAGGCCGGCCATGTATTCGCGTTGCGCTTCGGAGGGTTCGCTGCGGCCGTTGAGCACGATCCGTCCCGCGCCGCGCTCCACCAGCCAGCGGGTGACGACGGTGCCCAGGCCACCCAGCCCGCCGGTGATGATGTAGGACCCGTCCGCGCGGACCACCGCTTCGTGGTGGCCGCCGTCCAACGTCGCGCGCACCAGGCGCTCGACGTAGCGGCCGTCTTCGCGCAAGGCAACCACGTCGTCGCCGGTGGCGGCGGAGAGTTCATCGGTCAGCGCGGCGACGACATCGGCGCTGCCCACATCGAGCAGGGTGGCGCCGAGGTCAGGCTCGCCGGCCAGCACACGGGCCGCTTCGCCGGGGAACCGCCAGTTGCGGATGAGGCCTTTGAGCGCGCCGATCGCCGGGTCGCCCGGCTCGTGGTCGTGAACCGACAACCCGTCGCGGGTGACCAGCCACAACCGCGGCGACTTGCCCTTCCAGCCGTCGACGGCCGCGTGACCGGCGGCCGAGATCTGCACGATCAAGTCTTGTGCGCGGCCTAGCGCGGCATCGGTGCTGGCGGCGTCGAACGGGCGCTTCGCCAGTAGCACGACGATGCCGACTGGCTTCGGGCCGGCGGCGGTCTTGGTGAACGCCTCCGCGACCGCGGATTCATCGGCCAACGTCGCGCTGATCACTCGCCGAGCCGGCGACCTCAACCGTGTCGTGATCTCCGCCGCGAGTGCCGTTGTCTCCGAATCAGATTCGGCCAACACCACCCAGGTACCGTCTGCCACCACATCGCCGTGCGCCGCCGGGTTCTGCACCCATGCGGCGTCGAAGATCTTCTGTTCCAATGACAGCGGCACACTGGCCAGATCCACCGGCTTCAGCTCGACACCGGTCAGCTCCGCCAGCACGGCTCCCGCTTCGTCGGTGAGCGCGATGCGGCCCCGGTGTCCGTCCTGCCCCTGCTCGACCAGTTCGGTGTGGCTACGTGCCCGGCCGCGGATCGGGCCGAACACCCGGATCGTCTCCACCGACACCGCCTGATAAGACGTCTCGTCCGATTCCGCGGGGATGGCAGCGGCCAGTTGCCGCAACGCCGCATCGAGCAGCACCGGATGGATGCGGTACTCGGGGTGGTCGGCGACCTCCTCGGGCAGCACGATCTCGGCGCCCTCACCGTCCTGCTTGCCGGCCGGCGCGCCGACCACTTCGATGTCGGCCACCGCGTAGCGGCACCAGCTGCCGCCAGCCGAGCGGGCTTGGATCTCAACGCGATTCACGTCGGGGCCTTGCGAAAGCTGTGTCGTGACGCGGGTCTGAGCGTCCAGGATCAGCGGCCGCTCGATCTCCAGCGCCGTGACGACGGATGCGCCGAGGGCCTGGCCGGCCGCGGCCAACGCCATCTCGGCGAAGCCGGCCGCCGAGACGACCGCCCGGCCCTGAATCGTGTGATCGGCCAGCCATGGCAGCGTCTCGACACCGATGTCGGTCTGCCACACATGCTCATGACCGGAAGGCATCTCGACGTGCGTGCCGAGTAGCGGGTGGACGTTGGTCAGCCGTTGTCCGGCCGGCTTCTTCTCGACCCAGTAGCTGGCGTGCAGCCACGGCGACGCGGGTATGTCGACGCGGCGCCGACCGTCGGTGCCCTGGGCCGTCACGCCGAGCGTGGCGAGTTGCTCGTGGACAGAGAGTGTTTCGTCGTCGCCACGCTTCATCGCCGCGGTGACGTTGAAGCGATCGCGCGACGACACCGAGGCCAGCGTCTCGCCGATGCCGTGGGTGAGCAGGGGGTGCGGGCTGACTTCGACGAAGGTGGTGTGGTTTTCCGCAGCTTTCGCGACCGCCTGGCTGAACCGCACCGGGTTACGCAGGTTCACCACCCAGTAGTCGGGGCTAAAACTCGGCACTTCGCCACTGCCG
>DATAZN010000531.1:0-3157 GCA_036272035.1 Mycobacterium sp. | reverse complement strand
GGAGGGTTATCTGCGTCCCGACCTCGACGTCGACCTGGTTTACCGATTTATCCGTGACACCACCTGGGTGTCGGTGCGCTGGTATCAGCCCGGTGGACCGCTCACCGCGCAACAGGTGGGTCAGCAGTATCTCGCTATCGTCCTAGGTGGAATCACCAAAGAAGGAGTCTGAAATGGCGTTGAGTAATCAGGCGTATGTCATCGATGCTGTGCGCACTGCCGTTGGTAAGCGCAATGGGTCACTGGCCGGCGTGCATCCCGTCGACCTGGGCGCGCTCGGCTGGCGTGGCCTGATGGACCGGGTCGACATCGACCCCGCCGCTGTCGAGGACGTGATCGCCGGCTGCGTCGACGCCATCGGAGCACAGGCCGGCAACATCGCCCGACTCTCGTGGCTTGCCGCCGGTTATCCCGAAGAGGTCCCCGGCGTTACCGTCGACCGGCAGTGTGGTTCCAGCCAGCAGGCGATTTCCTTTGGCGCGCAAACGATCATGGCGGGCACCGCAGACGTGATCGTGGCTGGCGGCGTGCAGAACATGAGCCAGATCCCGATCTCGTCGGCAATGATCGTCGGCGAGCAGTTCGGCTTCACCTCGCCGACCAATGAATCCAAGCAGTGGCTGCACCGATACGGCGATCAGGAAATCTCGCAGTTCCGTGGCTCTGAGTTGATCGCCGAAAAGTGGAACCTGTCTCGCGAGGAGATGGAGCAGTACGCGCTGACCAGCCACGAGCGTGCCTTTGGCGCGATCCGCGGTGGCCACTTCGACAACGAGATCATCGCCGTGGAAACCGAACACGGTGCGTTTCGCATCGACGAGGGTCCGCGTGAGTCGTCGCTGGAGAAGATGGCCGGCCTGAAGCCGTTGGTCGAAGGAGGTCGCCTGACCGCCGCGATGGCCAGTCAGATTTCCGACGGTGCCAGCGCGGTGCTGTTGGCTTCCGAGCAGGCGGTCAAGGACCACAAGCTCACACCGCGGGCGCGTATCCATCACATCAGCGCCCGGGCTGCCGACCCGGTATTCATGTTGACCGGGCCGATCCCGGCAACCCGCTACGCGCTGGAGAAGACCGGCCTGTCCATCGACGACATCGACACCGTCGAGATCAACGAGGCATTCGCGCCGGTCGTGTTGGCCTGGCTCAAGGAGATCAAGGCCGACCCGGAGAAGGTCAACCCCAACGGCGGTGCGATCGCACTGGGCCACCCGTTAGGCGCAACCGGTGCAAAGCTTTTCACCACCATGCTCAACGAACTGGAGCGCACCGGCGGTCGTTACGGCCTGCAGACCATGTGCGAAGGCGGCGGCACCGCCAACGTCACGATCATCGAGCGGTTGTAGTCCACTTCGCCGAGCGTGCACTGAGGGCGAGTTTTCGACCGTTTTCTCGCCGTGGCTGCACGTTCGGCGCCGGTAGCAGTCATCCGGTAACGCCGGCGACGATGTCGTCGACTGTGCGCCGCGCCAACGCCTCGACCTCGCGGCGGCCGGCGTAGCGCAGCGGTCCGTGCAAGACGAGTTCGGCGAACCCGTGCACCGCAGACCAGCACGGCCATTCGGCGCCATCGCGTTGTTCGGGGGCGAGTACCCCTGCGGCCACCATGGCGTCGAGTGCATCGACCAACGCCAGATACGGTGGCGCACTGGCAGTTTCATCGGGATTGACCGCTCCGAAAAAGGCCACCGCGAACCATCCTGGCTCGTCGAGTGCGAATTTGATGTAGCCCATCCCGACTGCGCGCAAGTTATCCTCCGCGCCGCGCCGGCGCGACGCGCCGTGCATCTGCGCCGCCATCCGATGTTGGATTGCGCCGGCAACCGCGCCGAGCAGGGCTTCACGATCGGCGAAATGACGATACGCGGCGTTGGGTGAAACCCCCGCTCGCCGAGTCGCTTCCCGGATGGTGAGCGCTTCCGGACCGCCGGTCCGGGTGAGGGCCAGGCCGGCGTCGATCAATGCGGCGCGCAGGTCCCCGTGGTGGTAGCCGGTCTTCAAGGTAGTCAACTCTTGACCCCCCTCGAAGCCGAAGTGTACGGTGTGAACATTAGCATGTTGACGGCGTGAACATCGATATCGGAGGGGATTGTTGTGACAACCGCAGGATTGCCGCCCGTGGTGGACGAACAAGTCTGGCAGCGCGAACTGGAAGCCCTGCGTGTTCGCGAGAAAGCGGCCACCCGTGAGCTCGACGCCATCGCGGCGCAGCGGCGACGGTTGCCGATGGTCGCGATGCCGGACTACGTTCTGGAAAGCGAGAACGGGCCCGTGGGCCTGGCCGAGATTTTTGACGGCAAGTCGCAGCTGATCGTCTACAGCCACATGTGGTTTCCCGATGAAGAGTGGCAATGCTCGGGTTGCACCGGCTTCACCTCTCAGTTCACCCGGCTGGAGTTCCTGGACAACTACGACGCCCGGTTCGTGATCGTCACCCAAGGACCCTTCGACGAAGCACATGCCTATAAGCGACGAGTGGGCAACAAGATGACCTGGTACTCCACCGCGAACAGCTCGTTCGGCACTGATGTCGGTGCCCCACCGAGCGGCGGATTCGCGGTGAATGTCTTTCTGCGCGACGGGAATCAGGTCTACCGGACCTGGCACACCAATGGCCGCGGAACCGAGCAGCTGAGTCACTCGTTCGCACTGATCGATTTACTGCCGTACGGCCGTCAGGAGGAGTGGCAGGACTCTCCAGCGGGCTGGCCGCAGTCACCCACCTACAGTCGCTGGGCGGGTTCGCAAGACATCGCCCGCGCGTACGGCGCTGGCACCGCAGTAACCAACCAAACCGGAGGGGCAAGATGACCATCACAACGACCGGCCTAACGACGATCAGCCTGGTG
The DNA here is from genome assembly GCA_036272035.1 of Mycobacterium sp. GTDB lineage: Bacteria > Actinomycetota > Actinomycetes > Mycobacteriales > Mycobacteriaceae > Mycobacterium. The sequence continues at coordinate 311 of DATAZN010000531.1, read as the reverse complement.
TGCGTGCCGACGATCGAGCAGGACACCGCAATCGCGTTCTATGAGTCGCTCGGCTTCGAGAAGCGAACCGACCAACCGTTCGGTGGCGGCTACCGGTGGATCGAGGTGTATCCATCTGAGGGCACGACCGGCATCGCGCTCGCTCCACCCCCGCCGGAGAGCGGGCCAGTGCAGCCGGCCAATACCGGTATCACGCTGAACACCAGCGACATCGACGCCACCCACGCGGCGATGAAGGAACTCGGCGTCGACGTCGACGCGCAGGTGTCGCGAATGGGTGAGCCGGTTCCACCGATGTTCTGGTTCCGCGA
>DATAZN010000530.1:0-18968 GCA_036272035.1 Mycobacterium sp. | reverse complement strand
CTGTCGGCTCTGCGGCAGGCGTCGATGATCCATATCCGCGACCAAGATTTCAAAGCACAGTCGCGCGACGCGTTCGGTGAGGCCTTTTTGACCCACACCTCGACCTCACCCAACCAGCAATTGCTCGCCTCGCTCGATCTGGAGGCTGCCGGGCAGCTGAGCAAAGTGCGCATGCTGCTCCTCACCAACTGCACGTTCGACGGCGTCGTCTACAACCCGCGGCGGGTGATGGAGGAAGTGCTCGCGATCAAGCCGGACATCTGCTTCCTGTGGGACGAAGCGTGGTACGCGTTCGCCACCGCGGTGCCGTGGGCGCGGCAACGCACCGCGATGATCGCCGCCGAGCAACTCGAATTGATGCTGTCGTCGCCGGCCTACACGCAGGAGTACCAGCAGTGGCGTGAGTCGATGCAGGGCATCGACCGGGCCCGGTGGGGGGAGCACCGGCTGCTTCCCGACCCGAGCCGGGCCCGAGTTCGGGTTTACGCCACCCACTCGACCCACAAATCGCTGTCCGCGTTGCGGCAGGCGTCGATGATTCATGTCCGCGACCAGGACTTCAACGCACAGTCCCGCGACGCGTTCGGGGAAGCGTTCCTGACTCACACCTCGACGTCGCCCAACCAGCAACTGCTCGCTTCGCTGGATCTGGCCCGTCGGCAGGTCGACATCGAAGGTTTCGACATGGTGCGCTACGTCTACGACATGGCGCTGGTCTTCCGTCACCGCGTCCGCAAAGACCGGCTGATCAGTAAGTGGTTCCGCATCCTCGACGAATCCGATTTGGTGCCAGACCAATTCCGGCTTTCGGCGGTCAGCTCCTACCGTCAGGTGCGCCAAGGCGCGTTGGAGGCGTGGAACGAGGCGTGGCGGTCCGACCAATTCGTGCTCGACCCGACGCGGGTCACGCTGTACCTGGGGCAGACGGGCATGAACGGATACGACTTCCGCGAGAAGATCCTGATGGACCGATTCGGCATCCAGATCAACAAGACGTCGATCAACAGCGTGCTGTTGATCTTCACGATCGGGGTGACCTGGTCGAGCGTGCACTATCTTCTCGACGTGTTGCGCAGGGTGGCCACCGATTTCGACCGAACCCAGAACGCGGCCAGCAGAGACGACCACGCCCTGCATCAGCGCCGGGTCGAGGAGATCACCGAGGACCTGCCGCCGCTGCCGGACTTCAGCGAGTTCGACGGCGCCTTCCGGCCCGACGACGCCAGCTCGTTCGGCGACATGCGTTCGGCGTTCTACGCCGGCTATGAGGACAACGACCGCGAACACGTCATGCTCGGGGAGGCCGGCCGGCGGATCGCTGACGGAAAGTCCTTGGTGTCAACCGGATTCGTGGTGCCCTACCCGCCGGGCTTTCCGGTGCTGGTGCCCGGCCAGGTCGTCTCCAAGCAGATCCTGTACTTCATGGCTGAACTCGACGTCAAAGAAATTCACGGATACAACCCCGATCTGGGTTTGTCGGTGTTCACCGAGGACGCGCTGAAACGAATCAACGCGGCGCGCTGTTCCGACACCGTCGGCATCCCAGACGGGCGTAACGGCAATCGCTAGGCTTACCGCCCATGGCGTCTTCGGTTAGTGCGACCAATTCGCGGCTATCCGTAGATGACTGGGTGCAAGAGGGCTTTCGGGTGTTGGCCGAGGACGGCGTCAAAGCCCTGACCCTCGGCCATCTGTGCACGCGTCTGGGCGTCACGAAGGGCAGCTTTTACTGGCATTTCAGCGACATGACGGCCTACCGCAACGCGCTGATCGACACCTGGGCCGTGGTCCGCGATGAGGACCGGTCCTTCGATGCCCTTGCTGCCCAGCCGCCCCGGGAGCGGCTGTCGCGGATGATGACGGCGCTGGTGGGTCCGCGGCACTGGATGCTGGAGCGCGCGATGCGGGAGTGGGCACGATCGGAGTCCACCGTGGCCGCCGCGGTTCGGGCATCCGATCAGAAGGTGATCGCCGCGGTTCGGCAGGCCTTCGTCGATGCCGGCTTCGACCATGAGCAGGCCGAGATGCGCGCTACCGCGACATTCGCCGCCGGCATCGGCTTCCTGCACCTGTCGGGTTCGAGACCCAGCCCGTTGGCCGCGGGGCGCCGCGAGGATTTTCTGGAAGTCATGCTGCGACAGTGACTTTCGATTGACCATACCATACCAAAAGGTATGGTATGGTCCCGAGGATGACGCCACCGCAGACGTCGCACCCAGAGGTCAGCGCCGATTTTGTTGCGCGCCTGGCCGATCGAGCGGGGGAGGCGGAGAAGCAGCGCCGGCTGCCGCAGGCCACCATCGCCGACTATCGGGACTCCGGTCTGGCCCGGCTGCTGCTGCCGAAGCGGTATGGCGGTTGTCAGGCTGAGTTTCCCGAGATCCTCGAGGTCGTGCGCCTGATGGCGCATGGATGCACGTCGAGCGCGTGGACGCTTGGCTTCTACACGCTGCACAACTGGATGCTGGCGCTGTTCGGTGAGCAGGCCCAGGACGAGGTGTTCGCCGACGGCCCGGTGCTATGTCCAGCTCCGCTGGCGCCGACCGGCCGCGCCACCCCGGCCGACGGCGGGGTGCGGCTCACCGGGAGATGGTCGTGGGCAACCGGGATCATGGACGCCGACTGGGTGATGGTCGGCGCCATCTGCGGGCCTGACGACGCGCCGTATCCGGCGCTGGTGTTGCTGCCGGCGAGCGACGTTCACATCGAAGACGTCTGGCACACCGCCGGCATGTGTGCCACCGGATCCAACGATGTCGTCGTCGACGACGTGTGGGTGCCCGAGCACCGGCTGGTCGCGGTGACCGATATCTACGGCGGCACGACGCCGGGTGCTGCGCTGCACGACGCCGCGGTGTACCGGTGGCCGATGGTCCCGGCGCTGGCGCTGACCGCCGCGATGCCCGCGCTGGGTTCCGCGGAACTGGTCGCAGATCTCTTCGCCCGGCGGCTAGGTGAGCGGGTGCTCGCATATTCCGGTGCGGCGCAGAAGGATCAGCCCGCAGCCCAAATGCGCCTCGGCGATGCCCGGGTGCGCCTGCGGGCCATGCGTGGCCTGGCCGGGGCGGCCGCCCAAGATATTCAGGCCCGAGTCGGCGGCGGAGAGCACATCGGCCGCAAAGTGCGATCGGGTGCGCGGGCTGCGGCGGCACACGTCGTGCATGAATCCCGTGCGGTGATCGCCGATCTGCTGGAGTCATCGGGTGCCAGCGCGCAGTTTCTGGACCACCCGCTGCAGCGGGCCAAGCGGGATGTCGACGTGATCTCCGGGCACGTCGTCTTCGACTACGACGGCAGCCGCGAACTCGCGGGCGCGCTGGAGATCGGTGCCAAGGTGTCCCCGTTCGCGATGATCTAGCGCAGCGCCTTGGCAAACAGCAGACTGTCGCGTGGTTCGGGCCCGAGGTTGGGGTAGACCGCGTGACGGGCCAGGCGGCCCTCCAGAAGGAACCCGGCTCGCTGTAGCAGCCGGGTTGATCGCTCGTTGTCGACATTGCAGGTGGCCCACACGCGGTAGACGTCCGGATCGGCGTCGAGTGCGGCCAACAACATGTCAAGCGCTTCGGACATCAAACCCTTGCCCCACCAACGCCGCCCGATGCAGTAGCCGATTTCGGCGGAGTGCCGGACCGGACGCCAGCAACTGATCATCCCGATGAGCTCGTCGCTGTGCTGCAGCACGATGGCCCAGGTTCGGTCGTGCTCGCCGACGTTGATTCTTTCGGCGATCACCCGTCGGGTTGCCGCGACGTCGGGATGCGGCGTCCAGAGCAGGTACTTGGTGACCTGGGGGTCGCGGGCGACCCGCTGGAACAGCGTGCCGGCGTCGTCCAGCACCGGAAAACGCAGCAGGAGCCGTGGTCCGGCGATGCGTTCAGGTGTGTAGTCGGCCATCTAGAGACCGAGCGCGCGATAGGTGCGATGGACGAATTTGGGTTGCACCGCTTGGAGTTTCGCCCGCGAGGTGTTGCCCGCGACCGCGGCGGCGGCATCCGCCGACAATGCGGGCATGTTCTGGATCAGGTAGAGCAGGATCAGGTCGGCAGCCGGATCGGCCTGCCACCAGGTCCCGTACGCGCCGGGCCAACTGAATGTCCCGTGACCACCCGGCCCGAACAACGGGGCCGATTTCGCCGGATCGGTGACCACCGACAGGTTGAGCCCGAAACCGCGCCCGATCCAGAACGGCGATCCGAGGAAGTTGTGCCGCTTCTGCTCATCGGTGAGCCGATCGGTGCGCATCAGCCGTGCCGATTCCGCTGACAGCACCCGGACACCGTTCACTGTCCCGTGGCGCAAAAGCATCTCGATGAACCGCAGGTAGTCGTCCGCGGTCGACCACAGCCCGCCACCGGCATTGCAGAACGCCGGCGGCGCGATATGCGGCTGGCCCATCACGTCGTGTTGGAGTGTGTCGTTGCCGTCGAGCCGGTACATGGTGGCGGCGCGACGGCGACCCTCGAGCGTCACGTGGAAGCCGGTGTCAATCATGCTCAGCGGCTGCAGGATTCGTTCGTCGAGCACCTGATGGAACGGTTTTCCTTCGATGCGCGAAGCCAGCACGCCGACCACGTCGGTGGAGTGACCGTAGGTCAGTCGTTCACCCGGTTGAAGCACCAGCGGTAGCTCGCCGAGCGCGGCCAACCACGGGTCGGGACCCTGCCCGAACGGCAGCCGGATGTATGCCCGGGAGATCGGTCCGCCCACCGAGAATCCGTAGCCGAGGCCGCTGGTGTGGGTGAGCAGGTCTTCGACCAGAATCGCCCGTTGAACCGGATGCGTGCGATCCAATGGGCCACCCGGATCGTCCAGCACCCGCAGGTCGGCGAATTCCGGCAACCAGCGCACGACTGGGTCGCGCAGTGCCACTTTGCCCTCGTCGACCAGGCTCATCAGGGCCGCGACGGTGACGGGCTTGGTCATCGACGCGATGCGAAACAGCGTGTCTCGCTGCATCGGTAACTGGGCATCGACGTCCCGGGAGCCGATTTCGTTGACCTGCAGCGTTTTTCCGTGCTGCCACACCATGGTCACGGCGCCGGCGAGCAGACCGGCGTCGCAGGCGTCGCGAATGGAGGCCTGGTTGCCGTCGAGATTCATTCGAGTCAGGTTAGCCAGTGACGTCGCGCACCGACCGACCAGGTCCGACGCTGGCAGCCCTAAGGCTGGTTCTGGTCTTGTGGCTGAAAAAACGGGCGAAGGTGACGGCGAGTCTGATGATCATGCGGCCCGGCCTCGCCGTCGGCATGGCTGCCTCGCGCGTAGTCGCCTTCCCACGGCACACGCTCGCCCGCGGTGGTGTCCGTCGCTGCCTGGGCTTGTCCCATCTCGTGACGTGACCGAAGGAAGAACTCATACTTGCGGCGCAGATCTTCGTCGGACTCGATGGGCCTGAGTTCGGGTGCGAATTCTTCCAGCTCACCTCGGCGCTGCGGCACGATCATGCAGATCGGCTCACCGATCTCGAACCGCACCGGCATCAATTTGCGGGTCAATTTCCAGCTCATGCTGAAACTCGCGCTCGCCCAGTCGGTTTCGACGACGCCCTCAAGCGCTGAAACGGCATCTTTCGGATGGTTCGCCGGCCCGCGGACCAACAGATCGTAGCCGGCCGGAGTGCGAAACAGCATCGGCAGATGCCAGGTCAGAATCCCGTAGCCGAAATTGCTCGCAGGCAGAAACTGACCGACCGCGCGTGTATCGGGCACGATCATCAGATCCGCGGGGGTGTCGCCACCCATCCACGTGGCGGTGAACGCGCTCGGATTCCGCAGCTCCCAGCCCCCCTGATTGGCAATGAGCAGCGGCAAACACCGGTTCGCCCAACCTCGGCGCGTCTCCGACATCCACGTTCGGTTGATCGGCGCCGGGCCGATCGGCGGCGCGTGATCGCCGCTGATGAATCCGATCAATGGCCGGTCCGGCACGTTCGACTCGTCGCTCATCGGATCCCGGAATCCCTTTCCCAGAAACATGGCTCACGTCATGTTGCGGCGGTTGGCGGCCGGTTGGAACTCGGATGAGATTACTAACCGCCGCTGGGTGGGTACTGCGGTGGGTCCCGCCGGAGCGCCGAACAGAAGTCCCCTCGTAATTCGCTCAGCGGCGGGCACGTCGGCTGTTCCCTGCTTCGGGGACTGCCGTGACCGATGTGACGTCCGATGCCGTCTCGACGGCCGGCAGACGCGACGCCTGCGCGCCCTGGGTCGTTCTCGCAGGCGAGCAATGCTAGGCTGCCCGGCAGTCGACATCCTTTAACGATCCGTCCAGAGAGGCGGAGAAGGAGGTCAAGATCTCGCATGAGTGCCGCGGGTGACGCCACCGGCCGCGAACTGATGTCGGCGGCCGACGTGGGTCGCACCATTTCCCGTATTGCGCATCAGATCATCGAAAAGACCGCTCTGGATGGTGCCGACGCACCTCGAGTGGTGTTGTTGGGAATCCCCACCCGTGGTGTGACACTGGCCGACCGGCTCGCAGTCAACATCGCCGAATTCTCCGGCGCCGAGGTCGCTCACGGCGCCCTGGACATCACCCTGTACCGCGACGATCTGATGACCAAGCCGCCGCGCCCGCTGGAGAACACGTCGATACCGGCCGGCGGCATCGACGACGCGTTGGTGATCCTGGTCGACGACGTGTTGTTCTCCGGACGGTCGGTGCGCTCCGCACTGGATGCCCTGCGCGACGTCGGCCGACCGCGCGTGGTGCAGTTGGCGGTCCTGGTGGACCGCGGCCACCGCGAGCTACCGCTGCGCGCCGACTATGTCGGTAAGAACGTGCCGACGTCGCGCACCGAGAGCGTGCACGTGCTGCTGGCCGAGCAGGACGGTCGCGACGCCGTGGTCATCGCCCGAGAGGACGGCTCTTGAGCAGGCATCTGCTGGCCGCCGGCGACCTGTCCCGCGACCAGGCCATCGCGATCCTCGACGACGCCGACCGCTTCGCGCAGGCCCTCGTCGGTCGCGAAGTCCGCAAGCTGCCGACGCTGCGGGGCCGCACCGTCATCACGATGTTCTACGAGAACTCCACCCGCACCCGGGTGTCCTTCGAGGTCGCCGGCAAGTGGATGAGCGCCGACGTGATCAACGTCAGCGCTGCGGGATCGTCTGTGGGCAAAGGTGAATCGCTGCGCGACACCGCGCTGACCCTGCGCGCCGCGGGCGCCGATGCGCTGATCATCCGCCACCCGGCATCCGGTGCCGCGCAGCGGCTCGCCGACTGGACGGCCACCGCGGACGGTGGACCGTCAGTGATCAACGCCGGCGACGGCACTCACGAGCACCCGACGCAGGCGTTGCTGGATGCGCTGACCCTGCGGCAGCGGCTCGGCGACATCGAGGGTCGCCGTGTGGTCATCGTCGGCGACATCCTGCACAGCCGGGTCGCCCGGTCCAACGTCATGCTGCTGGCCACCCTCGGCGCCGAGGTGGTGCTCGTCGCGCCGCCCACGCTGCTGCCGGTCGGGGTCGCCGAGTGGCCGGTGACGGTGTCCTACGATCTGGACGCCGAGCTGCCGGCCGCCGACGCGGTGCTGATGCTGCGCGTGCAGGCCGAGCGGATGAACGGCGGCTTCTTCCCTTCCGCGCGTGAGTATTCGGTGCGCTACGGGCTGTCCGACCGGCGCCAGGCGATGCTTCCCGGCCATGCGGTCGTCCTGCATCCCGGGCCGATGCTGCGCGGCATGGAAATATCGTCATCGGTGGCTGATTCATCGCAATCAGCGGTGCTGCAACAGGTTTCCAACGGGGTCCACGTCCGGATGGCGGTGCTGTTCCATCTGTTGGTGGGCACCGAGTCGGCCGCCACGGGGCTCGCCGGCAAGGGGGTGATGGCATGAGTGTGCTGCTTCGTGGAGTGCGGCTTTACGGCGAGGGCGACCAGGTCGACGTGCTGGTCGACGACGGCCAGATCGCCGAAATCGGCGCCGACCTCGCCATCCCGGACGATGCCGACGTCATCGACGCCACCGGCCAGGTGCTGTTGCCCGGGTTCGTCGATTTGCACACTCACCTGCGCGAGCCCGGCCGCGAATATGCCGAGAACATCGAAACCGGTTCGGCCGCAGCGGCTCTCGGTGGGTTCACTGCGGTGTTCGCGATGGCCAACACCAAACCGGTCGCCGACAGCCCGGTGGTCACCGATCACGTCTGGCACCGGGGGCAGCAAGTCGGCCTCGTCGATGTGCACCCGGTGGGCGCGGTCACTGTCGGGCTGGCCGGTACCGAGCTCACCGAGATGGGCATGATGGCGGCCGGCGCCGCGCAGGTGCGGATGTTCTCCGATGACGGCAAGTGCGTCGACGACCCGCTGATCATGCGCCGCGCGCTGGAATACGCCACCGGTCTGGGTGTGCTGATCGCCCAGCACGCCGAGGAGCCGCGGCTGACCGTCGGCGCGGTCGCGCACGAAGGCCCCAACGCCGCCAGGCTTGGGCTCTCCGGCTGGCCGCGGGCCGCTGAGGAGTCGATCGTGGCCCGCGACGCCTTGCTGGCCCGCGACGCCGGCGCTCGGGTGCACATCTGCCACGCGTCCACCGCGGGCACCGTCGAGATCGTCAAATGGGCCAAATCACAAGGTATTTCGATTACCGCCGAAGTGACGCCGCATCACCTGCTGCTCGATGACAGCCGACTGGCCAGCTACGACGGCGTGAACCGGGTCAACCCGCCGCTGCGTGAAACGGCCGACGCCGTGGCGCTGCGCCAGGCGCTGGCCGACGGGGTGATCGACTGCGTGGCCACCGATCACGCACCGCATGCCGAACACGAGAAGTGCGTCGAGTTCGCCGCCGCATTACCCGGGATGCTCGGTCTGCAGACCGCGCTCTCGGCGGTGGTCCAGGCGATGGTCATTCCCGGTCTGCTGACATGGCGCGGCGTCGCGCGAGTGATGAGCGAAAACCCGGCCCGCATCGTCGGGCTGCCCGACCAGGGTCGGCCGCTGGAGATCGGCGAACCGGCCAACCTGACCGTCGTGGACCCGGATGCCACCTGGACGGTGTCCGGTGCCGACATGGCCAGCCGGTCGGCCAACACCCCCTACGAGACCATGACGCTGCCGGCCACTGTGACGGTAACCCTGCTGCGCGGCAAGATCACCGCCCGCGACGGAAAGAGCCCGGCATGAACTCGGCAACACTGGTTGCTTCGCTGATCATGGCCGGAGTGTTGGCCCTGATCATCGCGTTCATCATTCAGTTGATGATGCGCGGTTGGCGGAAACGCGCAGAGCGCCAGGCCGCGTTGATCGGCACGCTGCCCGAGATCCCGAGCCCGGTCGGTCCTGCGGCCATCACAACCCCCGGCATCTACGTTGGCTGCACCATGGCTCCGGCCTGGAGCCAGCGGATCACCGCCGGCGACCTCGGCTACCGCAGCAAGGCGGTGCTGATTCGTCACCCCGAAGGCATCCTGGTGGAGCGCATTGGCGCGCAGCCGATCTGGATCCCGAACGAGTCGATCTCCGGGATCCGGACCGAGCATGTGATCGCCGGAAAGGTGGCCGCCCGCGACGGAATTCTGGCGATTCGGTGGCGGCTGCCGTCAGGGGTCAAGATCGACACCGGGTTTCGCGCCGACAACCGCGACGAATACAAGGGGTGGCTGCAGAGCTGGCCGGAAGGAGTCGCGCTGTGAAGGCGATGCTGGTCCTCGATGACGGCCGGACCTTCACCGGCACCGCATTCGGCGCGATCGGCCAAACCCTCGGCGAGGCAGTCTTTTCCACCGGCATGTCCGGGTACCAGGAGACGTTGACCGACCCGAGCTATCACCGGCAGATCGTGGTGGCCACCGCCCCGCAGATCGGCAACACGGGATGGAACGGTGAAGACGGCGAAAGCCGTGGCGACAAGATCTGGGTGGCCGGCTACGCGGTGCGCGATCCCTCGCCGCGGGTCTCGAACTGGCGGGCCACCGGAACACTGGAAGACGAACTGGTCCGCCAGCACATCGTCGGCATCGCCGACATCGACACCCGGGCCTTGGTGCGTCATCTGCGCAGCCGCGGCTCGATGAAGGCCGGCGTCTTCTCCGGTGCATCGCTGGCGTCGCCCGAGGAGCTGGCCGAACGGGTGCGTGGCCAACAGCCGATGCTGGGTGCCGACTTGGCCGGCCAGGTCAGCACCGGCGACAGCTACATCGTGGAACCCGAAGGGTCGCACCGGTTCACGGTGGCTGCGATCGATCTGGGTATCAAGACCAACACCCCGCGTAATTTCGCCCGGCGCGGAGTGCGCACCCGCGTGCTGCCCTCGTCGGTGACCTTCGAGCAGATTGCCGAGCTGAAGCCCGACGGAGTGTTCCTGTCCAACGGGCCCGGCGACCCGGCCACCGCCGATCGCATCGTCGAGGTGACCCGCGAAGTCCTGAGCGCCGGTATCCCGTTGTTCGGCATCTGTTTCGGCAACCAGATTCTGGGGCGCGCGCTGGGCCTGTCCACCTACAAGATGGTGTTCGGCCACCGGGGCATCAACATCCCGGTGATGGACCACGCGACGGGACGGGTCGCGGTCACCGCGCAGAACCACGGCTTCGCGCTGGAGGGTGAGGCGGGTCAGCGTTTCGACACGCCGTTCGGGCCGGCGGTGGTCAGCCACACCTGCGCCAACGACGGTGTGGTTGAAGGCGTCAAACTCGATGATGGGCTGGCATTTTCGGTGCAGTACCACCCGGAGGCCGCGGCCGGACCGCACGATGCGGAGTACTTGTTCGACCAATTCGTCGACCTGATGACGAGGGAGAGCGGGTAATGCCACGACGGACTGACATCAAGCACGTTCTGGTGATCGGCTCCGGGCCGATCGTCATCGGACAGGCCTGCGAATTCGACTACTCGGGCACCCAGGCCTGCCGCGTACTGCGTGCCGAAGGTCTCCAGGTCAGCTTGGTCAACTCCAACCCGGCCACCATCATGACCGACCCCGAATACGCCGACCACACCTACGTCGAACCCATCACTGCCGCCTTCGTGGAGAAGGTCATTGCCCAGCAAGCCGAGCGGGGCAACAAGATCGACGCGCTGCTGGCCACCCTGGGCGGTCAGACCGCGCTGAACACCGCCGTCGCGCTGTACGAGAACGGCGCGCTGGAGCGCCACGGCGTCGAACTGATCGGCGCCGACTTCGACGCCATCCAACGCGGCGAGGACCGGCAGATGTTCAAGGACATCGTCGCCAAGGTGGGCGGCGAATCAGCCCGCAGCCGGGTGTGTTTCACCATGGACGAAGTCCGCGAGACCGTCGGTGAGCTCGGCCTGCCGGTGGTGGTGCGGCCGTCGTTCACCATGGGCGGTCTGGGCTCGGGCCTGGCGCACACCGCCGAAGAGGTCGACCGGATGGCCGGCGCGGGGCTGGCCGCATCCCCGAGCGCCAACGTGCTGATTGAGGAATCGATTTACGGCTGGAAGGAATTCGAGCTCGAGCTGATGCGCGACGGCAAGGACAACGTCGTGGTGGTGTGCTCGATCGAAAACGTCGACCCGATGGGCGTGCACACCGGCGACTCGGTGACCGTGGCGCCGGCGATGACGCTGACCGACCGGGAATACCAGCGGATGCGGGATCTGGGCATCGCCATCCTGCGCGAGGTCGGAGTCGACACCGGCGGCTGCAACATCCAGTTCGCGGTCGACCCGCGCGACGGCCGGCTGATCGTCATCGAGATGAACCCGCGGGTGTCGCGGTCAAGTGCGTTGGCCTCCAAGGCCACCGGCTTCCCGATCGCCAAGATCGCCGCGAAACTGGCCGTCGGCTACACCCTCGACGAGATCCTTAACGACATCACCAAGGAAACCCCGGCCTGCTTCGAACCCACCCTGGACTACGTGGTGGTCAAGGCGCCGCGGTTCGCGTTCGAGAAGTTCCCCGGCGCCGACCCCACGCTGACCACCACCATGAAGTCGGTGGGTGAGGCAATGTCGTTGGGCCGCAACTTCCTCGAGGCGCTCGGCAAGGTGATGCGGTCGCTGGAGACCAGCCGCGCCGGCTTCTGGACGGCCAGCGACCCAGAGGGTGCCGAAAATCAAGCGGGGGACGCGCTGGAACGGCTGCGGACACCCACCGAAGGGCGGCTCTACGACGTCGAACTGGCGCTGCGCCTAGGCGCATCGGTGGACCGGGTTGCCGAAGCCTCCGGCATCGACCCGTGGTTCGTCGCGCAGATCGCCGAGCTGCTGGTGCTGCGCCAGGAAGTCAGCGACGCCGCCGTGCTCGACGCCGACCTGCTGCGCAGGTGTAAGCACAGCGGGTTGTCGGACCGCCAAATCTCAGCGCTGCGACCAGAATTGGCCGGCGAAGACGGGGTGCGTTCGCTGCGGCGACGGCTCGGCATCCACCCGGTGTACAAGACCGTGGACACCTGTGCCGCGGAGTTCGAGGCCAAGACGCCCTACCACTACAGCAGCTACGAGCTCGACCCCGCCGCTGAGAGCGAGGTGGCCCCGCAGACCGAACGGCCCAAGGTGCTGATCCTGGGTTCGGGCCCCAACCGGATCGGGCAGGGCATCGAATTCGACTACAGCTGCGTGCACGCCGCAACGACGCTGTCGCAGGCGGGTTTTGAGACCGTCATGGTCAACTGTAACCCAGAGACGGTGTCCACCGACTACGACACTGCCGACCGGCTTTACTTCGAGCCGCTGACGTTCGAGGACGTCCTGGAGGTCTTCCGCGCCGAGGAGCGGTCCGGCGCCGGCGGCCCGGGCGTGGTGGGAGTCATCGTGCAGCTCGGCGGCCAAACTCCGCTGGGGCTGGCGCAGCGGCTTGCTGACGAAGGTGTTCCGATCGTCGGCACCCCGCCGGAAGCCATCGATCTGGCCGAGGACCGCGGCGCGTTCGGTGACCTGCTGTCGGCGGCGGGGCTGCCGGCTCCCCGCTACGGCATGGCGACGACATTCGCGCAGGCCCGGCGGATTGCCGCCGACATCGGCTATCCGGTTCTGGTTCGGCCGTCCTACGTGCTCGGCGGGCGCGGCATGGAGATCGTCTACGACGACGAAACGCTGCAGGGCTACATCGCCCGCGCCACCGAGCTGTCGCCCGAACACCCGGTTCTGGTGGACCGCTTCCTGGAGGACGCGATCGAGATCGACGTCGACGCACTCTGCGACGGCGACGAGGTCTACATCGGCGGCATCATGGAGCACATCGAGGAGGCCGGGATTCACTCCGGCGACTCGGCGTGCGCACTGCCTCCGGTGACCCTGGGCCGCAGCGACATCGAGAAGGTGCGCACAGCGACCGAGGCGATCGCGCACGGTATCGGCGTGATCGGGCTGCTCAATGTGCAGTACGCGTTGAAGGACGACGTGCTCTACGTGCTGGAGGCCAACCCGCGCGCCAGTCGCACCGTGCCGTTCGTCTCCAAGGCCACCGCGATACCGCTGGCCAAGGCGTGCGCCCGGATCATGTTGGGCGCCAATATCTCTCAGCTTCGTGGCGAAGGATTGCTAGCGGCTACCGGCGACGGCGGCCACGCCGCGCCGAACGCGCCGATTGCCGTCAAGGAAGCGGTGCTGCCGTTCCACCGGTTCCGCCGCGCCGACGGTTCGGGTGTGGACTCCCTGCTGGGCCCCGAGATGAAATCGACTGGTGAGGTGATGGGCATCGACCGCGACTTCGGCAGAGCGTTCGCCAAAAGTCAGACCGCGGCCTACGGATCGCTGCCGACCTCCGGGACGGTGTTCGTGTCGGTTGCCAACCGGGACAAACGATCGCTGGTGTTTCCGGTGAAACGGTTGGCTGATCTCGGCTTCCGGGTGCTGGCCACCGAAGGCACCGCAGAGATGCTGCGCCGCAACGGTATTCCATGCGACGAGGTCCGCAAACACTTCGAAGAAGCGCAGCCGGGCCGTCCTTCGATGTCGGCGGTCGACGCGATCCGGGCCGGCGAGGTCGACATGGTGTTCAACACGCCCTACGGAAATTCGGGCCCACGCATCGACGGTTACGAGATCCGCTCGGCCGCAGTCGGAGTGAACATTCCCTGCGTCACGACAGTCCAGGGAGCCTCAGCCGCCGTCCAGGGCATCGAAGCCGGAATTCGCGGCGACATCGGGGTCCGCTCGCTGCAAGAGCTGCACAGAGCGCTGAACAACGGCGGCGAATAGCGATGCCCGGGTTCGGCGCCCGGCTGGCCGAAGCGATATCCCACCGCGGGCCACTGTGTCTGGGCATCGACCCGCATCCCGAACTCTTGCGGGCATGGAATCTGCCGGTCAGTCCTGACGGCCTCGCGGCGTTCTGCGAGATCTGCGTGGCGGCTTATGCCGACTTCGCCGTCGTCAAACCTCAGGTCGCGTTTTTCGAAAGCTACGGCGCCGCAGGGTATGCGGTGCTGGAGCGGACCATGACCGCGTTGCGCGATGCCGGTGTGCTGGTGCTGGCCGACGCCAAGCGCGGGGACATCGGCTCGACGATGGCGGCCTATGCGGCGGCCTGGACGGGTGACTCCCCGCTGGCTGCTGACGCCGTAACCGCCTCGCCGTATCTGGGTTTCGGCTCGCTACAGCCGCTGCTGGACAGCGCTGCGGCACACGGTCGCGGGGTGTTCGTGCTGGCGGCCACGTCCAATCCGGAGGGCGCGAGCGTGCAGCGCGCCGACACCGGAGGCCGTCCGGTGGCCCAGCTGATCATCGACCAGGCCGCAGCGGTCAACCATGCGATGGGCCCCGGTCCCGGTTCGGTGGGCGTCGTGGTCGGCGCCACGGTGACCGACGCGCCCGACGTCAGCGAACTCGGCGGACCGGTGCTGGTACCAGGCGTCGGCTTCCAGGGTGGTCGGCCCGATGCGCTGAGCGGCCTGGGCGGGGCCGCTCCGGGGCAGCTGCTGCCCGCGGTGTCGCGCGACGTCCTGCGGGCCGGGCCGGACGTTGCAGCGGTGCGCGCAGCCGGGGAGCGGATGCGCGACGCGGTCGCGTATCTGGCCGACTGAGCCCCTCGCAACCGCCGCCGGCCGGGCTACGACACGGCGTCGTTCACTGTCGGGCCGGACGTGCTGTTCGCGGCGACACGCGCGACACGCCGCAACATTCCTGACCGGCACAAATTCGGCTTTTCGGGGGTTCCGAGGCGGTCGGGCCACGGTTTTTCCGGCGACCGATCGAGAGCGGTGCACTCGACAAAAGGCCAGGTAGAGCGCATCTAGCGGCCGCGAAACCGGCCCATCGGTGGCAGCGAAGACACCGTCGACGGGCTCCGGCCGGGGCGTCCCGGACGGCGCCTTCTCGACGCCACAAGCTGCGTTTTTGTAGCTTCAACCAGGGGGGCGGGTTAGATTTCGTCTGCACGCGTGGGTACGGTCGTCACCGCTGGCTGGACTTACCCGGCCGATACAAACAAAGATTGATAGCTGTTGATCATTAGTACGGAGGAATCGTGGCCCTTCCCCAGTTGACCGACGAGCAGCGCGCGGCAGCGTTGCAGAAGGCTGCCGCCGCACGCCGAGCGCGAGCTGAGCTCAAAGACCGGCTGAAGCGCGGCGGCACCAATCTCCAGCAGGTGCTCAAGGATGCCGAGACCAACGAGGTCTTGGGCAAGATGAAGGTTTCCGCGTTGCTGGAGGCATTGCCGAAGGTGGGCAAGGTCAAGGCGCAGGAAATCATGACCGAGCTGGAGATCGCCCCGACGCGCCGTCTGCGCGGCCTCGGCGACCGTCAGCGCAAGGCTCTGCTGGAAAAGTTCGACTTCGCCTAAGTCCGGCGACGATGCAGGCCGAAGGGCCTGAGGGAGAGCCGGGCGATAACCCCGGCATCTTCCAGGAGAGTCGTTGAACACCGACGGGGGACCGGACGGCAGTCGTGCGGTCGCTACAGGACGCGTCGTCGTGCTGTCCGGTCCATCCGCGGTGGGTAAGTCGACACTGGTCCGCTGCTTGCGTGAGCGAGTCCCGGATTTGCATTTCAGCGTCTCGGCGACCACCAGAGCGCCCCGGCCCGGCGAAGTCGACGGGGTCGACTACCACTTCGTTACGCCCAGTCGCTTTCAGCAACTGATCGACGACGGCGCCCTGCTGGAATGGGCCGAAATTCACGGCGGCCTGCACCGATCGGGCACCGTGGCCGGACCGGTCCGCGACGCCGTCACCGCCGGGAACCCAGTACTCATCGAGGTCGACCTGGCCGGCGCCCGCGCCGTCAAACACGCGATGCCCGAGGCGCTCACGGTGTTTCTGGCCCCGCCGAATTGGGAGGCGTTGGAAGCCCGCCTGGTCGGTCGCGGGACCGAGACACCCGAGGTGATCGAGCGCCGGCTGGCCACCGCACGCATGGAATTAGCGGCTCAGGATGACTTCGACGAGGTCGTGGTGAACCGTCAATTGGAAACTGCGTGCTCGGAATTGGTATCCTTGCTGGTGGGAACTACACCGAACACGGCGTGACCCGCGTCCAGACTCGATTCAGCTTTATTCGCACACCGCTTTCAGCCGCCAGGAGAATATTTAGTGAGTAATTCACAAACCGACGCTTCGCTAGCCGCCGTCCCCGACCAGTTCGACGCGTCGTCGGGTGGCATCGGTGCTTACGACACGCCGCTGGGCATCACCAACCCGCCCATCGACGAGTTGCTCGCGCGGGTGTCCAGCAAATACGCCCTGGTGATCTACGCAGCCAAGCGTGCCCGTCAGATCAATGACTACTACAACCAGCTCGGCGAGGGCATCCTCGAGTACGTCGGCCCACTGGTCGAGCCGGGGTTGCAGGAAAAGCCGCTGTCGATCGCGATGCGCGAGATCCACGGCGACCTGCTTGAGCACACCGAGGGCGAGTAGCGGAGTCGAGGCGGGCTTGCGATGAGCCTCTCGGACGAGAAGTGGGCGGACCGTAAGCGGGTCGTCGTCGGCGTCGCCGGGGGTATCGCCGCATACAAGGCCGCCACCGTCGTTCGTCAGCTCACCGAGGCCGGCCACTCGGTCCGCGTCATCCCCACCGAATCCGCGCTGCGATTCGTCGGGGCCGCCACCTTCGAAGCACTGTCCGGCGAACCAGTCCAGACCGGAATATTCGAGGACGTTCCGCGGGTGCCGCACGTCGCCATCGGCCAGGGTGCCGACCTGGTCGTCGTTGCGCCCGCCACAGCCGACCTGTTGGCGCGTGCCGCACACGGCCGCGCTGACGACCTGCTGACTGCGACGCTGCTCACTGCCCGATGTCCGGTGCTGTTCGCTCCGGCGATGCACACCGAGATGTGGCAGCACCCTGCGACCGTCGACAACGTCGAGATGCTGCGCCGCCGCGGTGCTGTGGTGCTCGAGCCGGCATCTGGACGGCTCACTGGGGAGGACAGCGGCCCAGGCCGACTGCCGGAGGCCGAGGAGATCACCACCTTCGCCCAGCTGCTCCTGGAACGCCACGACGCGATGCCCTACGACCTGGCCGGCGTCAAGATGCTGGTGACCGCGGGTGGTACCCGCGAGCCGCTCGACCCGGTCCGTTTCATCGGCAACCGCAGCTCGGGCAAGCAGGGCTACGCGGTGGCGCGGGTCGCCGCCCAGCGCGGCGCCGAGGTCACACTGATCGCCGGACACACCGCCGGCCTGATCGACCCGGCGGGCGTCGAGGTTGTGCACGTCAGCTCGGCCCAACAACTCGGCGACGCGGTGTCCAAGCATGCGCCCGACGTGCACGTGCTGGCGATGGCGGCCGCGGTCGCCGACTTCCGGCCGGCGCACGTTGCGACCGCGAAGATCAAAAAAGGCGCCGAGGAGCCGCAGTCCATCGACCTCATCCGCAACGACGATGTGCTGGCGGCGGTCGTGCAGGCCCGCGCTGCCGGGCAGCTGCCCAACATGCGCGGGATCGTCGGCTTCGCCGCCGAAACCGGCGACGCCGCCGGTGACGTGCTCTTTCATGCCCGCGCGAAGTTGCAGCGCAAGGGATGTGACCTGCTAGTGGTCAACGCCGTCGGTGACGGTAAAGCCTTCGAGGTCGACAACAACGACGGTTGGCTGCTGGCCGCCGACGGCACCGAGTCAGCGCTGCAGCCCGGCTCGAAGACTCTGATGGCCAGCCGTATCGTGGACGCGATCGTCACGTTCTTGCAGAGGGGCGCTGGGGACGCCACCTAGCCTCCCTGCGCCGTCGACCGGCCGGTAACATTTACGGGCCAACAGATATGGTTTGTCTAACTAACGTTTTTGACGTGGACTTAGAAGGGTGAGGGTGTGAGCGAAAAGGGTCGTTTGTTCACCAGCGAATCGGTGACCGAGGGGCATCCGGACAAGATCTGCGACGCGATCAGCGACTCGGTGCTCGACGCGCTGCTGGCGGGCGACCCCCGCTCACGTGTCGCCGTCGAGACGCTGGTGACCACGGGCCAGGTTCACGTGGTCGGCGAGGTGACGACGTTGGCCAAGGAAGCCTTCGCCGACATCACCAACACGGTTCGTGAGCGCATCCTGGACATCGGCTACGACCACTCGGACAAGGGTTTCGACGGGGAGACGTGCGGCGTCAACATCGGCATCGGCCGTCAGTCGCCCGACATCGCTCAGGGCGTCGACACCGCGCACGAGACGCGCGTCGAGGGCGCCGCGGACCCGCTGGACTCCCAGGGCGCCGGCGACCAGGGCCTGATGTTCGGCTATGCCATCAACGACACTCCTGAGTTGATGCCGCTGCCGATCGCACTGGCCCACCGGTTGGCCCGCAAGCTGACCGAAGTGCGTAAGAACGGCACCGTCGACTACCTGCGTCCCGACGGCAAGACCCAGGTGACGATCCAGTACGAAGGCAACCGGCCGGTCCGCCTCGACACCGTCGTCCTCTCGACTCAGCACGCCGACGGCATCGATCTGGTCGAAACACTGACGCCGGACATCAAGCAGAAGGTCGTCGACACCGTCCTGGCCGAGCTGGATCACGCCACCCTCGACACCTCCGACTACCGGCTGCTGGTCAACCCGACGGGCAAGTTCGTGCTCGGCGGCCCCATGGGTGACGCCGGCCTGACCGGCCGCAAGATCATCGTC
>DATAZN010000529.1:0-14174 GCA_036272035.1 Mycobacterium sp. | reverse complement strand
TCGAGAACGATGTTGGGGCTCTTGCCGCCCAACTCCTGGGTCACCCGCTTCACCGTCGGGGCGGCAAGCCTGGCCACCTCAACGCCGGCGCGGGTGGATCCGGTGAACGACACCATGTCGATGTCGGGATGGCTGGCCAGGGCGACGCCCACGCCCGGGCCGTCGCCGTTGACCAGGTTGTACACTCCGGCCGGGACACCCGCGGCGTCCAGGATCTCGGTGAAAATGTAGGCCGAAAACGGCGCGACCTCAGACGGTTTCAGGATCATCGTGCAACCCGTTGCCAACGCGGGGTATACCTTGACCGCGATCTGGTTGAGCGGCCAGTTCCACGGTGTGATCAGCCCGCAGACGCCGATCGGTTCCTTGGCGACCAACGTTGCCCCGTGCTGTTCTTCGAACGGGAAGTTCTTCAGCACGTCGATCGCCGTCACCAGATGACCGAGTCCGAGTTGCATCTGCGGGCCTGCGGCCAGCGATGGCGGCGCGCCGATCTCCTCGGTGACGGCGTCGGCCAGATCGGCTGCCCGCTTCTGGTATTCGGCGAGAATGGACTCCATCAGGTCCAGACGCTGTTCGCGGCTACTCTGTGACCAGCCCGCAAAGGCGCGCCGGGCCGCCTTGACCGCCGCGTCGACGTCGTCGGCCGAGCCCAGCGAGATCTTTCCGGCGACCTGCTCGGTCGCCGGGTTCTCGACGTCAGAAGTGTTGGACCGCAGCGGCTCGACCCACTTGCCGTCGATATAGAAGTTCAGGTACTCACGCATCAGATCATCCTTTTCTTACTGAGTGCCTTCGGCATACCAGGTGCGGAATTCGTCGTACTTGGGCATCTCCTCGGAATTTGCCTTCGGATCGATGCAGACGTGGACGACGCCGGTCTTGCCGCTCGCGTAGGACCGCTGGATCGCCGGACCGATCTCGTCCTCTTTTTCGACGTATTCGCCGTGGCAGCCGAAGCCCTCGGCGATCTTGTCGAAGCGCACGTCCTTGCTCCAGTGCACGCCGGGCTGCGGCGACGGCTGCTCGAAGGTGCGCTTGTAGACGCCCACCTCGAGGCCCCACTGGTGGTCGACACCCACCACGCACACCAGCGGAAGCTTCTGGCGTGCGGCGGTTTCCAGCTCGGCGATGTGGAAGAGGAACGCCGAATCGCTGGTCAGCAACATCACCGGGCGCTTACCGCCCTCGGCGACCGATGCCCCTACCGCGTACGGCAAGCCGGTACCGAGGTGGCCGAAGTTCTGGTTCCAGATGACGTCGCGGGGTTTGGCCTGCGAGTAGGTCCACTGGAAGATGACGGTCGCGCCGCCGTCCCGGACCATGATGCCGTCCTTCGGGAACGCTTTGGTGGCCTCGACGACAAACCGCGCAGGGTGCACCGGCGTCCGGCCCGCCGGCGCGTTCTCGGCGAGCTGCGCCAGCTCCGCCGCGTCCTCCTTGATCCAGCGATCGAGATCAACCGATGCCTTTCTCGGATTGTCTCGCAGCGCTGCCACCAGCTGAGGCACCACCCCGCGCAGGTCCCCGACCAGCGGGATGTCAATGGGACGATTGACGCCGATGGCCACCGGATCCTGTTCGACCAGAACCCATTTGCGCTTTGCGTCGTTCTCCGCCCAATGGCGGGTCTTGCCGTAGTGGCTCGGTTCGCCGAGCTCCGTGCCGAGCGCGACGCACAGATCGGACTTCACCACCGCCTCGACTGCCGCCGGCGAGAATCCATAGGCGAAGGTTCGGTCCTCGAGACCCTCGATGAACGACGTGCCGCCGGAGGTCTGGATCACCGGGCACTGCATCAGGTCGGCCAGCTGCCTGACTGCCGCACCGGTGCGCGATGTGTGGACCGCGTGTCCGACCAACAAAATCGGGCTCTGGGCCGCACGGATCAGTTTCGCGGCTTCGCCCACCTCGCGCTCACCCGCGGTCTGGTTGACGAGCCGGTACCGGTTGGGCGGCAGCGGATCCGGCACGTCGAGCTCTTCGAGGATGACGTGCGACGGGTACTCGATGTAGGCCGGGCCGGGTGTACCGGACATGGCCCGACGAATCGCCTCACGGATGATCTCATCGGTCTGGTCGGCATACTCGATCGAACTGCTGTACTTGACCGACGGCGTGAAAAGGCCCTCCTGCTGGACGAACTGGATGCGTCCGCGCCGGACCCGGCGCTCGGTGATGCGGGCGCGCTGGCCGCCGAGGAAGATCACCGGCGAGTTCTCCACGAGCGCACACATCATCGCGCCGGAGATGTTGGCCACGCCGGGGCCGAGCGTGCCGATGCACAGACCTGGCTTACCCGTCATCCGCGACGCCGCCTCGGCCATGAATCCCGCGCTCAGCTCGTGATGCGGTGCGACCACCGACCACCCGCGAGCGTCTGCCTCGGCGAACATGTGCACGAAGTTCGGGTCAGGGATACCGAATAGCGTATTCACACCCTCTGCCTCGAACAGGTCGAGAATGCGTTTGTAAACCGACACGGCCATATTCAGAACTCCTTTACTTCGCGAGCAGACGCAAAATTAGCCTCTGGCAGGCTATTTCGGGCGGCTTTGCTGGTGGTACCGGCCGCTTGCGGGGCACTGCTCGTGCCAATTTCGGCGAGCACTTCTGCTGTGTCGGCGCCCAGCTCCGGCGCCGGTCCCGCAACGCGGCCCGGTGTCCGAGAGAACCAGGTGGGTACGCCCGGAAAGCGCACCGGTCCGTGCGGGGTGTCCACGGTTTCAAACATGCCGACGGCGTTGAGATGCGGATCGTCGAACAAGTCACCGGGCGTATTGAGCGGCGCGGCGGGTATCTCGAGTTCGCCGAACAGTGCTAGCCACTCCTGCGTCGTGCGCTGTTTCATCGTCTCGGCCACGAATCCGTACACTGTGTCGATCTGGTGTGCACGCTGCTCCAGCGTCGAATACAGCTCACTGGCCCACGGCGGCTGCACCGCGTTCATGAAAGCGTTCCAGTGCTTGTCGTTGTAAATCAGTGCCGCGATGTGGCCATCACTGGTGCGGTACGGACGCCGGTTGGGCGCGACGGTACGCGGGTACACCGCCGGCCCCAGCGGGGGGTCGAACAGGGCGCCGTTGGCATGTTCGACGAGCATGAACGAGGCCATGGTTTCGAACATGGCGACCTCGACTTCCTGCCCCTCCCCGGTACGCTCGCGGTGAAACAACGCCATGGTCGTCGCGTACAGCGCGGTCAGCCCGGCGACCTTGTCGGCCATGATGGTTCCGACGTAGTCCGCCTCGCCGGTCAGTTGTTGTTGTACCGCGGGCAGGCCGCATTCGGCCTGGATCGTGTCGTCATAGGCGGGCCGGTCGCGGTCGGGTCCGCGTCGCCCGTACCCGTAGCAATTGGTGTAAACGATCGCCGGGTTGATCGCGGCGACCTCCTCATAGTCGAAGCCGAGCTTGGCGATCGCTTTGGCGCGCATCGAGTGGATGAATACATCGGCGGTCTCGACAAGCGCGCGCAGCGCCTGCGTTCCGGTGTCGGTTTGCAGGTCCAGCACGATGCCGCGCTTGCCGCGATTGACGTTGACGAACACTCCGCTCATGCCCGGCGCCGGACCCACTGAGATGTAGCGGGTGTTATCGCCTTGCGGTGGTTCGACTTTGATCACGTCGGCGCCCATGTCGGCCATGATCTGCGTGCAGTACGGTCCCATCACCATTGCGGTGAGGTCGATCACCCGCACACCGGCCAGCGGTCCCGTCCTCGTCGAGCTAGCCATGGACTGCGCCTCGATCGCTTGACCGGTGCGCCAGTTCGAAGCTGTAGCGGATGTGCTGGTCATGGCCGTCAGGTACGACCGGAAAAACCAGCGGAGCCTCTATCTTTCGAATCGCATCCAGATGGCTACTGACGTCCTCGATCGTCCACGACGACAGGCACACGCCCGGACTCTCCACGATGACTGCTCGTGCCACCCGACCCGCCAGCGCGATGAACAGTTCACCAGTCACCGAGCAAGACTCGTGCGCCAGCCAACCCACCACGGGCGCAACGAGTTCCGAACCCATCGGTGGATAGGCCGAGGTGTCGATGCCTTCGGCCATGCGCGTCACCGCGGCCGGCACGATCACATTGCACCGCACACCCTCGGCGGCGCCTTCGAGCGCCGCGACATTGGACAACCCGATCACGCCCGACTTGGCGGCCGCGTAATTGGCCACATTGTGGTTTCCGTACAGCCCGCCGATCGATGACGTCAGCACAATACGGCCGTAGCCCGCCTCACACATGAGCGGAAATGCCGGCCGCACAACGTTGAACGCGCCGCGCAGGTGCACGTCGAGCACGGCGTCGAAATCTTCGTAGCTCATCTCTTTCAGGGAGCCACCACGGACGTTGCCGGCGTTGTGTATCAAAATGTCTACGCGACCATAGTGTTCGAGCGCGGTCCGCACGATCGAGTCGCCGCCTTCGGGGGTGCTCACCGATTCGGTGCAGGCGACGGCTTGCCCTCCGGCCGCTGTGATCTCACTGACCACACACTCGGCGGGCCCGGAGTCCACACCCTCGCCATCGAGGCTGCCGCCTGGGTCGTTGACGACGACCTTCGCTCCGCGCGATGCAAGCAGCAGGGCGTAGGAGCGGCCGAGCCCTCGTCCGCCCCCAGTGACTACCGCCACCCTGCCGTCGAACCTCAAGTCAGCCATCTATGTTCTCGAGTACCAGACCGTCCAGGTCGCCTTTTGCACGCCATTCCTTGAGCAGGTCGTCGAACACGTAGAAGCCGGGCATGTAGGGATCGCCGATCGCCGAGCGGATGCCCTCGCCGCCACCGCCGCCCTCATTGTTGTAATAGCCAGGCGTGCAGGAGACCGCGAATTCTGAGCTGTCTATTGAGGTTTCGCGGATCGTCTTGATCCAGTTGTCTTGAGCTTCCTGGCTCGGCTCGACGGTGGTCGCGCGGCGCGCTATTGCTTCGGAGATGATATAGGCGATGTGTTCGGCCTGCTGTTCGAGCATCGCGGTGGTGTTCCCTGCCACGCCGCCTTGAATGAAGCCGGTGAAGAACTGGTTGGGGAAGCCTCGGCTGGTCATCCCGTGGAGTGATTTGTAGCTGTCGCGCCAGTGATCGAACAGTGACAGGCCGTCGCGGCCTTCGATCACATCGACGGCGTACCGACGGCCGATGTCGGTGGTGATCTCGAAACCGCTGGCGAAGATGACGCAATCGACTTCGTACTCAACGCCGTTGGCGACAATCCCCTTCGCGGTGAGTCGTTCCACCCCTTTGGATTCCGAAACGTCAACCAGCGTCACGTTCGGGCGATTGAACGTCGGCAGGTATTCGTCATTGCTGCAGGGCCGCTTGCACATGAATCGGTAGTACGGTTTGAGCGCTTCGGCGGTCTCCGGGTCGTCGACGAGCTCCTCGACGCGCCGTCGCAACCGTTCCATGACCTTGTAGTCCTCTTCTTCGCGGAAGGTCATGATCTGCTCGATGGACAGTGCCGTGGGATCGTCGGCGGCCGCGATACGCGCGGTCAGGTTGCGCCCGAGTTCGGTCCAGAAATCACACACCATATCGGGCTCGTCGAACACCGCACCCTCCCCCAACGGGGACCAGCGGTGGAAGTTGCGCTTGCGTTGCTCCTGCCAGCCCGGCTGCAGCGACGCCGCCCACTGCGGCTCTGTCGGCTCGTTGCCCCGCACGTCCACCGATGAGGGAGTGCGCTGAAAGACATAGAGGTGCTTGGCGTCTCGGCCCAAGTGGGGAACCAGCTGCACCCCGGTTGCACCAGTACCGACGAGCGCCACACGTTTGTCACGCAGCTTGTGCAATCCGCCATTGGAATCCCCGCCGGTGTAGTCGTAGTCCCAGCGAGCGGAGTGGAACATATATCCGTTGAAGTCCTTGAGACCACGGATGCCGGGCAGCTTCGGCCGATTGAACGAGCCCTGTGCCATCACCAGGAACCGGGCACGAACGTCGTCACCACGGTTGGTGCTCAACCGCCAGCGCTTGATCGTCTCATCCCAGCGCGCCGTGCGAACCTGGGTGGAGAAGATGGCGCCGTCGTAGAGTCCGAAATGCTTTGCGATACGGCGACAGTGCTCATAAATCTCGGAACCGTCGGAGAACTTTTTGGAGGGAACATAATTGAGTTCCTCCAGCATCGGGATGTAACAGTAAGCGTCGTTGTCACACTGGATTCCCGGAAAACGATTCCAATACCAGACGCCGCCGAAGTCGCCGCCCATCTCGATGACGTGCACGTCTTCGACGCCGGACTTCTTGAGGTGAGCGCCGGCTAGCAGTCCGGTGATGCCGCCGCCGAGCACCGCGACGTCGATGTCCGCGTCTATAGGGGTGCGCGGCGTCACGGGCGTGTGAGGATCGACCTCGGCGAACTCCGCGAAGTCGTCCTTGAGTTCCAAGTACTGTTTCGAGCCCTCTGGACGCAGCCGCCTATCGCGCTCGAATAGGTACTTCTCGCGCAGCGCGTCGATATCGATGCCATCCGGCGTCTGCGTCGGGCCGCATGTCTCGAACATTGTCATCTAACTCAAAGCTCCTGCGGTTCGCCGGTACCCATGTACTTCGACAGCTGGTAATGGAGGTTAACCGTGCTGCGTTCCATGTAGGGATTGGGCTTAGTGCCTTGAAAACCGAGCGATTTCATGCCTTGCTGTACGGCGGCCATGTTCGAGAAATCCTGCGGGAAGACAGTGCGCCAGTTGGGGTCGTCTGCCTCCAGGTACACCCATTCGGTTTGCGGCTCTTGGCCTTCGGGGTAAAGCTCGTAGCAAGCCGCTTCGAAGATGCAGCTGTTGGGGTCGTGGCCGTTGGGTCGCGCGCTGTAGCACAGCGCCGTCGTCAGGCCCTGCCCGATCTGAAAGTTCGGAAAGATCTGCCAGGCGGTACCGCTCTTGGCCAGATGCTCGGGATCGATGACCGGCCACACCACACCGCGGGCAGCGTCGTCGCTGCGCGCCGCAGTGAGCCAATGGCTCAGCACCTGGTCGGGCGGGGTGTCTTCGGGAAGTTCGTCGGCCAGTCGCTTCGCAGCGTCCACCAGAGTCTTCGTGGTGGTGGCGTTGGTTTCCTCCAGCGTGTACACCTGCATCTCGGCCGTCGAGATCCGCGGATCTCCGGACCCGAGCCGGATTTTTGACTTGGTCTCGGTCAGATCCTTGGGCGCGTCGTAGCCGATATTGCTGTGTTTGCCTTGCGCTTTCGCCCAGCCGCGGAACGTACCGAACTTGTTGAACTGCGGGTGCGTGGTCGCGACGTGGTAAGTCTCGTTGAACGCCTCGATCGCGACCTTCCAATTACATTGGAAGGTCAGCCATTTACGCCATTTGACCCGCATGTTCTGCAAGCCGAACGGATCCAGCATGGTGGCGGCCGGCTCGAGATAATCACGCAGCGGCTCGCAGTGTGGATCCAGGTTGATCCACACCCAGCCGCCCCAGGTGTCGACGTGCACCGGAGCCAGGTGGGTGTTCTGCGGCGTCAGCGAGTCCTGCCAGTCCTGCCGCTCGGGGATATGTGTACAGCCGCCGTCCAGATCGTAGGTCCAGCCGTGGAACCCACACACGAACGACTTCTTGTGCCCGCAAGCGCTTTTCGCGCGCTCAGGAGTATCGACCAGGCGCCGGCCGCGATGCACGCACACGTTGTGGTGGGCCTTGAGCGTCTCCGGTCCGGTGCGTACCACGATGACGGAGTCGTCGAGGATGTCGTAGGTCAGGAAGCTGCCGACCTTCGGCAAATCCTCGACCCGGCCGACTTGTTGCCACACTTTGCGCCACAGCCTATCCCGCTCGGCGCGGGCATAGTCCTCGGACAGATAGGCCTCGACGCCGATTGTCGCCGGCGCGGAAAGTTGTTCGGCCGCTTCGACTTCGATGTCGGTCATCACATGCTCCTTATCGCTGCTCGGAAGGAGTCGTCCTTGAGAAAGAGCGACGTGTTGTCGGCGCCCAGGTGCGTCCATTTGAGGTCCAGGCCGCCGTCGACCAGCAGGGTCTGGCCGGTGATGTAGCTGGACAGGTCGGAGAGCAGGAACAGGATGGCGCCGGCAATCTCTTCGGGGCGGCCGCGCCGGCCCATCGCGATGGCGCGGCGATCGCGCTCGGCGTCGTCGTCGACGTAGGTGAGCGACGCCGGCGTGGCGGTCACCCCGGGGGCCACGGCGTTCACCCGGATTTCGTCGCCGGCCAGCTCGACGGCCATGGTGCGGGTCATCGCCGCGACCGCCGCCTTGGCCGTGCCGTAGGCGATGTGGAAGGGCGCAGTGTTCATTCCGCTGATCGACGAGATCGACACGATCGACCCGCGGCGTTTGCCGGCCTTCAATTCCGCGGCGACCGCCTGGCTCATGAAGAATGCGGTCTCTAGGTTCTGGGTGAACAGGTCGCGCCAGTCGGTACGGGTCACCCGCGTCGACGGCATCCAGGTTTCCGGCGCGGCGCCGCCGGCCACGTTGACCAGCCCGTGCAGTTCGCCGTCGGCGCGCAACGCCTGCTCGATGGCTGCGTCGATGCCATCCTCGGTCGCCACGTCCGCGGCGACCGGCACGATCGACAGTCCGCGCTCGATCAGCGGCGCAATGTGCTCGTCGAGGTTTTCTTTGGACCGGCTCACCGCGATGACGGTCGCGCCGGCCTCGGCGACCATGCGGGTCACGGTGGTGCCGATACCTCCGCCCGCCGCGCCGGCCACCACCACCACGCGACGTTCGAGAGCGATCAGATTATCGACCACTGCGGAGATTCGTCCATTTTTTGTCCGGACAAGGTAGCAAGATACGCATAATTGAGAATATGATTCTCTGCAAATGGCTGAGCGTCAAGTGGCCCGCGCTGAGGGTTTCGCTATCTATTGTCTGGACCACCAGCTGTTGCTAACGTCACCGGCTGCAACCGCCGCGACGCTGCGACACTAGGGCCCCGGGAGTCATCACCGATGTTGCTGCACGAAGGGCGCTCCGGCGCAGGGGTGTCGACCATCCTCGCCGAGGGCTGGCACATGGAGCGACTCACCCCGGCCAGCCGGCTGTTCGGCGCCAACGGCCTGCGGACCGGGCCCGACGGCCGGATCTACATCGCGCAGGTGACCGGCAGCCAGATCAGCGCGCTCGATGTCGGCACCGGTCAGCTGGGGACCATCAGCCCCAAAGGCGACGACATCATCGCGCCCGACGACGTGGCCTTCGGCCCGCGAGGCGACCTGTACGCGACCGAGGTGATGGACGGTCGGGTCAGCGTGCGCGGTGCCGACGGAACCACCCGGGTGCTGCGTGGGGATGTCCCGTCGGCCAACGGCATCACCGTTCATCAGGGCCGGTTGTTCATCGGCGAATGCCGTGAAGGCGGACGGCTTCTCGAGCTCGACCTTGCCGGTGGCGAGCCGCGGGTGCTACTGGAGAATGTTCCGTCACCCAACGCCATGGAAGTCGGTCCGGACGGGTTGCTGTACTTCCCGGTGATGGGCGCCAACGAGATCTGGCGCATCGGCCTGGACGGCGGTGCGCCCGAAACGGTCGCCTCGGGTCTGGGCGTGCCCGACTCGGTGAAGTTCGATGCGGCGGGCCAGATCGTCTCGACCCAGGTGCACAGTGGCCAGGTGCTGCGCATCGATCCGCGCACCGGCGAGCAGACCGTGCTGGCCGATCTGAATCCCGGCCTGGACAACCTGACCTTCGTCGACGATCGGCTGTTCGTCTCGAACTTCACCGGTGAGATCACCGAGGTTCTCGCCGGCGGACAGACGCAGACCGTGCTGCCGGGCGGATTGAATTGGCCGCTGGATCTGGCCGTCGGCTCCGACGGCAACCTCTACATCGCCGACGGCACGTACTTCTACCTGCTGCTACCCGATCACACGTTGCACACCGTGGGCATGCTGTTCACCCCGGGGTATCCGGGGTTCCTGCGCGGGTTGACTCCGTCGGCACCTGGGGAGTTCGTCGTCACCACGTCCGGTGGTCAAGTATCGCGGTATCGGCCGGCCGGCGGCGAAAGCGAAGTCCTGGCAGACGGATTCGATCAGCTCTACGGCGTGGCGGTCGCCCCTGACGGCACCGTCGCAGCCGCCGAACTCGGGACCGGCCGGGTGATCTCGATCCGCAGCGGTCAGGTGGAGGTGATCGCATCCGGACTCAATGACCCGATCGGGGTGGCGGTCGCACCCGACGGTGGTTGGCTGGTCTCGGAGGCGGGTGCCGGTCGGGTGGTCAAGCTCACCGGATCAGGCGTCCATACCGTGGCAACCGAATTGATGTGCCCGCAAGGCATTCTGGTCGACGGGCGGCAGTTGTATGTGGTCGACGCCGGCGCCAAGACGCTGGTTGTCGTGGATCTGGAGGACTCGAAAACGCACACGATCGCGTCCGGGTTGCCCGTCGGCGCAGCGCCCGGTGTGGTTGCCAAGCCGTTGAAGGGAATGCCGCCGTTCTCCGGGCCACAAGGGCCGTTCGCGGGCATCGCCGCCGGGCCGGACGGCACCGTATA
Organism: Mycobacterium sp.; assembly: GCA_036272035.1. Lineage (GTDB taxonomy): Bacteria > Actinomycetota > Actinomycetes > Mycobacteriales > Mycobacteriaceae > Mycobacterium. The sequence continues at coordinate 3,701 of DATAZN010000529.1, read as the reverse complement.
CGTCTCGGCCGACGCGGACGGCAGCGTGCTGGCATTCCGGCGAGAACCCAGAGAAGTTAGCCATGACTGACACCCAGCCGACCGACCACCGTTACCTGCAGGTGGCGCGCGCGTTGCGGAAGGAGATCGTCGACGGGGTTTACCCGGTGGGATCCCAGCTACCCACTGAACATCAACTGTGTGAACGCTTTTCGGTCAGCCGGTACACCATCCGGGAGGCGTTAAGGCGGCTGCGTGACGACAATCTCGTCGCTTCCCGGCCGCGGGCGGGCACGCTCGTCGTGCCGCGTCCGTCTTCGGACTCCTACGTCCAGGACGTCGTCTCGATCAACGACCTGCTGGCCTTCGCGACCGGAGCACAGTTCGCGATCGAATCCACCGGGATGGTTCTCGTCGACGACGAACTGGCAGCCCGGACCGGTCTCAACGGCGGCGAGGAGTGGTTGGCCGTCAAGGGTTTTCGCCGGATCGACGATGCCGAGTTCCCGGTCTGCCGTACCGAGTACTACATCAACCGGGCGTTCGCCGGGGTGGGCCGGCTGCTGGCGCGCCACACCGGTCCGATCTTCCCGTTGATCGAAGACATCTTCGGATTGAGCATCGTCGAGGTGCGCCAGGAGATCGCCGCGGTACTGATCTCGCCGACGCTGGCCGCCCAACTCAGCGTCGAGGTCGGCAGCCCGGCTCTCGAGGTACATCGCACCTATGCGACCTCGGATGGCGAGGTCGCCCAGTTGACGATCAACACGCATCCGGCGTCCCGTTTCCGTCACTCGATGACGATGCGACGCGTCCGCGGCTAATCTCACATGCGGCGATGTCGAACACCAAACTGATCGGTGGACGAACGGTCCGCTGGGACGACAAGCGGACCGCGGAAGCCTATGCGCGCGGGTGGTGGGTGCGCGAGACCCTGGCTGATTCGCTGGCCGATGCCGCACTCCGCACACCGCAGCGCGTGGTGCTGATCGACGGCGATTATCGACTCGACTGTCACAGTCTTCACGAGCAGGCGACGGCGTTGGCGCAGGCACTGCTGGAGCGAATGACGATCGGCAGCGTGGTGTCGTTCATGCTGCCCAACTGGCATGAGGCCGCGGTCATTTACCTGGGTGCGACGATCGCCGGGATGGTGGTCAACCCCATCCTGCCCTCGCTGCGCGAGAGCGAGTTGCTCTTCATTCTGCGCGATGCGGACACCCGGATGATCTTCGTGCCGTCGGTTTTCGGGCGGCACGACTACGCAGCGATGCTGACCCGGGTCGTCGCGCAGCTGGAGAACCCGCCCGAGGTCATTGTCGCGCGCGACGGCGCGTCACTACCTGAGGCGCAGTCGCCGGCAGCCGAGCTGCCCACGCTGGAACCCGATGCCGTGCGGATGATGCTGTACACGTCGGGGACCACCGGTCGGCCGAAAGCTGTTCTACACAGCCATAACTCGATGCATGCCCTGATCACCCAACTCCGTGACCACTGGCAGGTCCAGCCCGGCGACAGGTTCCTGGTCCCATCACCGATCGCGCATATCGGCGGCTCCATCTACGCGTTCGAATGTCCGCTGCTGCTCGGAACGTCGGCTGTGTTGATGGACCGCTGGAATGCGGACACGGCAGTCGAGCTGATCGACAACAGCGGCTGCACTCATATCGCCGGAGCCACACCGTTCCTCGAGCAACTACTCGCGGCAGCCGAGCGCGCGGGAACACGACTGCCAGAGCTGAAGCTGTTCGTCTGCGGCGGTGCATCGGTGCCACCGTCGCTGATGCGACGGGCGGCGGACTATTTCGAGCGTGCGGCGGTCACCCGGGTGTATGGCTCGACCGAGGTTCCGGTGACCACCGTCGGCGCTCCGCTCGACCCCGACCATGCCGCCGACACCGATGGGCGACCTGGGTTCGCGACGATCGCCCTGCGCGGCGCGGGTGGAGAGATTCACGCCCGCGGCCCGCAGATGCTGGTCGGTTACCTGCACAGTGAGGATGGAGCCGAATCCTTCGACCGCGACGGGTATTTCCGTACCGGTGATCTAGGCCGCTGGGTCGACGGCGACTACCTCGTCGTCACCGGGCGGGTCAAAGACCTCATCATTCGCAATGGCGAGAATATCGCTCCCAAGGAGATCGAGGACATTCTGATCGGCCACCCCGGCGTCGCAGACATCGCCGTCGTCGGCTTGCCCGATGCCCGCACCGGTGAGCGGGCCTGCGCCGTCATCGTCCCCACCCACGGAGCGCAGCCCGACGTGGCCAGTCTTCGCGACTTCTTGCAGTCCCGGGGTGTCGCCATCTTCAAAGTGCCAGAGCAGGTCGCTATTTGGGAGGCGCTGCCGAGAAACGATGCCGGCAAGGTGCTCAAGCACCAGATTCAAACGGCCCTGACAGCAACGGACGGATGACATGCAAGTAGCGATCGTGACCGGCGCGACCGGCGGTATCGGATTCGGATGTGCGACCAAGTTGGCCGAAACCGGCATGGCGGTACTCGCCACCGGCCGGAATGAGAAAAGGCTCGACGAATTGGCGGTAGCAATAGGCGATCCCGACCGAGTCGAGACGGTAGCAGTCGATCTGACCGACGATGACGGACCCGCACGCGTTGTCCAGGCCGCCGTCGAGAAGTGGGGTCGGATCGACTTCCTGATCAACAACGCCGGCGTGGGGAACCCGACGCCGCTGCACGGCACCGACGACGAAACCCTGGATTACTTCCTCAATGTGATGTTGCGGGCGCCATTCCGGCTCGCACGAGATGTGCTGCCGCACATGAAAGCCGGGTCGGCCATCATCAACATCACCTCAACCTTCGCGGTCGTCGGCGGGCTTCGCGGGGGGCCTTACTCCGCGGCCAAAGGCGGTCTGACAGCGCTGACCACCCACATCGCCTGTCAGTACGGGTCGCATGGCATTCGCTGCAACGCCGTTGCCCCTGGGGTGATCCAGACGCCGATGACAGCAGAGCGGCTGCAGGATCCACGATTTCGCCGAATGCAGGTGGAAATGACCCCGCACCAGCGGCTAGGCACCGTCGAGGACGTGGCGAGCACGGTCGCGTTCTTGTGTTCTCCAGGAGGCAGTTTCATCAACGGGCAGACCATCGTGGTCGACGGCGGATGGAGCTCGACGAAATACCTGTCTAAGTTCGCCTTGACGTCGGAGTGGACGGAGCGGTGAATCTGGTCGCGCTGCTGTAACAGGTCGCGCAGCATTTTTCGGATCGCGGATTGGCCGAATTCGGGCGCGCGTCGCGGAGCGTAACCCGCGGTACTGACTCATGGCGGTCCCGCAGAATCGGTTGGGCCTTCTATCCACAGTTGCGGTTTGATCCACAGGTCGGGCTTCGCGCCATTTGCTGAGGCCAGGATTGTCGGGCTTATTCGTAGCGTCGAGGTATGGGTCCAGCGATCAGCGCCGACGAGGCACGGGAACGGATCGACGCCGCTCTCGATGCGATCGACGCTGCCCACGACCAGCTGCGCGATACACCATCGGATCTGGTGAGCAACAGGTTTCGCGTCGAAGTCGCGGAACGGCTGGAGACCCAGGAACGCACGAACAGGGGCCTGATGTACCGCATTTTCGCGGAGATTGCCGACCCGCCCGATGAGGCCGGGTCCATAGCGCAGATGCGATCGGTGCTGTGGAAGCGATTGCGCATCACCCCGAACGAGGTCAGCCGACGGTTCAAGCTCGCGGTTCGGATCC
>DATAZN010000528.1:0-2179 GCA_036272035.1 Mycobacterium sp. | reverse complement strand
TGCAACCTGTCGCTGGATCGGTTGGCCAAGTCCGTCAAAGAGGGCGTGTTCGCCGCCGGCGGCTATCCGCTTGAGTTCGGCACGATCTCGGTGTCCGACGGCATCTCGATGGGCCACGAGGGCATGCACTTCTCGCTGGTGTCGCGCGAGGTGATCGCCGACAGCGTGGAAACCGTCATGCAGGCCGAACGCCTTGACGGATCGGTGCTGCTGGCCGGCTGCGACAAGTCGCTGCCCGGCATGCTGATGGCTGCGGCTCGCCTGGATCTGGCTGCGGTCTTCCTCTATGCGGGCTCGATCCTGCCGGGCCGGGCCAAGCTGTCCGACGGCACCGAGCGCGACGTGACGATCATCGATGCGTTCGAGGCAGTCGGCGCCTGCGCTCGCGGCCTGATGCCGCGCGAGGACGTCGACGCGATCGAGCGGGCCATCTGTCCCGGCGAGGGTGCCTGCGGCGGCATGTTCACCGCCAACACCATGGCCAGCGCGGCCGAGGCGCTGGGCATGTCGCTGCCCGGCAGTGCCGCACCGCCGGCGACCGACCGTCGGCGCGACGGATACGCACGGCGCAGCGGTGAAGCGGTCGTCGGTCTTCTGCGCCGCGGCATCACAGCGCGCGACATCTTGACCAAGGAGGCCTTCGAGAACGCGATCGCGGTGGTGATGGCATTCGGCGGCTCGACCAACGCGGTGCTGCATCTGCTGGCCATCGCCCATGAGTCCGACGTGAAGCTGTCACTCGCGGACTTCAGCCGCATCGGTGCCAAGGTGCCGCACCTGGCCGACGTCAAGCCGTTCGGCAAGCACGTGATGTTCGACGTCGACCGCATCGGTGGGGTGCCGGTGGTGATGAAGGCGCTGCTGGATGCCGATCTGCTGCACGGTGATTGCCTGACCGTGACCGGGCAGACCATGGCCGAGAACCTCGCGCACATCGCCCCGCCCGACCCGGACGGCAAGGTGCTGCGGGCATTGGACAATCCGATTCATCCCACCGGCGGGATCACCATCTTGCACGGTTCGCTGGCGCCCGAAGGCGCGGTGGTCAAGTCGGCCGGCTTCGACTCCGACGTGTTCGAGGGCACGGCAAGGGTTTTCGAGCGCGAGCGGGCAGCACTAGATGCCCTGGAGGACGGCACGATCACGCACGGTGATGCAGTGGTGATCCGCTACGAAGGCCCCAAAGGCGGACCGGGGATGCGGGAAATGCTCGCCATCACCGGTGCCATCAAGGGCGCCGGCCTGGGCAAGGACGTGCTGCTGTTGACCGACGGCCGGTTCTCCGGCGGCACCACCGGCCTGTGTGTCGGGCACGTCGCACCCGAGGCGGTCGACGGCGGGCCGATCGCCTTCCTGCGCGACGGCGACCGGATCCGGCTCGACGTCGCCGACGGCACCCTGGACGTGCTGGTCGATGCTGACGAGTTCGCTTCCCGTCGTGAGGGTTTCACTCCGCTGCCGCCGCGCTACACCTCCGGCGTGCTGGGCAAGTACGTCAAGCTGGTGGGATCGGCGGCCCACGGAGCGATCTGCGGGTAGCCGCCTACTTCACCAGCGCGATCGCGAAGCCGTCCCAGTGCTTGGCGCCCACCGTCTGCAGTACCGCGGTGTCGAGCCCGGGATGCTCACCCATCAGCTCGAGCACCCTTCTCGTCCCGCGCACCACGGCATCCTGATCGGGCGACACGATCGCGCCCTCCCGAATCACGTTGTCCACCAAGATCACTGAACCGGGGTGGGTGAGCTTGACGGCCCACTCAAGGTAGCCGGGGTTGTTTTCCTTGTCCGCGTCGATGAACACCAGGTCGAACGGACCGCCAGTGACGCTCGGCAGGGTATCGAGGGCGGCGCCAACCAGCACCTCCACCCGATCGCCGACACCGGCGCGGTCGATGTTGGCCCGGGCCACCTCGGCGTGCTTGGGCTCGTACTCGAGCGTGGTGACTCGGCCGTCCGGGCCGGCGCCGCGAGCCAGCCAGATCGTGCTGAAACCGCCGAGTGTCCCGATCTCCAGGATCCGACGGGCCCCGACTGCGGCGGCGAGCAGGCTCAGGAACTTGCCCTGTTGCGCCGAGACGGCGATCTTCGGCAACTCGGCGGCGTCGCTGTCCTCGAGGGCGGCGGACAACACCGGATCGTCGTCCAGCACGGTGGTGTCCAGATATTCGTCGACTTCAGC
>DATAZN010000527.1:0-4938 GCA_036272035.1 Mycobacterium sp. | reverse complement strand
CACTCCCCCGGCCAGGCCGAATAGTGCGGCCGCGAAGGGCGGGTAGGTGAAGCTCTCCGGTTCGTGCGCGGCGTAGAGGGTGGCGTCGTGGAGCGCGTGGCTTCCACCCCACCAGTAAACGGCGACGTTCCACATCGGCCATGGGGCGTGGGGTGTCAGCAGGCGTGGCACCAGGTAGGCGGCCAGCGCGGCGGCCCCGATGAGCAGGACGGCGGCCCGGGACCAGCGGGTTCGAGTGCGGGAAGGGAGCAGCGGGCTCACATAACAGACGAACGAACCATGCCGGACGCACGCTCCTGACCAGGACAAACCTTAACCGGAAACGAACTATTCGCGCTGCGTCCGACGGGGTAAGGCTCGGAGAGCTACCCGGGGAGGTCGACATCATGCTGCCACCGGTGACACCGAAGGCCCACCGTGATCCGGCGGTAGTGGAGGACAAGTTCCGGCGCCGGTTCGATCCGCACGTGAAATCGCTTAACAAACTGGCCGAGGAGATCGGCCGCCGGACGGGTAATCCCACCCCATGGTTCGATCCGGACGGCGGCGGTATCCACGCCAGGGTGCTGTTCCTACTGGAAGCGCCAGGGACGCGGGCCAGTGTCCAGAAAGGCAGCGGCTTCATCTCGGCTGACAACAATGACGGAACGGCTGAGAACTTCTTCCGCATCCGCGACCAGGTCGGTCTGCCTCGCGACCAGCTGGTGGCCTGGAACGTTGTCCCCTGGTATCTGCCCAATGGGACACGGGCCGGCAACGCGACCAGCCAGGACGTTCAGGACGCCCGGCCGTGGCTGGAGAAGCTGATGGGACTACTCGGCCCGGGACCGCGGGTGGTGGTACCCATGGGCGATCCCGCGCTCAAAGGGTGGATGCGGCTGCTGGCCGCCGATCCGTCGATTCCACTGCGGCCCACACTGGCCCTCCCCCACCCGTCGCCGCGGAGCCTGGCTGGTCGGCCGGAGTACCGGGACCTGATCCGCTCCGGGCTGCAGCGCGTCACCGAGATCGTCAACACAGCCGACTGGCCGTTGGCGTAAGCGAAACAGCATCCCGAACGTTGACGCCCCTCCCCAAGACCGCCTGAACCTGCTCAACCGTCTCGCGGGCAGCTTGGTCTGGGATCGTCGGCGCACAGCCGACGAGCAAGACAGCGAAACCGTATTTCTACTCAGTGCGAGCACCGGTCTCGAACTTAACAGTTGGCAGCACACGGGCGGCTTCACTGAAATTTTGGATTTCTCCCCATTCGGCCAAGCTTCCAATGATAAAAAGGCGCCGACGCGCACGACTCACCGCAACATTGAGAAGATTAGGGGGCCGGGCGGCCCAGTCGCGGGCACGTTTGGACGGGCTCGGATCGGTACCCAGGACAAGCACAACGACGTCGGTCTCCCGGCCTTGCATGGTGTGGACAGTGCCAATCTGCTTTTCCGGAAAAGCGTCGGCGCCGAACTTGTCACGGATGTTGCGATCAGCCTGGTTCACTACATCCCGGAAGGGGCTCAGCACGCAAATTCGGTCGAAACTGACGTCATCCTCATCATGCATCCGTCGGAGAAGCTCAATCATGGCCCTCCCCTGCCTCGGCACCCATTTATCCTCGGACGCGCCAGCCACGTCGATCCAGGCGCTGGGCGGGAAATCGGGGAACTGACCGCCAGGGAACGGCCGGGCGCTGGTGCCGTAAACCATCAGGCCTTGATAGGCAATGTGATTGATGATCCCGAACATCGGCTCCTCACAGCGGCGATGCACCCGGAGTGGCGCACCCACCCAAACCGTCGTCAGGTCACCATCGGAACGCTCCACCGGGATTTCCATTCCCCACCGGTTGTGGCGGTCGGCGACAGCTTGCGTGGATTGCCCAGTTGGCCGCCAGTCTTCGCCGACACCGAACAGTTGCCGCAAGCGCTCCTGCACCTGACCCGGGACCTGAGATATCGGCTCAAGCTGGAGGGGATCTCCCACAACAACCGCCCGGCGCGCCCGCCACAACGCCCCGACCGCGTGCTGAGGTGGCGCCTGTCCTGCCTCATCGATCAACACCCAGCCGAGCGCTTCCGCGCCGAGAGCTCCGAACATCCTCCCGCACGAAGCGAAGGTTGTGGAGATGACGGGAACAAGTAGGAAAAGAGTTTGCCAAGCAGCCAATTCTGCAGCAGGTGGAGGACTGCCCGGCTCACGAGCCAGCGCAGCGATCAGCCCACGTAGATTTCGCCGGACCGTTCCGGCGGCTCCTGCAATCAAAGCCCGGTGCACGTTGAGTGCTGCGATGAAGACCCTGGTCCGGGCTGTTACCCATGCACGATCGGACCACGGTGCGGAGAGTTCCTGCTCATCCTGCGTAAGGTTCGACCAGTCCGCCGGGAAGGCGGATCCCCACGTTTCGGCCGCCCGTCGGACAAGATCTTGTTCGGCGGCTCGCCGCTGAACCACCTCTGCAGCAATGCGAGATGCGTCAACGGCTCGCTGACGCGTTTGGATGACACGCTTCTTCAACGCAATCACTTCAAGCTGAGCCTTACGAAGGTCTTCATTCAGCTGAGCCAGTTGTTCCAGCAGTTCTCTGCGTCGCTGTCGCCAAGCAGTCGCGGCTTTCCCAACTCCCATCAGTTCACGAAGGCCACCGGGACGAGAGCGGTCGTGCGCGTCGATCTGCATCTGAACACTTCGTTGTACATCCTGCAGCTGAGCGACAGCACCCAATTGTCGCCTGTGCTCCTGTTCAGCCCGCGTGACAGCTACCGCTGCGCGATCAGCTTCCGTCTGAGCTGCTCCCTCTCCTGCATCGGAGGCGCGCGAGCGGAAAGCGGAATCAGCAGCAGACCGTTCAGCAGCAAGGCGAGCTGCCCCCTCTAGTGCCTGCCGGAAGCTTCGCACTGCCGTATCCCAGTCGGTGACTGGCGGCGGTTTTTGCTCCAAAGATCTGAGCAGATCATGCATCCCGTCGCGGCGCCACCAGAACCGCGTGCGGAACTCTCCGCGTTTCTCCGAATTACCGAGAGGAGCCGCGACCATTCCCCACGACGGCTGCCCAAGATAGGCTGTAGCCTGATCTGCAAAGTAAGTGACCTCGGACCTCAAGTCACTTGCGATTGCCTCCAGGACGGGAAGTTCTCTGGTGATGTTCTCGACAGCGTTGTTGTTAGACGACGCCACGACAATCTCATAGCCAGTCAGTTTGGGGATAAGCGGTCTGACTGAGCGCGGTGAGCCGTCAGGAGCATTCCAGCGAATCAACTCGCGACTGAATGCCTCAGCCGGAGCCGACAGGTGGGCCAAAACCGTGGCCCGCTGCACCACGATCGCAGCGATCAGATCCCGAAGCAGCGTTGTCTTCCCGGTACCCGGTGGGCCGTTCACCGAGAACAGCCCACCGTCGGCCAACTCGCTGAGGATTGTATTAACCGCGAACTGCTGGCTCACGGTGAGCGTCTTGGTTGTCTCGGCCGGCCAGCGGCCCAGCGGAAATGCTTCTGGGCGCACACCGTCCAACAGCGCATCGCGGCGGATCCGGAGATCAAGACGGCGACTTGCAGCCTTGGGCTGGCTTAGGTAATCGGCCAGTACAGCGTTGCGCCGCGCCGTGTTCTTGATGCGCTCCAAGTCCGGCGCGACCAGGCTGCTGAGAAAGACTGGTTCAGGATCGGGTAGTGAGCCGTCTTTTTTCCGCCAAACTGGTTTGCTTTCTATCCGAAGTTCGAGTGAGTCGGCCATGCCCGGGGGCAAGTGCAAAATCTCCGACACATGGGTAGCGAACGCGACGAGGTCGGGCAGTTGTATTGGGCGTCCATTAGGTGCGGCGGGTGCGGGCGCTGGCGCGGATTGTTCAGCATCATGGCGTGCTGTCTTTACTTCCTGGTCTTCTCGACCGGCCTTCTCGGCGCGCTGCGTGACTTGTTTGATGAACGAGCCGGCCGCGCCGGCCATAGCGCCGGTACCAACGGCGCCAACCACCGGGGTGACAGCACCGATCAGCGCTGCCACCGCCCCCGTAGCTGTCGCGCCGAGTATGTCAGTGACGACCGATCGCCAGTTGCGAGATCCACCCGAACGATCAGCGGCAGCAATCGGCACATAACTGACTGGTTTTTCCAGTAGCCGGTCCAGTGCCTTTCGGCAGTCCTCTGTTACCTGATCAAACCCATCAAGCCACTGCGGCTTCCCCGGGCCTGGCTGGCGGAGACGGCCGGTAGCCCAAGCACAGGACGAGAATGCTGTTGTTCCCTCGACGAGGACTCCGGCAGCGTCCACCGTCAAAGCGAACAAGGCACCGTTGCCTACCTGGGTCCCAGCGAAGTCCTCACCAGGCGAATAATGAAGCGACTGGGCGAGGGCCTCGTGGACAGCCTGAAACGAGAACACCCCACCATAGATGGTGTGCCGCCACGAGCTGCCGTATCGCCCGCTCTCCGGCGCCTCACCGTACTGAGCATGACCTTCCTGCCACGGCAGGGGCGGCAACGGGTCCCGCGGAACAAGGTTGAAGACCTGGATCCGTTTCGAACCCGCCTTTCGCGTTAAGCCACGTCGTCGGCGCGGCCGCGGAATGTCGTGCGGATCAAACAACTCGACCGCATGCCAGTACGCCAATATGTCCGACATTCGCCGCCGGTCACCGCTTGCAGCCGTCACGAACCTATTGTTGCGCGATAAGCCGCCTGGGTCTCTACGTTCTGTATACGTGGATGATTTGAACGATGCCTTCCAGCTCAGGTGCCGTCAGCAAGAGAGTTGATGCGAGCGTCCCACGCCGACGGAATGTGGGAGGCTGGCGAACCGGGCACGGACGATTGGGGGTGCGGGTGAAGATCGTTGGGGAGCGGCTCAGGGTGTCGGCCAGTGATGTGGCCAACTTCGTGGCTTGCCAGCACCTGACCCGGCTGGACCTGCTGAACGCGCGGCATGAGCTGCCGCGGGCCAAGGCGTTTGACC
>DATAZN010000526.1:0-4854 GCA_036272035.1 Mycobacterium sp. | reverse complement strand
AAAGGGAGCAGGAGAATATGGCTATCGGACGAGGTTTCGCCGCCACTGCACTGTTCATCGGTCTCGCGACAGCGCTTGCGGCCCCCGCCTCGAGCGATATGAACGGGCACTACACCTACACCGAAACAGACGCGGCCGGTCGTGCGTCCAACAGTGATTGGTACGTCACCCCGTGCGGTGACGGATGCGTTGCGGTGGCACTCACTCCCGGCGGACCGACCAAGCAGGCACATCTCGTCAACGGCCAGTGGGCTCTGGACAGCACCGACAACCTCGAATGCGAAGACGGCACCAGCGCTCCCAACGCCACCACGGCTCACTTCACCTGGGATCCCAATACGCTCGTCGGGACCGTCGTGTCCACCGACACGCTGCCCGTCTGCGGCGAGCAACCGGGCCATCAGGAGTCCAACACCATGAAACTCGTTCAGGTGCCCTGACGCTTTCTTGATCGCCGCCGGGGCGCCCGCCGATCCGTAGTCTTGAAGAGGTGACGGCCAGCGCGGAATCTCCAGAGCTGATCGCCCTGTTGGCCGATCGCCGCTTCGCAGTGTTGACCGGTGCGGGGATGTCCACCGACTCCGGTATCCCGGATTACCGCGGGCCCGATTCGCCGCGGAGCAACCCGATGACGATTCGCCAGTTCACCTCGGACCCGGTGTTCCGGCAACGGTACTGGGCGCGTAATCACGTCGGCTGGCGGCACATGGACGACACCCAACCCAATGCCGGGCATCGCGCAATGGCCGCGCTCGAGCGCAACGGCGTGGTCAACGGCGTCATAACCCAGAACGTCGACCTGCTGCACACCAAAGCCGGCAGCCGCGACGTGATCAACCTGCACGGCACCTACGCGCAGGTGGTCTGCCTGAGTTGCGGGCAGTCCAGGAGCCGCACGGCACTGGCTAAGGAACTGGACGCGCTGAATCCCGGTTTCACCGACCGGGTCGAGGCGGCCGGCGCCTTGGCGGTGGCTCCCGATGCGGATGCCGTAGTCACGGACACCGCCACGTTTCGCTACCTCGACTGCGCATCGTGCGGCGGCATGCTCAAACCCGACATCGTGTATTTCGGCGAAAGCGTGCCTAAAGATGTTGTTCATCAAGCTTTTTCACGCGTCGAGGATGCCGAGGCACTGTTGGTCGCCGGTTCGTCGCTAACGGTGTTCTCCGGCTACCGGTTCGTGCGTCATGCTGCGGCGCTGGGTATCCCGGTCGCCATCGTCAACCGCGGACCCACTCGCGGCGACGACCTGGCCACCGTCAAGGTCGATGGCGGCTGCTCGGAATTGCTGACGCTGCTGTCCGAGGAGCTCGCGGCGGCGTCAGTTCGCTGACGCTAGCTTGCGTTGCGATCCACTGTCACCGCCACCTTGCCTACTACGCCGTGGCCAGTCTTTAGCGACTCCAGCCCAGCATTAATTGCCGCCGTCTCAGGAATCTTTTTTGGCTCATGATTCGGTGAGCGCCGTTGGCACGGGAGCATCCAAGATGGAGAGTAACGCCGCAAGCTTGCGATCCAATTCGATTCCCACCGCCCAGATTTGGGGTGTGTCAAAGCTGCTGAACCGGGTGCTGGGTTGGTCCACGGTGAACCACGTGACGCCGGCGGCGTCTTCCACGATGGCAGTACGCAAGGGCGCATAAAGCAGGATGGCCGGGTTGTAGCGGTACATCTTTTCCGCGATAGTGTGGTTGCCCATCAGATACTCGACACAACGGCCGCGGTCTCCAGCCAGACTCATCAGCGACGTGAAGTCGTGAGACCAATACAGAATAAAGTCGTGTGGCGCGTTCTCAGCGGTAGCCTCTAGAACGGTCTGCCAGTCGACGCCCCTCTCGACGAGAGAGTCGAACCTTGCGCTCTGGAACACCGGCACCGCTTGCTCATAGCGATGCCTGAACCCGTCGAACGAGTCGTCGATACGAATCGTCAACCGGTCGACCTGATGCGAGATCGTTTCGATCGATCCATCAACGGATTGAGTCATAGCGTCTCCCGTTTCTGTTGTTTCTCGAAGTCACGCGGCCGTGATGCCCAATTCGGCTAGCCTGTCGCGGTTTTCCTCGAGCCATTCACGTTCGTGGCCCGGCTCGGCAATGAACAACCCGGCGTCCATGACGTTTGTCGGATCGATCTCGGTCACCGAGATCCACAGGTCGGCTTCCGGCTGGCCCGAGTTCCGTGTCCAGATCTGCGAGAGCTCACGCAGCATTGCCCGCCGCGTTTCGAGGTCACGTCCATGGCGGTTGATGGCGAGAATCAAAGACTGCGATGCCGGTTTGCCGGCCGAGAAGCACTCGCCTTCGGGCATCTCGTGGAACAGAACTTTGACCCATGACGCCGGAGCGCCAGTGACGTTGCAGTACAAGCTGGTCATCTCGTCGGCGATCTTGGCCTTCGCGGACTTAGTCAGCAGACCTTTGGGGCTGTAGCACTGGTAAATGGGCATCTTGCGTTCCCTTCAGATAATATGTCGGTCGTCATACTTACTAAGAATGCCGACGCTACAACGCAACTCCTAGGCTGTCAAGAACTATGTATGATGGGCGACATGCCAAAGACCGATAGCAAGGAACGCATGGTCGTCGCGGCGCGGCGGTTGTTCCGCGAGCACGGCTATCTGGGCACCGCTTTGTCGGACGTCGTTACCGAGAGCGCCGCCCCGCGGGGGTCGATCTACTTTCACTTCCCCGGCGGCAAGGAGGAGCTCGCCACCGAGGTCACCCTCCTGCACGCATCCGACCGCATCGCACAGATCAACCGCGCGGCCGCCGCTGCCGCCAGCGCGCCGCAACTGATCGAGATCTTCATGGGCAGCGAACGCGACGACCTGGTGGCCAGCGGCTACCGCGAGGGATGCGCTGTGGCTCCCATCGTGATCGAGTCGACGCCCGCCTCCGATCAGCTCAGCGACGCGACCCGGCGCGCCTTCCAAGATCTGATCGCTACGCTGGCCGCGCGCTTCACCGAAAAGGGCCTGCCCCACGAGAGGGCGCTGCAGCTGGCCACCAATGTGTGGACCAGCGTGGAAGGAGCGCTCATCGTCAGCCGCGTGCTACGCAGCCCCGAGCCATTCGACATGGCCATCGCCCTACTGACCGCAGCCGCCGACCAGATTGACAGCGACCGCTAGCCGATTAGAACGTGCAGGGCATGCTGCGGATGCCGTGGATGAAATTGCCGGCCACGTATATGGGTGCGCCCGCCTGGATGTCCGGCAGCTGACGCAAGAGCTCGCCGAAGGTCGCCCGCAGCTGCGCCCTGGCCAGGTTCGCACCCAGACAGAAGTGCACGCCGCCGCCGCCGAAGCCGACGTGAGGATTGGGGTTGCGGCTCAGGTCAAGGCGTTCGGGATGCTCGAACACGTCGGTGTCATAGTTGCCCGAGGAGTAGAACATCACGACCTTCTCGCCGGCGCGGATGGCTTGGCCGCCGATCTCGACATCCTTTGCGGCCGTGCGGCGGAACGTCATCACCGGGCTGGCCCAGCGGATGAACTCCTCGACCGCTCCGCCGATGCGATTGTCGAAATCTTCCAGAAGCCAGGCACGTTGGTCGGGATAGTCGGTGAGGGCCTTCAGCGCGTGACTGGTGGTCTGGCGGGTGGTGTCATTACCGGCCACGGTGAGCAACACGAAGAACGCGGCGATGTCAGCGTCGGCCAGCCGGTCGCCGTCTACCTCGGCTGTCACCAGACTGGTGAACAGGTCGTCGCCTGGATGCTCGCGGCGCTCCGCGGCGAGCAGCCCGGCCACCTGATGCACATAAGTCTGCGCCTCGAACAACACCTCCAGCGGGTGGCGACCATTGAGGTACTCCGGGTCACCCGACGAGACCATGGCATCGGCCGCGTGAGCGAGCTGTTGCCGCTCCGACTCGGGGATGCCGACCATGTCCGATAGCGTGCGAATGGGCAGCTCCTTGGCGCAAAGGTCGACGAAATCGGCACCGCTGCCTGCAGCTTTTAGTTCCTCCACGATGGTGTTCGCGTTCGCCTTGATCGAATCTTCGATGCGCCGGACCTGCCGCGGGGTGAATGCGGCGCTAACGAGCTTGCGCAAAAACGTGTGCCGCGGCGGGTCCATGGCCAGGAAGGATTGCGACGCTTCGAGCAACTCCACCGGAAAGTTCTCGAACATGACGCCCTTGCCCGACAGGAACGACTCGTTGTCGCGGCTAATCGCGACGATGTCATCGCGGCGGGTGACCGCCCAGTAGCCGGGGTCATCGGCGTCAGGCAGCATGGCGTCTTCCACCGGCGGATGCCAGCTGACCGGGCGTTCGGCCCGAAGCTCGGCGAACGCCTCTTCCCGCTCCTGCGCGCTGGTCGACCAAAACGCGCGCGACGAGAGATCAATGGGGTCGTAGGCACGCGGTGTGGCGGCCGTCGCTGTCATGGTGGGCCCTCCATCGGCTATGACGCCGGTCACAGTTTCAAGACACCGACGACTTTAGGACTAGACAGAGTGTCTAGTCAAGGTGTCATACTATCGATCATGCTCTGACCAGCGGCGAGCCAGGAGGTGTCATGCCGTCAGTCACCCGCAAGCCGCAAGCCAAGCGGCAGGAGCGACGTGAGCAGATCGAGCGCCGGCTACTCGACGCGACCGAACGGCTAATGCGCGACGGCGCGAGCTTCACCGAGCTCAGCGTCGACCGGCTGTCCACTGAAGCCGCGATGTCGCGGGCCAGTTTCTACGTCTACTTCGAGGACAAAGGCCACCTGCTGCGCCGGCTGGCCGGCCAGGTGTTCGCCGATCTCGCCGAAAGCGCCGAACGCTGGTGGAGCGTGGCGTGGCGACACGATCCCGATGACGTACGCGCCGGGATGGCCGCCATCATCGCCAGCTA
>DATAZN010000525.1:0-12169 GCA_036272035.1 Mycobacterium sp. | reverse complement strand
CGTGTATTCGAAGCGCTCCTTCGCGCCGACATTTCCGGCGACGGCGTTGCCGGCCGTGACCCCGATGCCGGCCTTGCACTCGGGCACCTCGCTGTCGAGACGACGGGCGATGGCCCGCGCGGCACCGAGGGCCTGGTCTTCTGGCCGGTCGAGATGGTTGGGCGCGCCGAAAACCGCCAGCACCGCATCGCCCTCGAATTTGTTGACAAGTCCGTGGTGACGGTCCACCTCCTCGACGATCACCGCGAAAAATCGGTTGAGTAGCTGCACGACTTCTGCGGCAGGCCGACTCGTCACCAGTTGCGTCGAGCCGATGATGTCGACGAAAACCACTCCGACATAACGCTCTTCGCCCCCGAGCTCCGGCTTGTCCCGTTCGGCGGCAAGGGCAACTTCGCGTCCCACATGCCGGCCGAACAGATCACGCACACGCTCGCGCTCGCGCAAGCCGTCGACCATCGAGTTGAATCCGCGTTGCAGCTCGCCGAGTTCGGTGCCGTCGAACACCACCAAGTCGCCGCGCAGATCGCCGTCTTCAGCCCGCTTGAGCGCCGCCCGAACCACCCGCACCGGCGTCGCCGTCAACCAGGCCAGAATCCACATCAACACGAAGCCGAAGATCAGCGTCGCGGTCGATGTCACCAAGATGGCTACCGCCAATTGGGCCTTGCTCAGATTGTCGAGCAGCAGGCCGCCCAGCAGCGCGGTAACCATGATGCCCAGCACTGGAACGCCGGACCCGAGCAGCCATACCATCAACGTCCGGCCCATGATTCCGGGAGCCAACCGCCGCGGCGCCCGGCCGGCCTCGAGTGCCTGAGCGGCCACCGGACGCAACGCGAACTCAGTAAACAGATAACACGCGGTAGACACCAGAACGCCGCAGACGCTGACGCAGAAGCCCACGATCGGAATGAACGTACTGTCGGCCAACCCGTAGAGCGTCGTCAGCAAGCCGGTGCCGAGGACCCACAGCACGAGGACACCGAACGCCAGCCAGAACGGAGCCGCAAAGGTGGCGCGCTCGTCGGCCGGAGTGGGTTCGTGCTCCTCGATCGCCCATCGAAGGGCCCCGGTAGTTCGATGGGTGATCAGAAATGTCCCGAGTCCCAGCGCGATGGCACAGTACGCCGGCGTGACGCCGAAGGTGATCCACAGCGGTGCGTCGCTGAAAACGCTCGGAGTGGGGAACGCGACGGTCAACAGCAGCGTCGCAACGGCGATTCCGATCAGGTTCGCTCCGACGATGAACACGGTCAGAATGAGCTGGATGCGTACTCGCCGGCGGGACTGGCTCTCCGATACCCGCCCGAGCAGCCAGGAACCGTAGGCCGGTGTTTCCGGCAGTCGACCGCTCTGCTGAGTCAGCCGCTCTAGCACTCGCCCCAGCCATTGCGCGGTCGATCGCTTAGCCACCATGGTGGCGTCAGCCTAATTGCTGCCGCCGCGCACGCTTAAGGTGTGTTGCGTGCGTCTCGTCATCGCTCGCTGCACCGTGGACTACGTCGGACGCCTCACCGCTCATCTGCCGGCGGCACGCCGGCTGCTGCTCTTCAAGGCCGACGGCTCGGTGAGCGTGCACGCCGACGACCGTGCCTACAAGCCGCTGAACTGGATGAGCCCGCCGTGCTGGTTGTCCGAAGATGCCGACGGCGAGGTGCCGGTCTGGGTGGTGCAGAACAAGGCCGGCGAGCAATTACGCATCACCGTCGAGGACATCGAGCACGACTCCAGCCATCAGCTCGGGCTTGATCCCGGGCTGGTCAAAGACGGCGTCGAAGCCCACTTGCAGGTGTTGCTCGCCGAGCACGTCGAGCTGCTCGGGGCGGGCTACACCCTGGTACGCCGTGAGTACATGACGCCGATCGGGCCGGTTGACCTGTTGTGCCGCGACGAACAGGGGCGTTCGGTCGCAGTAGAGATCAAGCGCCGCGGCGAAATCGACGGAGTCGAGCAGCTCACCCGCTATCTGGAGCTGCTCAACAGGGACAGTCTGCTGGCGCCCGTGAGCGGGGTGTTCGCGGCGCAACAGATTAAGCCGCAAGCGAAAACTTTAGCCTCTGATCGCGGAATTCGTTGTCTGACATTGGATTACGACAAGATGCGGGGCATGGATTCCGATGAGTTCCGCTTGTTCTGAGCTGCCTCACTAGACTGCTGTCATGGCTCGACGCCACAGTTCACCGCGTCGGCAGCAGTCGTTTGTGCTGCTGCCCGCTGCGCGTCGGGTAGAGACCGGGCCAGACGGACATGACTACGAGGTGCAGCCGGTAGCCGGCGCGCGAGCGCTCAAGACGTATCGTTGCCCAGGCTGCGACCACGAAATACGCTCGGGCACAGCTCACGTGGTGGTGTGGCTAGCCGATTTCGGCGAGGTGGCCGTCGACGACCGACGGCACTGGCACACGCCGTGTTGGGCCAACAGGGCAACGCGCGGGCCGACCAGAAAGTGGTCGTGAAGATCAGTGCTCGGAGTCTGAATCGGTGGCCGGTTCGACCAACTCGATCAGGACGCCGCCGGCGTCCTTGGGGTGGATGAAGTTGATCCGCGAGTTCGCTGTGCCGCGGCGGGCCACGTCGTAAAGCAGGCGGATTCCCTGCTCGCGCAGACGCTCGCTGAGGGCGTCCAGGTCGCTGACCCGATACGCCAACTGCTGGATGCCGGGACCACGCTTGTCGAGGAACTTCGCGATCGCCGACGAGTCGTCGATCGGGGCCATCAGCTGAACTTGCGCGCTACCGACCGCGGCGCCGCGCACCGACAGCATTGCCTCGCGAATCCCCTGATCGTCGTTGACTTCCTCGTGCAGGACGATCATGCCGAGGTGGTCGTGGTACCACGCGATCGCCGCGTCGAGGTCGGGGACCGCGATGCCGACGTGGTCGACTGCCGTCACCAGAGCGGTGCTGAGGACTCGACGGGTGTCAACTTGATCGGTGGTCATCACGTAACGGTAACCTGACGGGAACGAATCCGCTTCTTCCGATTCTCGATCGGCTGTTGAACCCCCCTTTGGAGGTAGTCATGACGACATCGGTGATCGTTGCTGGAGCACGGACGCCGATTGGCAAGCTGATGGGCTCGCTGAAGGACTTCAGTGCCAGCGATCTGGGTGCCATCGCGATCAAGGGCGCCCTGGAGAAGGCCAACGTGCCAGCCTCGCTGGTCGAGTACGTGATCATGGGCCAGGTACTGACCGCGGGGGCCGGCCAGATGCCGGCGCGGCAATCCGCCGTCGCGGCCGGCATCGGCTGGGATGTGCCGGCGCTGACCATCAACAAGATGTGTCTGTCTGGCATCGACGCCATCGCGCTGGCTGACCAGCTCATTCGGGCCGGAGAGTTCGACGTGGTGGTGGCCGGCGGCCAAGAGTCCATGACCAAGGCCCCGCACCTGCTGATCGACAGCCGTTCCGGCTACAAGTACGGCGATGTCACGGTCCGGGATCACATGGCCTACGACGGCCTGTACGACGTGTTCACCGACCAGCCGATGGGTGCGCTCACCGAGCAGCGCAACGATGTCGACAAGTTCACCCGCCTCGAACAGGACGACTTCGCCGCACGATCCCACCAGAAGGCCGCCGCGGCCTGGAAGGACGGCGTCTACGTCGACGAGGTCGTGCCGGTTAGCATCCCGCAGCGCAAGGGCGATCCGCTGCAGTTCACCGAGGACGAGGGCATCCGGGCCAACACCACCGCCGAGTCGCTGGCCGGTCTCAAGCCCGCATTCCGCAAGGATGGCACCATCACCGCCGGTTCGGCGTCGCAGATCTCCGACGGCGCGGCCGCGGTGGTCGTGATGAACAAGGACAAGGCCACCGAGCTCGGATTGACCTGGCTGGTCGAGATCGGCGCGCACGGCGTGGTGGCCGGCCCGGATTCGACGCTGCAGTCGCAGCCCGCCAACGCGATCAACAAGGCGATCGCTCGCGAAGGTATCTCTGTCGACCAACTCGACGTGGTGGAGATCAACGAGGCGTTTTCCGCGGTGGCGCTGGCCTCGACGCGTGAACTCGGCATCGATCCCGAGATCGTCAACGTCAACGGCGGCGCCATCGCGATCGGGCATCCGATCGGCATGTCGGGCGCCCGGATCGCCCTGCACGCTGCCCTCGAACTGTCCCGCCGGGGCTCCGGCTACGGCGTTGCTGCGTTGTGTGGAGCGGGTGGTCAGGGAGACGCGCTGATTCTGCGCGCTCGCTAGTTACCGGCCGGTACGGTTTGTCGTCGACAAATCGATGGCCGAGTCCGGAAGTTTGCTGGCGTCGCGACTCCAGCAGCGCGTCGACGGTGGATGTGACGTTGGTCATACGGCCCTCTGAACCGGGTGAAACGCGATCGGCGGCTGCGTGCCAGACTTGACCGCGTGAGCCGTCCTCGACCTCCGATTGGGCCCGCATTGACCGGCGGCGCGGTCGATCTGTCCGCCCTCAAACAACCCCCGCCCGCCGCTGGCGAGACGCGCGGTGACGGCCCGGCGGCCGCTGCCGGCGTCGAGATCAACGAGGCCAACTTCGAACAAGAAGTGCTGCTGCGCTCCAACCAGGTGCCAGTGGTCGTGCTGCTGTGGTCGCCGCGCAGTGACGTCTGTCTTCAGCTGGCCGACATCTTGTCCGACCTGGCCGCCGCCGACAACGGCAAATGGTCGCTGGCCAGCGTCAACGTCGACGTAGTTCCTCGGGTAGCGCAGATCTTCGGCGTCGAAGTGGTCCCCACCGTCGTGGCATTGGGGGCCGGGCAACCGCTTTCCAGCTTTCAGGGCATGCAGCCGCCGGAGCAGTTGCGCCGCTGGATCGATTCGCTGCTGTCGGCCACTGCTGGAAAGCTCGCCAGCGCCGCCGATTCCGACGAGCCAGAGGAAGTGGATCCGGCTCTCGCGCAGGCCCGCCAGCAGCTCGAGGACAACGACCTCGGGGCGGCGCTCGACTCGTATCAGGCGATTCTGGACGTCGACCCCGACCACGCCGAAGCCAAAGGCGCAGTGCGCCAAATCGTGTTTCTGATGCGCGCGACCGGGCACTCCCCGGATGCGGTGGCCGTCGCCGATGCGGCTCCCGATGACATCGAGGCGGCATTCGCTGCTGCTGATGTCCAGATCCTGAGCCAAGATGTCGAAGGCGCGTTCGGCCGTCTGGTCGGGCTCGTGCGGCGCACGGCCGGTGACGAGCGGACATCGGTGCGCACGCGGCTGATCGAGCTGTTCGAGCTGTTCGATCCCGCCGACCCGGAAGTCATCGCGGGACGACGCAACCTCGCTAACGCGCTGTACTAGGCGGCTTTTCGGGTTCCAGCCACAGCGCTGACATCGGCGGCAGTGCCAGCACCGCCGATGCCGGACGGCCGTGCCACGGCGCATCGGTCGCGTCGACGCCGCCCAGATTGCCGATACCGGTGCCGTTGTAGACCGTCGCATCGGTGTTGAGCACCTCGCGCCAGCGCCCGGCGCTGGGCAGGCCGAGACGGTAGCCGCTGTGCTCGGCGCCGGCGAAGTTGAACACACAGGCCATCACCGAGCCGTCGCTGCCGTACCGCAGAAAACTCAGCACGTTGTTGGCGGAGTCGTTGGCGTCGATCCAGGAGTAGCCCTCGGACTTGATGTCCTGACTCCACAACGCCGATGAACGGCGATAGATCGAGTTGAGGTCGCCCACCAGCCCTGAAATTCCGGTGGAGAAGCTGTTCTCGTCGAGCTGGAACCAGTCGACGCCGCGCTCCTCGGACCATTCGGCACGCTGTCCGAATTCCTGGCCCATGAACAACAACTGCTTGCCCGGGTGCGCCCATTGGTAGGCCAGCAGGCTGCGCAGCCCGGCCGCCTTCATGTGGTCGTCGCCCGGCATCCGGCCCCACAGGGTCCCCTTGCCGTGCACGACCTCGTCGTGGCTGATCGGCAGCACGAAGTTCTCGCTGAACGCATAGAGCATCGAGAAGGTGATCGCGTGGTGGTGATAACTGCGGTACACCGGATCGCGACTGATGTAGTCGAGCGTGTCGTGCATCCAGCCCATGTTCCACTTCATCGAGAAGCCCAGACCGCCAACGGTCGTCGGCCTGGTGACGCCCGGCCACGAGGTCGACTCCTCCGCGATCGTGACGATGCCGGGCGCCGCCTTGTGGGCCGTGGCATTCATCTCTTGCAGGAACTGCACGGCTTCGAGGTTCTCCCGGCCGCCGTGGATGTTCGGCGTCCAGCCACCTTCGGGGCGTGAGTAGTCGAGGTACAGCATCGACGCGACGGCGTCCACTCGCAGTCCGTCGATGTGGTACAGCTCGAGCCAGTACAGCGCGTTGGCTACCAGGAAATTGCGCACCTCGGCACGGCCGAAGTCGAAGACGTAAGTGCCCCAATCGAGTTGCTCGCCGCGGCGGGGGTCGGAATGCTCGTAGAGCGGTGTGCCGTCGAACCGGCCGAGCGCCCACGCGTCCTTGGGGAAGTGAGCGGGGACCCAGTCCACGATGACGCCGATGCCGGCCTGGTGCAGCGCGTCGATGAGCGCGCGCAACTCATCGGGCGTGCCGAATCGGGACGACGGCGCATAGTAGGACGTCACCTGATAACCCCACGAGCCCCCGAACGGGTGCTCGGCGACGGGCAACAGTTCGACATGGGTAAACCCATGAGCCAGCACGTAATCCGTCAACTCACGAGCGAGATCGCGATACGACGAACCCGGTCGCCACGAGCCCAGGTGGACTTCGTAGGTGCTCATCGGCTCGAACACGGCATTGCGCTTGGCGCGTGCTGTCATCCAGGTGTCGTCGCCCCACCGGTAGTCGCTCACGTTCACCCGCGAAGCGGTGTGCGGCGGCACCTCGGTGGCGAATGCCATCGGGTCGGCACGGTCGGTGATCGAGCCGTCGGCGCCGTGCACCCGGAACTTGTACAAGCCGTGATGGGCGAAACCAGGCCAGAACAACTCCCAGACACCCGACGAGCCGAGCACCCGCATCGGTGCCTCGTTGCCGTTCCAGCCGTTGAATTCGGCGATCAGGCTGACGCCCTTGGCGTTGGGCGCCCACACCGCGAATGACACCCCGTCGACCACACCGTCGGCGGTGGTGAACGAACGGGGATGCGCGCCAAGGACCTCCCACAGCCGTTCATGGCGTCCCTCGTTGAACAGATGCAGGTCGACTTCACCCAAGGTCGGCAAGAAGCGGTAGGCGTCGGCGACCGTCTGTGGGTCGCCGCCGTCGTAGACCACTTCGAGGCGGTAATCGATCAGGTTGACGAACGGCAGTGCTGCCGCGAACAAGCCGGAGTCGATGTGCTGCAACGGGAACCGGTCAGCCCCGACCAGTGCGACCACGCTGGTGGCGTGCGGCCGGAAGGTCCGGACGACGGTGTGGTCGCCGTACTCGTGGGCGCCCAGGATGCCGTGCGGGTTGTGATGCTCGCCGGCTACCAGCCGGGCCAGGTCACTGGGTTCGGGCGCCAAACGGGCTCTGCCGACTTGTTCGGTGGACTTCATCGCGACGTTACCTCCGGCGCAGCAGCGGGAGTCGTGCTTCGGACGGTATGAGCGGCATGTTGATGACGTGGGCGACGGCGTGACCAGGATCGATGCGTATGTAGTTGGCCGCTCCCCATTGGTATTCCTCGCCGGTGATCTCGTCTCGTACCCAGAACCGCTCATGGTGTTCCATACCCAATGCGGGCATGTCCAACCACAACGTGGCGTCTTCTGGCCCGAACGCGTTGAGCGTCACAACGACCAGCACGCAGTCACCGGTGATCGGGTCGAACTTGCTGTACGCCAGCAACGCGTCGCTATCGATGGCATGGAACGTGATGTTGCGCAGTTGCTGCAGCGCTGGATGTAGTCGGCGAATGCTGTTCAACCGCGCGATGAATGGCTCCAGCGAGCGCCCGGCCGCTAACGCGCCGGCGAAGTCGCGTGGCCGCAACTCGTACTTCTCCGAGTCGAGATATTCCTCGCTGCCCTCGGCGACGGCGTGGCCCTCGAACAGCTCGTAGCCGGAATACACCCCCCAGGCGGGGCTCATGGTCGCCGCCAGCACCGCACGAATCGCGAACATGCCCGGTCCGTTGTGCTGCAAACTCGCATGCAAGATGTCGGGGGTGTTGACGAACAGGTTGGGACGTCGGTAGTCCGCAATTTCCGGTATCTGCTGGCCGAATTCGATGAGGTCCCACTTGGATGTGCGCCAGGTGAAGTAGGTGTACGACTGCGTGAATCCGAGCTTGGCGAGCCCGTACTGGCGGGCCGGCGGGGTGAACGCCTCGGACAGAAACAGCACATCCGGATCGGCAGCTTTAGCCTGAGCGATCAACCAGGCCCAGAAGTTGGGCGGCTTGGTGTGCGGGTTGTCGACGCGAAAGACCTTGACCCCGTGGTCCATCCAGTACCGCACCACGCGCAGCACTTCGTCGTAGAGGCCGGCCGGGTCGTTGTCGAAGTTGATCGGGTAGATGTCCTGGTATTTCTTCGGCGGGTTTTCCGCATAGGCGATCGTGCCGTCCGGCAATTCGGTGAACCACTCGCGGTGGTGCTTGGCCCACGGGTGATCCGGCGCGCATTGCAGAGCCAGGTCCAGGGCCACCTCCATGCCCAGGCCCTCAACCGCGTCGACGAACTTGTCGAAGTCGGCGATCGTGCCCAGCTGCGGATGTACCGCATCGTGGCCACCTTCGTCGCTGCCGATCGCCCACGGCGATCCGACGTCATCGGGCGCCGCGGTCGCGGTGTTGTTACGGCCCTTGCGGTGAATCTTGCCGATCGGGTGGATCGGCGGCAGGTACACGACGTCGAAGCCCATCTGCGCGATCCGCGGCAGCGCCGCCGCCGCGGTGGCGAAAGTGCCGTGCACTGGATGGCCGTCGGCGTCCCAGCCGCCGGTCGAACGGGGGAACATCTCGTACCAGGACCCAAAGCGGGCCAACGGCCGGTCCACCCACACCCCGTACTGCTCGCCGCGGGTGACGAGCTCGCGCAGCGGAAACTGGGTCAGGAGTTCGTCGATGTCGGCGGTCAGCGCCAGCGCGGCGCGCGACACCGGATCGCCGGGAGCTTGCAGGGCCGCCGCGGCGGCCAGCAACGGCTCGCGACTGCTACGCGGAACCCCGGTGGCGGCGCGTTTCAGCAGTTGCGCTCCGACCAGCAGATCGTTGGACAGTTCGCTTTCGCCCTGGCCGGCCTCCAGCTTGGCTTCGACGGCGTGCCGCCAGGTGTGAATCGGGTCGCCCCAGCCGTCCACCCGGTACGTCCACAGCCCGACGGCGTCCGGTGTGAACGCGCCGTGGAAGACGAAAGGCTCGACGCCGTCGGGAGCCATCGGGACATGCAGCGGCTTGACCTTCACGACCGGGTCGGCGGCGGGTTCGGCCAATGCGGGAGCCTGCACCGCCTTGAGCCGCCGGGTTTCACCCACTTGCGGATAGCGCGGACCTAGGTAACGCACCACAAGCGTCGCCGCCACCGCGTCGTGGCCCTCGCGCCACACCGACGCGTGTACCGGGATCACCTCGTCGACCACGGCTTTTGCCGGGTAGGCGCCGCATGACACGACGGGCGCGACGTCGTCGATCTCGACACGACCGGGCACCGCTACTCCTTCTGAGTCGCTAGTCGGTTGTCGTCCTAGGCGCCGTCGACTCCGCCACCTGCGCGTCGTCGAGAACCTCTCTGCGCCCAATACCCACCGTAGTGTCGACCCACACCTGAGGTCGGATGGCGCGGGTTGTTCGGGAGGCGAAACCTGCCCCGGCGTCAGTAAGGTAGTGACGCGTGAAAGCCCTCCGTCGGTTCACGGTCCGCGCCCATCTCCCGGAACGCCTGGCGGCGCTCGAACAATTGTCGATCAACCTGCGATGGTCGTGGGACAAACCCACGCAGGACCTCTTCGAGGCGATCGATCCCACGCTGTGGGGCCAGTGCGGTCGGGATCCGGTTGCCCTGCTGGGGGCGGTCAGCCCGGCCCGGCTCGACGAGCTGGCCCTCGACGGCGGTTTCCTGGACCGGCTGGATGGATTGGCTGCTGAACTTAACGATTATCTGAGCCGACCGTTGTGGTACCAGCAGCAACAGAGCAACGGCACTCCGATGCCTAACGGCATCGCCTACTTCTCGATGGAATTCGGCGTCGCCGAGGTGCTGCCGAACTACTCCGGCGGTTTGGGGATCCTGGCCGGCGACCACCTGAAGGCCGCGTCGGACCTCGGGTTGCCGCTGATCGCGGTCGGCCTCCACTACCGCTCCGGCTACTTCCGGCAATCGCTGACCGCGGACGGTTGGCAGCACGAGACCTATCCCGCGCTGGATCCGCAGGGACTGCCGCTTCGACTGCTCACCGACAGTGCGGGCACGCCCGCGCTGGTTGAGCTCGCACTGCCGGATTCCGATCGGCTGCGGGCCCGGATCTGGGTCGCCCAAGTCGGGCGGGTACCACTGCTGTTGCTTGACTCCGACATCCCGGAGAACGACCACGAGATGCGCGGGGTCACCGACCGCCTCTACGGCGGCGACCAAGAACATCGCATGCAGCAGGAGATCCTCGCCGGGATCGGCGGCATACGGGCGATTCGCGCGTACACCTCGATCGAAGGCCTGCCGGCGCCCGAGGTGTACCACATGAACGAGGGCCACGCCGGATTCCTCGGCGCCGAGCGGATCCGCGAACTGGTCGATGCCGGTTTGGATTTCGACACCGCCTTGACCGTGGTGCGCTCCAGCACGGTGTTCACCACGCACACCCCGGTGCCCGCCGGCATCGACCGGTTTCCGCTGGAGATGGTGCAGCGATATTTCGCCGGCAACACCGCAGACGGCGCCGGCATCGCCGCCGGTTCGGTGTTGCTGCCCGGCGTGCCGATCGCCAGAATCTTGGCGCTCGGTGCCGAAGACGATCCGGAGAAATTCAACATGGCCCACATGGGCTTGCGACTTGCCCAGCGCGCCAACGGTGTTTCGCTGCTGCACGGCGAGGTCAGCCGGGCCATGTTCAACGAACTATGGCCCGGTTTCGACGCAGACGAGGTGCCGATCGGGTCGATCACCAACGGCGTTCATGCGCGCACCTGGGCGGCGCCGCAATGGTTGCAGCTAGGCCAGGAACTGCTCGGGTCGGACTCGTTCAGCGACCCCGGCGTGTGGCTACGGGTCAACGAGGTCGACGCGGGTCATCTGTGGTGGATCCGGTCACAACTGCGGGCACTGCTGGTCAAAGATGTCCGGGCGCGGCTACACCGCTCCTGGCTGGAACGTGGTGCACCAGAGGGCGAATTAGGTTGGATCGGGGCGGCGTTCGACCCCAACGTGCTGACCATCGGATTTGCGCGGCGCGTGCCGACGTACAAGCGTCTCACGCTGATGCTGCGCGACCCGGAACGGCTCGAGCAGCTGCTACTCAACAAGGAAAAGCCGATCCAGCTGATCGTCGCCGGCAAGTCCCACCCCGCCGACGACGGCGGCAAGGCGCTGATCCAGCAGGTGGTTCAGTTCGCCGACCGCCCCGAGGTGCGTCACCGGATCGCGTTCCTGCCCGACTACGACATGTCGATGGCCCGGCTGCTGTATTGGGGCTGCGACGTCTGGCTGAACAACCCGCTGCGGCCGTTAGAGGCCTGCGGCACTTCGGGAATGAAGAGCGCGCTGAACGGTGGGTTGAACCTGTCGATACTCGACGGGTGGTGGGACGAGTGGTACGACGGCGAGAACGGTTGGGCGATACCGTCAGCCTCCGGGGTCGCCGACGAGGACCGGCGCGACGACCTGGAGGCGGCCGCACTCTACGACTTGTTGCAGAAGTCGGTGGCGCCGAAGTTCTACGAGCGCGATGAGCAAGGAACTCCGCGCCGGTGGATCGAGATGGTGCGCCACACGTTGCAGACGCTCGGACCAAAAGTGTTGGCCTCCAGGATGGTTCGCGATTACACCGAAGGCTACTACCTGCCGGCGGCGGAGTCATTGCGCAGGACGGTCGCCGTCGACGGCGACGGCCAGGCCGCGTTCGATCCTGCTCGCGAGCTGGCGGGCTACCGTCGGCGCGCGTTCGAGGAATGGCCGCACATCCAGATCACCGACGTCGACAGCACCGGGCTGCCGGACACTCCGGTGCTTGGATCGAAGCTCACCCTGACCGCGACCGTGCAATTGGCCGGGCTGCGGCCCGACGAGGTCACCGTCCAGGCAGTGGTCGGCAGGGT
>DATAZN010000524.1:0-37667 GCA_036272035.1 Mycobacterium sp. | reverse complement strand
ACAGAACGCAGGCGTGCCCTATCGTCTAGCATTGTTAGCCGAGCAAAGGTTCTAAGCGGCATCGGCAAAGCTGCCCCGGACGCGTCCGTTCTCGACTGCGGAAAGGATCCGTGGCTTGACGCGTTCGCGGACAACATTGCGGACGGGCGGCGGGAGGAGACCGAGTGAGGGCGATGTCGATTAGTGGTCTGCTCAAGCGTGCCTGGATACCTCTGCTGCTCGTGGTGGTCCTGTCGGTTTCTACCCTGGCCGTGGCGCGCCTGCACAAGGTGTTCGCATCGCAGGACCTCAATGGCAACTCAGGAGCCGGAATCAAGATCGTGCAGTTCAACCCCAAAGTCGTGAAGTACGAGATCGACGGGCCGCCCGGCAGCGTCGCGAACATCAACTACTGGGATGCCGACGCCAACACCCACCAGGTCAATAACGCACCGCTGCCTTGGTCGTACACCATTTCCACCACTCTGCCCGCGGTCAGCGCCAACATCATGGCGCAGACCGACGCCGGCTACATCGGCTGCCGCATCACCGTTGACGGAGAGCTACGCGAGCACCGTAGCTCGGACGGCCACAATGCCCAGACGTTCTGCCTGGTGAAGTCCGCATGACCGACGCCGACACTCAGAGCACAGCAGCCAAACCGCACCGCCCTTATATCCCGCATTTCATTCGCATCTTCGCGATTCCGATCATCCTGGGCTGGGTCGCGCTGACCGTCGTGGTCAACGTCGCCGTTCCCAGCCTGGAAATCGTCGGCGAAAACCATTCCGCGCCGATGGCGCCCCTGGAAGCACCGTCGAATCAGGCGATGATGCGAATGGGGCACAACTTCCACGAGTTCAGTTCCAACAGCACGGTCATGGTGGTGGTGGAAAGTCAGCAGCCGCTCGGCGATGCCGCGCACCGCTACTACGACGACATCGTGCGCAAACTGCGCAAGGACACCAAGCACGTCCAGCACATCCAGGACTTCTGGGGTGACCGGTTCACCGCGGCGGGCGCGCAGAGCGCCGACGCTAAGGCTTCCTATGTCCAGGTCAATATCGCCGGTAACCAGGGCACCACCCAGGCCAACAACTCCGTCGAGGCCGTCCGCAAGGTCGTCGACGATGAGCCTGCGCCGCCCGGGGTCAAGGCTCACGTCACGGGCTCGGCGGCGCTGTCGGACGACATGCACGTCATCGGCAATGACAGCTTGGCCAAAATCACGCTGTTCACCCTTGGCGCGATCGCGATCATGCTGTTGCTGGTCTATCGCTCGATCGTCACCACGCTGATTCAGCTGTTCATGACCTTCGTCGCGCTGGCGTGTGCGCGCGGAATCGTCGCAGTTCTCGGTTACAACAACGCCTTTGGGCTCACCACGTTCGCCGCGAACATCCTGACGATGCTGGCGATCGCGGCCGGCACCGACTACGGCATCTTTCTCGTCGGCCGCTATCAGGAGGCGCGTCGCGCCGGCGAAGACCGCGAAAGCGCTTACTACACAACGTTTAGAGGCGTGGCCCCGGTCGTGCTTGGGTCCGGGCTGACCATTGCCGGCGCGACGTATTGCCTCAGCTTCTGTCGGTTGCCCTGGTTCCACACCATGGGCGACCCGGTGGCCATCGGCATGATCGTCGTGGTGGCGGCGGGCTTGACGCTGGGCCCGGCCGTGGTTTTCGTGGGCAGTCGATTCGGGCTGTTCGAAAAGAAGGGCCAGGCCCGCGGCCGGCTGTGGCGGCGGGTCGGTACCGCGGTCGTGCGTTGGCCTGCACCGGTTTTCGCGGTGAGCGCAGCTGTTGTCTTGGTCGGGATGGTCGCCTTACCCGGATACAAACCAAGTTATAACGACCGTCATTATCTACCCGAATCAGCGCGGTCCAATATCGGCTACGCCGCGGCCGATCGGCACTTCTCCGAAGCCCGGATGAATCCGGACCTGCTGATGATCGAGGCCGATCACGACATGCGCAATCCGGCCGACATGCTGGTCTTGGACAAGGTCGCCAAGAACGAGATCCGGACCCTGGGCATCGCGATGATCCAGGACATCACCCGGCCGCTCGGAATTCCTATCCAGCACAGCTCAATTCCGTTCCAGAACAGCATCCAGAGCCAGACGACCATGCAGAACATGGACTTCCTCAAAGACAGAATGAAAGACATTCTGAAAATGGCCGACGAGATGCAGATCATGATCAACGTGACGGAACGCCAGGCGAAGGTGACCCATGATCTGGCCAGCGCCGCCCTCGACAGCGCGAAAACCACACAGGAAACATCGGAGATCACCGACACCCTGCGTGACCACATTGCGGACTTCGAGGACTACTATCGGCCGATCCGCAGCTACTTCTACTGGGAGAAGCACTGTTACGACATCCCGGTCTGCATCTCGTTCCGGTCGTTGTTCGACTCGATCGACGGCTTCGACCAACTCGCCGAGAAGTTCCACGATCTCTCGGGCGATATCACCCGCACCGCACAGGCTTCGCACGAGTTAGAGCTGCTGATCCCGATCATGCTCGAAACGTTAAAAACGACGCATGGTCTGACGCTGACCATGTATCAGACGTTCCAGGCGATGATCAACCAGATGGAGGCGATGAGCGACACCTCCATCGTGATGGGGCAAAGCTTCGACAAGTCGCAGAACGACGACTTCTTCTACCTGCCACCCGAGGCGTTCACCAACCCGGAGTTCATTCGCGGCGTGAAGTTGTTCTTCTCTCCCGACGGAAAGTCGGTGCGCTTCTTCATCACTCACCAGGGTGATCCGATGTCGCCGGAAGGAATCGATCGCGTACCCGCGGAGCGCACCGCGGCCCAGGAAGCGCTCAAACAGTCCTCGCTGTCGGACGCCAAGGTGTATCTCGGCGGCACCGCCGCGACATTCCGCGATATGGCCGACGGCGAGAAGTACGACCTGATGATCGCGGTGGTGTCGGCCTTGACGCTGATCTTCATGATCATGCTGCTGTTGACCCGCAGCGTGGTGGCATCCCTGGTCATCGTCGGAACCGCGAGCAGTTCGATCGCCGCATCCGTCGGGCTGTCTGTACTGATCTGGCAGGACCTGTTCGGCATGCACCTGCATTGGATCGTCGTGGCACTGTCGGTGATCATTCTGTTGGCCGTCGGCTCCGACTACAACCTGCTGCTGGTCTCGAGGTTCAAAGAAGAAATACACGCAGGGCTCAAGACCGGATACATCCGGTCGATGGCCGGCACCGGTGCGGTGGTGACATCGGCGGGCCTGGTTTTCGCCTTTACGATGGCGGCGATGCTGGGCAGCGACCTGACCGTGTTGGGCCAGTTCGGCTCGACGGTCTGTATCGGCCTGCTGCTCGACACGCTGGTGGTGCGGACGCTGTTCATGCCGTCGCTGGCAACCATGCTGGGCCGCTGGTTCTGGTGGCCCTTAGTAGTCCATCCTCGCGGCGACCACGCCAAGCCGAAGGCTCCGCCGGCAGTCGCGGAGGAAGCCAACACCGCGCCGCTGGCGGTACAGAAGTCGTGACGGCGCAGGGCTAGTCGGTCAGTTCCAAGCTCATTTCGGATGGTAGATCGCGGCTTTCAGCGAGCTGGCGGCCGATATAGTCGGCGACTGCCGTCGGGGTGGGGTGATCGAAGATCAAGGTGGGTGACAAGGCCAGCCCCGTGGCGGTCTTGAAGTGGTTGCGCAGCTCAACACCGGTCAGCGAGTCAAAACCCAGAGCCTGAAAAGTCGTGTCGGGATCGATTTCCTCGGGGGCGGGGTGGCCCAACACTGCTGCCGCCTGCGAACACACCATCTCTACCAGCAGGTTGCGTTGGTCGTCGGGCGCCAGCGCGTCCAGACGTCCGACCAACGCCGACCTCGACTGAGTGGCATCAACGGCTTCTTCCACCAGACGCCGTCGTGGGCGACGGGTAAGGCCGCTGAACAATGCCGGCAGCTCGCCGCCTTGGGCCCTGGCGTCCAGTGCGGCGCGGTCCAAGCGGGCGGCGACGACAACGGGGTGATCAACCGCCAGCGCTGCGTCGAACAACTCGAGCGCCTGCTCAGTGCTCAGCGCGGCCACCCCGCCACGGTTGAGCCGGGCTAGATCGCGGCTGCTCAAGTGAGCGGTCATTGCGCTGGAACGTGCCCACATTCCCCACGCCAGGGACACCCCAGGCAGCCCCGCGGCCTGGCGACGCGCGGCCAGTCCGTCCAAGAACGCGTTGGCCGCGGCGTAGTTACCCTGCCCGGCTGCACCCACCGTGCCCGCGATCGAGGAACACAGCACAAACATCGACAGCCCCAGATCACGAGTCAGCTCGTGCAGGTTCCACGCCGCGTCCACCTTGGCTCGCAGCACCGTATCTACCCGATCCGGCGTCAGCGACGTGATCACCGCGTCATCGAGCACCCCGGCGGCATGAATCACTCCGCGCAGCGGCGGGCATCGTCGCTTCAGCTGAGCCAACATCTCCTCAACGGAACGTCGATCCGCCACATCGCAGGCCAGGACCTGCACCTGAGCGCCCGCCCGAGCCAAATCGAGGGTCAGCTCCGCGGTCGACTTCGAGCGACTCCCCCGCCGACTCACCAACACGACGTGGCGCACTCCGTATGCGCTGACTAGGTGGCGGGCCAACTCCCCGCCGGCCATGCCGGTGCCTCCGGTAATCAACACCGTGCCTCGGGCAAGGTCGTCGGCAAGCGCCGACGGCATAGTCAGGACCACTTTGCCCGTGTGGCGGGCCTGGCTGATGAATCGGTAAGCCTCCACCGCGCAGCGCACATCCCAGGTGGTCACCGGCAACGGGTCCAACGCTCGGGCGTCGAACAGCTCCGTCAACTCGTTCAGCATCGCCTTCATGCGCTGCGGGCCGGCCTCGATCAAGTCGAATGCCTGATAGCCCACGGCGGGATATTGGTCGGCGATCACCTGCGCGTCACGGATATCGGTCTTGCCCATCTCAATGAAACGTCCGCCGCGAACCAGTAGCCGCAACGAGGCATCCACGAACTCGCCGGCCAGCGAGTTGAGCACCACATCGATGCCGCGGCCTTCAGTGACCGACAAGAACTTTTCTTCGAATCCCAGCGTGCGAGAGTCGCCGATGTGGTCTTCATCGAAACCCATGGCGCGCAACGTGTCCCATTTACCTCGGCTGGCGGTGACGAAGACTTCCGCGCCCCAGTGCCGGGCCAACTGCACTGCGGCCATCCCGACTCCGCCCGTGCCGGCATGTATCAGCACTGCGTCCCCGGCACGAGTCGCGGCCAGATCCGCCAGCCCGTACAGGGCCGTCAGAAACGCCACCGGCACCCCGGCCGCCTGCGCGAACGACCACGCCTTCGGCATCGTGACCAGCATGTGCTGGTCAGTCACCGCCGAAGGACCTGTCCCGTCGATCAGCCCCATCACTGCGTCACCGACGGCGACATCAGCGACCTCGGGACCGGTCTCGACCACCACCCCGGCGCCTTCCGCACCCAGCACCGGGGCCTGGCCGGGATACATCCCCAACGCCGCCATCACATCGCGGAAGTTGACCCCGGATGCCGCCACCGCTACCCGCACCTGCCCTGCTTGCAGAGGCGCTTGCGGCTCCGGGCAGGGCCGGATCATCAGACTCTCCAACGTCCCGCTCGCACCGGCCGACAACCGCCACGCGGGGTCTTCCGCGGGTAGTTCCAGCAGCGCAGGGGCCGGGGCCAACCGGGCGGTGTGCACACCACCGGCGCGCACCAGCAGTTGGAGCTCGCCGGTGGCGACGAGCTCCGCCGCATCGATCGCCGTGTCAGCGTCGATCAGCACGATGCGGCCCGGATGTTCGGCTTGCGCAGAGCGCACCAAACCCCACACCGCTGCCCCGGCCAGGTCGCTGACCGCCTCCCCGGATCGCCCCATCGCGCCACTGGTCAGCACAACCAATCTGCCCCGATTACTACCAGCCAGCCAACGCTGTAGCACGTCCAGGGCGGCGTAGGTCGCAGTGCGCACCGAGCTCACCACGTCGTCACCGGCAAACCCGCACCGCCACACCACAACACTGTCGGCGGTAGCCGTCTCGCCGTCAGCGTCGGTAGCCCAGTAGTCATCCCAGGTCACTACCGGGAGCTGGGCCAACCCGTCGATCAGTCGGGACTTCAGCGGCAACGGAGACCACACCACTTCGAGCGGTTCGCGATCGGGGCGCGCCGCTGCGGTGGTCACCGCGGCGTGCAGCTGCTCGCCGGTCATCGGGCGGGTCATCAGCGAGCGCACCGTCAACACCGGCAGGCCCGACGCGTCGGCCACATCAATAGACATCGCGCCCGCATCCAGCGCGGAGAAGCGAGCCCGCACCCGACTGGCGCCGCCCGCGTGTAGCGACACTCCCCGCCAGCAAAACGGCAACACGGTCTCGGCGGTGTCGGCGCCAAGCCCGAAGGCATGCAAAACCGCATCCAACAGTGCCGGGTGAATTCCCATCCCGTCGACCCGAACACCGGCGTCTGCGGGAGCGGCGGCCTCCGCGAAGAGTTCCGGTCCACGCCGCCACAGCGCGACCAAGCCGTGAAACGCCGGGCCGTATTCGTAGCCGCGCCCCGCAAGACGCGCGTAGCCGTCCGATATGTCGACGCTTTCCGCGCCATCCGGCGGCCACGCCGACAGATCGACCGACGCCTCGGCGGCCGACACCCCGAGCGAGCCCTCGGCATGTAGCGACCACTCCGCATCGGGTTGATCGCGCCGGGAGTACACCGACACCGGCCGGCCGGCCGACTCGTCGGCGGCTCCGACGACGACCTGGACCTGCAGTCCAGCGCCCTGAGGCACCACCAGCGGCGTGGCCAGCACCAGCTCGTCGATGACTGCGCACCCGACCTCGTCAGCGGCGCGGATCACCAACTCAATAAAGCCGGCTCCGGGAAACAGCACCACGCCGCCCACCACGTGATCGGCCAACCACGGTTGAGCTGCCAGCGACAACCGACCGGTCAGCACGACGCCGCCAGAATCGGGTCGCTCCACGATCGCACCCAGCAGCGGATGCCCGGTGCCGTCGATGCCCAAGCCGGTCGCGTTGGCGGCGCCCGCCGAGCCCTGCGCCCAAAACCGCCGGCCCTGAAATGCGTAGGTGGGCAACTCCACCCGCCGGCCACCCGAGCCGGCAAACACCGCAGGCCAGTCCACTCCCACCCCTGTGGTGAACGCATGGCCGACAGCACCGATCAGTGCGGCCACCTCAGGGCGGCCTTTTGCCAACGCCGGGACCACCACGGCCTCAGGGGACGACAGCGACTGTTCGATCGATGCCGTCAGACCGCTGGCAGGACCTGCCTCGATGAAGTGGGTCGCACCGCGGGCTTGCAGGCGTCGCGCGCTATCGGCGAACCGCACCGGACGGCGGATGTGATCCACCCAGTATTGCGCCGACCCGAAGCCGGAGTTGGACGCGGCGAGCTCGGCCGTCACATTCGAGATGACCCCGATCTGGGGCTTTCGCACCTCAACTCGCGCGGCCAGACGCCCGAACTCTTCGAGCATCGGCTCCATCAACGGCGAATGAAACGCGTGGGAGACCGACAACGGGTGGACCCGCCGGCCCTGCTGAGCCAACTGTTGCGCAATCGCGTTCACCGCGGGCTGTGCACCGGAGATCACCACCGATTCAGGGCCGTTGATCGCCGCGATCGCCACTCCGTCGCGCAACAGCTTCGCCACCTCGTCTTCGGCTGCGGCCACGGAGACCATGGCGCCGCCCGCCGCCAACCCCTGCATCAACCGCCCCCGCGCAGCGACCAACATGGCGGCGTCGGCCAGCTTCAACACCCCGGCCGCATGCGCCGCTGACAACTCCCCGACCGAATGGCCCATCACGAAATCCGGGCTCAATCCCCATGACCGCAAGACCGCGAACAACGACGTCTCCACCGCGAACAACGCCGGTTGGGCGAACTCAGTGGTGTCGAGCAGACCTTGATCGTCACCCCAGACGACGTCGCGCAGCGGCAGTCGCAGGTGCCGGTCCAACTCATCTGTCACCGCGTCAAAAGCCTGAGTGAATAACGGCAGGTGACGGTAAAGTTCGCGGCCCATCCCGATCCGCTGCGAACCCTGCCCGGGGAACACGATCACCGTCTTGCCGACATGCCCCGCCCGGCCCATCACCACGCCCGCATCCGGCTGGCCATGGGCAACGCCGGCCAGACCCGCCAGCAACTGTTGGCGATCTGCGCCGACCACCACAGCTCGATGCTCGAACACCGACCGCCGCGCCAACGACCACCCCACATCGACGGCGTTCAGCTGCTCGTCGGACCGCACGCAGGTCAACAATCGGTCCGCCTGCGCGGCCAACGCCTCGGCCGATCGCGCCGAGATCACCCACGGCAAGGTCGACAATCCCATCCGACCGGGTCCATCTGAATTCGTTGCGCCGCCGGGGCTCTCGATCAGCTCGGCTGAGCTTTCCTCCAAGATCACGTGCGCGTTGGTGCCACTGATCCCGAACGAGGACACGCCTGCCCGGCGCGGACGCCCGTCGGCGGGCCAGTCCCGAGCCTCGGTCAGGACCGACACCGCTCCGCTCGACCAATCCACGTATGGGGAAGGGACGTCGACGTGCAGCGTCGCCGGCATCACTGCGTGCCGCATCGCCTGCACCATCTTGATCACGCCGGCCACCCCGGCCGCGGCCTGAGTGTGAGCCATATTCGATTTGATCGAGCCCAACCAGAGCGGCCGTCCTTGAGGACGGTCTTTTCCGTAAGTGGCCAACAACGCTTGCGCCTCGATTGGATCACCCAGTTTGGTGCCCGTGCCGTGGGCCTCCACGACATCCACGTCGGCGGCGGTCAATCCTCCGCTGGCCAGCGCCGCCCGAATCACGCGCTGTTGAGAAGGACCGTTCGGTGCGGTCAGACCGTTAGAGGCGCCATCTTGGTTGACTGCGCTACCGCGCACCACAGCCAACACCGGATGCCCCAACCGTCGCGCATCCGACAACCGCTCGAGCACCACGACCCCGGCGCCCTCACCCCACGCGGTCCCATCAGCCGCGCCGGCAAAAGACTTACACCGCCCGTCTGAGGCCAATCCCCGCTGCCGACTGAACCCCACGAACACCGCGGGAGACGAGATCACCGTCGCCCCTCCGGCCAGCGCCAAATCGCACTCCCCCGATCGCAACGACTGCACCGCCCAATGCATGGCGACCAATGACGATGAACACGCGGTATCCACCGACACCGCCGGGCCTTCCAGCCCCAAGAAGTACGCCACCCGTCCCGAGGCCACGCTCGACGCGGAACCTGTCAGCCGGTAGCCCTCCAGGTCGGTCGCCTCGCTGGCATAGCTTTGGCCGAAG
This sequence comes from Mycobacterium sp., assembly GCA_036272035.1. Lineage (GTDB taxonomy): Bacteria > Actinomycetota > Actinomycetes > Mycobacteriales > Mycobacteriaceae > Mycobacterium. Next base: position 28,355 of record DATAZN010000524.1, on the reverse strand, counting down.
ATCCCGGTGAACACGCCGGTCGCCGAACCCCGCAGCGATGTCGGTTCGATTCCCGCGTGCTCCAGTGCCTCCCAGGAGCACTCCATCAACAACCGTTGCTCGGGATCCATCGCCAGTGCCTCCCCCGAGGCAATCCCGAAGAACCCGGCATCGAAACCCGCTACGTCCGCGACGAAGCCGCCCTGCCGCGCATAGGTCTTGCCCAACGTGTCTGGATCGGCGTCGAACAACCCGTCCACATCCCAACCTCGATCGTTGGGAAACTCCGACACCACATCCCGGCCGTCCGCCACCACCTCCCACAGGCCACGCGGGGAATTGACCCCACCCGGGAACCGGCAGCCCATCCCCACCAGAACCACCGGCTCGTCGGATTGCGCCGAGGAGGCAAGCTGCACCGGGCTGGCAGGTCCAGAGAGTTCAGCGTCCAAATATCGGGCCAGGCCGGCAATCGAGCCGTAGTCCCATCCGACCGTGTCGCGCAGCTGCAGACCGGTCACCGCTGCCATCCGATTACGGAGCTCCACCGTCATCTGCGAGTCGAACCCCAACTCGGCGAACGTCAGATCCGGGTTCAGCGACCGGGCACCCCGCGCGCCCAAGATGTTCGCGGCCCCTGCGCTCACGGCCTCCATCACCAGGCGCTGGCGTTCTGCTTGCAGGGCGGCCAGCCGCTCGTTGAGCGTCGCGTCACTCGGGTTTTCCGCAATCCGCGTGTTCGACGCAGGTCCGTTGTCTGACGATGATGCCGTGGCCGACCAAGGGATATCTGACGGGAGATCCCAGATCGGTTGTGCTGCGCTCTGCGCGCGGAGCGTGCCTCGCATCAGCTTGCCGGTCGAAGTTCGGGGAAGTTCTTCGGCGATGACGAACCGGTGCGGCACCTTGAATGCGGACAGTTGGGTAGCCAGCCGGCGGTGGATGTCGCGGGTAACCAATTGTTCGTCGAATCGCCCGTCGCTGGGGACGACGAACGCTTGCAAAGCCCACGCCCCGGTGGATTCCCTCACCGAGACAACAGCAGCCTCGGCGACATTGGGGTCCTCGATGATGAGCCGCTCGACCTCGGTCGGATCGACGTTGAGGCCCCCGACGATTTCGATGTCGTCCGCGCGGCAGCGGTAGGTGACCCATCCGTCGCCGTCAACGGAGACCCGATCTCCCGTGTTGAGCCAGTCCCCGTCCGTCAGAAGATTGGTGGATCGGTTCCAGTAGCCTGTCGCGATCGACGGTCCTCGGACCCACAGATCGCCCTCGACCTCCGGTTCGGTGGTCGCGCCGTCCGACGCCACCACCCGAATCTCGTACGGTGGTAATACCTTTCCGAGGGTTCCCGGGCGCCATTGCTCGACTGTGTTCGACACGAAGGTCTGCCCGACCTCGGTAGATCCAATTCCGTCGAGTATCGGAATACCGCCGAAGAACTCTGCGAGCCGCTCGGCGAGCCGGATCCCCAGGGCCTCTCCCGCCGACACCGCGCACCGGAGCGACCGAAACGAATCCGGCGAGCAGGTGTCGGCGACTCTCGCCAGAAAACTCGGCACTCCGTAAAGCACCGACGGCGCGAATTCCGCGCTCAACTCCGCCGCCAAATCCACGGTGACCGGGCCCGGGTTGATTACCGACGAACCACCTGTCGCCAATGGAAACCAGACCGAATTACCCAGGCCGTACGCAAAGTACATGCGGGCGATACTCAGCCCGACGTCGTGGGGAGTGAGCTGCAAGGCTTTGCGACACATGGCGTCGACGTACACCAGAACATCGCTGTGCCGATGGATCGCAGCCTTCGGCGAACCCGTGGTACCAGACGTGTAGGTCGCGTACGCGAGCATGTCGCTGCTCACCGGCTCGTAGTCACCAGGCTCGACCAGGCTCGCATCGGACAAGAGCTCATCGGCTGACACCACACTCGACCACTCGAACCGAGCGTGCTGCGAGCCAGACGTGACGATGAGCGCCGGCTCTGTGTCGCGTTCTTGAAACGCGTGCTCGTCAGGGTGGGACTCCGGGTTCGCCAAGAACGCCAGAATCCCGCGACCCAGGCAGGCCAGCAAAAGCTCCACCAGTGCCGGCGAATCCGGAAGGCACAACAGAACACGGTCGCCACCGGCGATACCGCGGTTTCTCAGTACTTCGCCGAGACGCGCGGCGATGTTATGGATTTCGCCATGCGTCACGACATGCGGCGCATAGTAAGCGGGCTTCTCGAGCCATCCAGCTTCCGACGCCTGTTCGGCCAATAGCCTTGCCAGGTTCAGGGATCCTCGGGCTGAATGCAAATCGATCTCCAACTCACTGTATTCGGTGTGATGTGAACCTAAGCAACGATCAGATTCACGTCACGGAGCTTTTTGGAAATCATCTCGAAGGAAGTACTCGGTGATAATAATCGCAGGTTGCCCGCCGCTAATCACGCGATATCGGCGAGCAACAATTGCCGGTTTCGAAGTCTGGTACCCGGCCAACGCGAGCCAATCAGGCGGTCGCCCTATCCATACGTCAGCTGCTTCCTTGAAGGTTTCAAGGGCACTACTGGCCATGATTTCGCCGATAGGACGCTCGGTCTCCAACAAGGCCGTCGTGATCGCGTGCGGCAGCAGGTCAACAGCAACCAACGACTCCGCAGCGACAAATGAGCGACCCGAACTCCGACCGTTGAGCAAGATCCGACGCTGAAGAATTCGGCCACCCGGTAATTGCTCCAGACCAGATATTTGCGGCGCCGCACCGTGAACGTGCTGCTCGACAATCTGGACGACGACCTCATCATCAGCGACAATGCCAAGAATCCGAGTGAGAGTGCCGTTGCTCGCAATCAGTATCCGAAGGTCACGATCAAGCTTTCGAATTTCGTCCTCGGGAAGAAAGCACTCGATCGCCTCCCGACCAACCGAGATGCCGAACCCGGCCAACTGGTTGGTTTCCGGCGACATCATGCCGGAACGCCCGTGCGGGTGAACGCGACCCTTGCCCCACCAGAACGAGATTCGCAACGCCCGGAGTTCTCGGCGTTGGTTGTATCGGCACTGACCACCTCCTTGGCCCCCCTTTCGCGTCCCGGCACGAGTTGTCTCGGCACGAGTTTAAGCAAGTGTTGTGCATCTGTCGCGGCATCGAGCGAGACGCCGGCCGGTCAGCTTCACGGGTGGGTGGGCGTTCCCGCATCCCCACCTACTTCCAAGCACACCGCGAGAGCTCCGGCGCCGACGTGCAAAGCGAGGACGGGGCCCAGGTCCGTCACGATCGCCGGCTCACACACCGGCAGTCGCTCGGCCAGTGCGGCGACCAGGTTCTGGGCGCCATCGGTGTTGGCGACGTGATGCACTGCGAGCGAAGCGGATCGTTCCCCGACGATCTCGCTCACCCGGTCGATCATCGTGGCGACCGCTTTGTTGGCCGTCCGGACTCGTTGTGCCAGCACAAGCTTGCCGTCGTCAATGCGGAGCAGTGGCTTCAGTGACAGCTTGGTGCCCAGCCACGCACCGGCACCACCGATGCGCCCGCTTCGCCGCAGGTTGTCCAGCTGGTGCACAACGATGAACCCGTGATTGCGGCTCACCGCGGCGGTGGCGGCTTGCACGACAGTATCCAGGTCGGCGCCGTCTGCTGCGGCCCGTGCCGCAGCGAGCGCAATGAAGCCGGTGTTCATCCCGGTGAATTTCGAGTCGAGAACCCTTACTGCTGCACCGATCTCGGCTGCCGACGTCTCTGCGGCACCCAGCGTTCCCGAGAACGCCTTGGAAAGGTGCACGGCGATCACCCCGTCGCCGCCGCTGTCGGCCAGCGCCTGCCGGTAGACGTCGGCCAACTCTGCCGGTGTCGCGGCCGCCGTGGTGGCGTCTCCGTATTCGTGGATGTTGTCCGGAATGTCGTCCACGCCGTCGCGCAGGTCGCTGCCATCGAGCAGAATGTGCAGGGGGACTTGACGTATCCCCCACTTCAGACGCAATTCCTCGGGAAGGCGCGCCGACGAGTCGGTCACTACGACGACAGGCATGAAGTCAGCCGCGCGGTTTCTCGGCTTCGATGCCGGCCTCGGCCAATGCCTTGAGCATCAACTCCGCGACGGCCTGGTGCGCTTCGAAATTCCAGTGGATTCCATCGGGATTGCCGCGACCGCTCAGCACATGTTCGGCGACAGCGGCTTTCAGGTCGACCAGCGGAACGTCGTGTTCGTCGGCCCACTCGGTGATCGCCGCGACGGTGCTCGGCCGGCCGTGATGGGCTTTACCATAGGTCTCGGCAATGTGCACCGACGGAAGTGATGCCACAATGGGGATTCCGGGCCGGTTGAAATCGATTGCGCCACGCGTCTGTTCGAGATACTCGACCGAAAGGTGCGGCGGAAGAGCAGCTCTGGCCACCGCAGACAGTCGCGGCTGCACCCAACCGTAGCCATCGCGAGCCCATCGCCGCAGCCACGGCGGACGCACGTAGCGGATCAGCTCCCGCAGTGCGGTGGGTAGCGGCGACGGCAGCGAGTCCATGCCGCCGGTCGCGAAGATCACCGCTCGGGCGCGGGGCAACGCCGCCCACGCCCGCGGGTCCTGGGTGGCCGCCCACCAGATATCCCGGCACGTCCAGCCGATCCGGCCGATCAGCTCCAGTTCCCAACCAAGCTGTGCGGCAACGATGTTGGGCCAGATCCGCGGGTCGTCTGCCGGTAGCCCGCCGGTGGGCCCATAGTAGGCAAGGGAGTCGGCGAAGACCAGCAGCGTCGGCCGGGCCGGTCGCTCAGAGGACATCGCCGGCGACCTGTGCAGATGCGTTCCACACGTCAAGCCGCCACCGGATGGCGTCGAAATCGTCGGCGCCGGACGGCGAGTCGGCGGTGTGCCCGGACAGCTGTGTCCAGCTGGTGTTGCCCATGCCGCCCAATGCCGGCCAGTTGTCGACCGGTAGCCGCAGCAACGCCGCGGTCAGCGCGGCGATCAGGCCACCGTGAGCAACCAGCACCACCGGTCGCACCGGTTCGTCCGCGGCGCCCCACTCTGGCTCACCGGCGACCAGCTCGGTGATCAGCGGCACGCTGCGGGCGGCCACGTCGACCCGGTTCTCCCCGCCGTGCGGTGCCCACCTGGCGTCGTCGCGCCACGCCAGTCGGGCGCCCGGGGCGATGGCGTCGATCTCGGTGTGGGTCATGCCCTGCCAGTCGCCGAGGTGGGTTTCTCGCAGGCGTTCGTCGACCCGGACCCGCAGGCCGGTGCGTTCCTCCAACTCGATCGCGGTGTCGTATGCACGGCGCAGATCCGACGACACGACGAGCAGTGGCTGATGTTTGGCCAACGCCTCGGCCGCGGCGATCGCCTGGGCGCGGCCCAGCTCAGTCAGCTCGGTGTCGAGCTGCCCCTGCATCCGGCTGCCGAGATTGAACTCGGTCTGACCGTGTCTCATCATCACCAGCCGGCGCACCGTCATGAGACGTCCACCGTGACCAGCGGACAGTCACGCCAGAGCCGATCCAGCGCGTAGAAATCGCGTTCGTCTTGGTGCTGGATGTGCACGACGATGTCCACATAGTCCAGCAGCGTCCAGCGGCCTTCGCGGGTGCCCTCGCGGCGGGCGGGCTTGTAGCCGGCCTCGCGCATTTTCTCTTCGACCTCGTCGACGATGGCGTTGACTTGCCGTTCGTTGGACGCCGAGGCGATCACGAAGCAGTCGGTGATGACGAGTTGATCGGATACGTCGATGACGACGACGTCGTCGGCAAGCTTCGACGCGGCCGCGCGGGCGGCGACGGTGGCCATGTCGATCGCCTCGGTGGTGGCCGTCACGCCTCCTCCCGAGGTTTGCGGTAGAGGTCGCGCTTGGAGATGTACTGCACCACGCCGTCGGGCATCAGGTACCACAGCGGCCGGCCTTCCGCGGCGCGCAGCCGGCAGTCGGTGGACGAGATGGCCAGCGCCGGGATTTCGACCAACGCCAGTGCATCCTCGGGCAGACCGTCGAGGACGCCGCTGAGATGCTCGCTGCCGAGCTCATAGCCGGGCCGACTAACGCCGACGAAACGCGCCGCGGCAAACAGCTCATCCAGGTCCTGCCAGGACAGGATGGAGGCCAGCGCGTCGGCCCCGGTGATGAAGTACAGGTCGGAGTCGGGATTCAGCGTGTGCAGATCCCGCAGAGTGTCCTTGGTGTAGGTGGGCCCGCCGCGATCGATGTCGACGCGGCTGACCGAGAAGCGGGGGTTGGCCGCGGTGGCGACAACGGTCATCAGATAGCGGTCTTCACCGGCGCTGACCTGGCGGCCCTTCAGCCAGGGCTGGCCGGTCGGCACGAACACCACCTCATCGAGGTCGAATAGATCAGCTACCTCGCTGGCCGCGACCAGGTGACCGTTGTGGATGGGATCGAACGTCCCACCCATGACTCCCAGCCGCCGCTTTTGCACGGTTTGCCAGCTTACTTGAGCGGTGTGCAGCGGGGTTCCGATGTCACATAGGCCACAGCAGCACCCCGGCGAACCGACACACTGTCCACCAGTGAGCGACAACCATGGCGGCGGGCTGGCGTTGTCGCTCAAAGGTGAGCACAACATGCCCGTCGGGCGAGGGGCTCCTGGGCGAGGTGCTGCAAATCAAACCGGCAGCAGCTGGTCGATCACAGCTGCCAGCTGCTTGGCGGAGCGGCATTCATGCATGGTGATCACATCTTGGTAGCGCGGTACGGCCGAATCACCGCTACCCCACAGGTGCTTGGGCTCCGGGTTGAGCCAGTGCGCGTGCCGGCTGGCGGTCACCATGTGCGCCAACACGTCGGTGGCCGGGTCCCGGTAGTTGGTGCGCCCGTCGCCGAGCACCAGCAGCGAGCTTCGCGGCGACAACACGTTGGGATGTGCCTGAATGAACGAGATGAAGGCATTGCCGTAATCGCTGTGGCCATCGCGGGTGTAGACGCCGGCCTCCCGGGTGATGCGCTGGATGGCCACGGCCAGGTCGGCGTCCGGGCCGAACATGTGGGTGACCTCGTCGGTGGTGTCGATGAAGGCGAAGACCCGAACTCGGGAGAACTGCTGGCGCAGCGCGTGCACTAACAGCAGGGTGAAGTGGCTGAAGCCGGCGACCGACCCCGAAACATCGCACAGCACCACCAGTTCGGGACGGGCCGGGCGCGGCTTGCGCAGCACCAAGTCGATCGGCACACCACCGGTCGACATCGATTTGCGCAGCGTCTTGCGCAGGTCGATCGCACCGGCGCGGGCGCGGCGCCGCCGTGCCGCCAGCCGGGTCGCCAGCGTGCGGGCCAGCGGTTGCACGACACGGCGCATGGAGCGGAGCTGATCACCTGAGGCACGCAGGAATTCGACGTTCTCGGATAGCTGTGGAATACCGTACATCTGGACATGGTCACGGCCGAGTTGCTCGGCGGTGCGCCGCTTGGTCTCGGCGTCGACCATTTTCCGCAGCTGCGTGATCCTTTGCGCGGCAAGCGCTTTAGCGATCTGCTCCTGGGTCGGTGTCGGTTCGTCGCCGTACGGAGCGAGCAGGCCGGCCAGCAGCTTGCCCTCCAACTCGTCCAGCGCCATCGATTTGAGGGCCTGATACGACGAGTACGACGGGCCGCGGCTGGAGTTGTACTTGCCGTAGGCGTCGACGATCTGGGCGATCATCGCGACCAGTCGCTCATCCATGGCGGCGAGCTCGGGGTGGTCTGTCAGCAGATCCAGCAGCATCTGGCGCATTGCCTCGACGTCGTCGGGCGGAAGCTGGACGTCGGGATCGACGGAGTCCTCTTCGGTGACCACCGCACGTGCGCCCAGCGCGGCCGGCCACCAAAGGTCGAACATCGCGTCATAGGTTTCGCGGTGCTCCGGCCGGCGTAACACCGCGCACGCCAGACCTTCACGCAGAATCTCGCGGTCACCGAGCCCGAGGACGCCCATCACCCTGCCGGCATCCACCGTCTCGGACGGTCCGACCGAGATACCTTGTCCGCGTAGGGCTTCCACAAAGCCAACCAGATGTCCCGGCAGGCCATGCGGGGCCAGCGGCTGGCTGGGGCGAACGCGGCGGACGGCCATCAGTTGTGCCTCAGTTCAGCCGTAGCTCGCCAATGGCGCGTTGCTGATCGGATTGATGCTTGAGCACGACACCCATGGTGGCGGCGATGGTCGCGTCGTCGATGGTGTCCAAGCCGAGCGCCAGTATCGTGCGCCCCCAGTCGATGGTCTCGGCGACCGACGGCAGCTTCTTGAGCTGCATGCCGCGCAGCACCCCGATGATGCGCACCAGCTCTTCGGCAATGTGGCCGGGTAGTTCGGGTACGCGGGACAACAGGATTCGGCGTTCCAGGTCGGGGCTGGGGAAGTCGATGTGCAAGAACAGGCAGCGACGTTTGAGCGCTTCGGACAGCTCGCGGGTGGCGTTGGAGGTCAGTAACACGAACGGCGTCCGCTCGGCGGTGATGGTGCCCAACTCGGGGACCGTCACCGCGAAGTCTGACAGCACCTCCAGCAGCAGACCCTCGATTTCGATGTCGGCCTTGTCGGTCTCGTCGATCAGCAGCACGGTGGGTTCGGTGCGCCGGATCGCGGTCAGCAGCGGACGCGAGAGCAGAAACTCCTCGGTGAAGACGTCGGTCTTGGTCTGGTCCCAGTCATCGGAGCCGGCCTGGATACGCAGAATCTGCTTGGCGTGGTTCCACTCGTAGAGCGCACGGGCCTCGTCGACGCCTTCGTAGCACTGCAGGCGGACCAGTTCCGATTCGGTGGCCTGCGCCACGGCGCGGGCCAGTTCGGTCTTACCCACACCGGCAGGGCCTTCCACCAGAAGCGGCTTGCCGAGCCGGTCGGCGAGGAAAACCGCAGTGGCGGTGGCGGTATCGGGTAGATAGCCGGTTTCGGCCAGCCGACGACCGACGTCGTCGATATCGGCGAACAGCGGTACAGGCCGCGCGGGCACACTCACTTTTGCGTTCTCCTAAGCACGTCAGGCCGGACGAGTCTGACCGTCTCCCCAGACGATCCATTTCGTTGAGGTCAATTCCGGCAGGCCCATCGGGCCGCGGGCATGCAGCTTCTGGGTCGAGATGCCGATTTCGGCGCCGAACCCGAACTGCTCGCCGTCGGTGAACGAGGTCGACGCGTTCACCATCACTGCGGCCGCATCGACGCCTTCGGTGAAACGTTGGGCGGCAGCCATATTGGAGGTCACGATGGCCTCGGTGTGCCCAGTTCCGTATTCATTGATGTGAGCGATGGCCGCATCGACGCCGTTGACGACCGCGACAGCGATGTCCATCGATAGGAATTCGCGGCGCAAGTGGTCGTCGTCTGGGTCGAGGTGCACGGTCACGCCGGCGTCTTGAAGTGCATTGATCAGCCGCGGCAAGGCCTGGTCGGCGATCGCCGCGTCGACGAGCAACGTCTCGGCGGCATTGCAGACGCTTGGGCGACGAGTCTTGGAGTTCAACAGGATTCGCTCAGCCATGTCGAGGTCGGAGGCGTCGTTCACGTAGACGTGGCAGTTGCCGACGCCGGTCTCGATGGTCGGCACCGTGGAGTCGCGGACCACCGCGTCGATCAGACCCGCTCCCCCGCGAGGGATTACCACGTCGACCAGTCCGCGGGCCTGGATCAAATGGGTGACAGACGAGCGGTCCGCAGCCGAAATCAGTTGGACGGCATCGGCGGGCAGGTCCTCCCTCGACAGCGCCTCGCGCAATATCGCGACCAGCGCCTCGTTGGACTTCGCCGCCGATGAACTACCGCGCAGCAAGGCGGCGTTGCCGGACTTCAGCGCCAGACCGAACGCATCGACGGTGACGTTGGGCCGCCCTTCGTAGACCATCCCGAGCACACCGAGCGGAACGCGCTGCTGGCGCAGCGCCAGCCCGTTCGGCAGCGTGTAGCCACGCAGCACCTCTCCCACCGGGTCGGGTAGCCCCGCCACCTGGCGCAGGCCCGCAGCGATCCCTTCGACCCGCTCGGCGTCCAGCGCCAGCCGGTCGATCATGGCGGTCGGTGTGTCGGCGGCCCGCGCTACCCGCAGGTCTTCGGCGTTAGCCGCCAGTACCCGGTTGGTGTTGGCCACGATCTCGTCCGCAGCGACACAAAGTGCCTGGTCCTTCGCGACCGTCGGAAGTGAGGCCAGCACCTGGGCGGCCACCCGGGCCCGCCGAGCCGCGTCGTGCACCCGCTCGCGCACGTGGGGGGCCGAGAAGGCATGCACACTCATTAACCAAGGGTAGCGGGCTTGCTACAGCGCGGTTGACACGGCTCCATGCGACGTTCCGGCTGAGCCGACGAGTCGAGATCCAGGCCGCAATCGCGGACACCATCTGACCGCCGGTAGGATACGCTCACCGCCGAAAAAGCTAGCGGGTCAGCAACAATCGAATCGAGCCCCCATTGGTCCGTCGTCGCATTGCCGATGGCTTGGGCGTCGCCATTGGTGCGCTGTTGGGCGCCGCGTTCCTGCCTACGGCCGCAGTAGCCTTCGCCGACAGCTACCAGATCATTCCCGATCCGAGTTCCACCGAGGAGATCACCGGATTTTTCGGCGAACCCACGGCTCCTCCCGCGGTCGCCGCAAGCATCCAGGGACAGCAGGTATTCGAGGTCTTTGACACGACAACCGATAAGCCAGTCGGAACCTTCGCCGCCGACGAGAGCACCAATCCCTCGCTGTACGGCGCCGCCAACCAGTTACTCCTCGTCACCAAGGACCTATCCGGCACCACGGGCACCGCCGCGGGTGATACTCCGCCGGTCGGCTCGGTATTCGACATTGCCAATTACGGCAATGGCTACGAGACCATCTACTCCGACCTCGCCTCGCCCAATGGCGACGTGATCACCGACTCCTGGACGAACCCGTTCGGGACTGGGTCCATCCCGGCCACCTATGACGTGGCCGCGGGTCTCGGCGCTGACTCGGTGGACGCCCCACCAGTGCACCTCACCGACGGCTACGACTTCGCTCCCGCCACCGGGGTTACCGAAAATATCACCTCAGTAGATGGGTTTTCGCCCGCTGACATCGCCGTTGAGGGAAATCAGCTATTCGACGTTTACAACGCGGCGAGCGATCAAGCGACGGGTGCCTTCGAGGGCGAGGTGACCAACACGTCGGATGTCTTGCTCAACTACACCGAAGAGATCTTTGTCACCAACGACGTCTCGGGCACCGTGGGCACCGCCGCCGGGGACACGCCGCCGGTCGGCTCCCTTTACAACGTCTTCTACATTTTCGGCGACAACTCGATCTACAACCTCTACTCCGTGACGCCTACGGCGTCGGGCAACGTCGTCTCGGATGTCATCGTGAGCCCCTACGGCGACATCACCATTCCCATCTCCTTTTATGACGCAACCGGGGCGATGACCGTCAACTCGTTCACGATTCCTACCGACGACGAGACCATCGTGCCGGTGGGCAGCGAACAAATCTCCGGAGTCAACGGGGTTCCACCGCTGGACTCAAGCTTCCAGGGATACCAGGAATTCGAGCTCGACAACGCGTCCGGCAATACGATCGGGAACTTCGACGCCGACGTCACCACCACCAACAGCTTCTTCGGCGGTTCCAGTGAGGCGCTTCTGGTCACCGCCGAATCGGGCACCGCAGGCACCGCCGTAGGCGATCTTCCCCCGGTGGGCTCGGTGTTCGACGTGAACAGCCTCGGATTCGGCTACGAAACCGTCTATTCCGACCTCGTCTCGACGACCGGCACGAACGTGATCTCGGAGACCTTGGTGACACCGATGGGCGACTTCGCCATTAACCCCACCATGGACCTTGCCGTGAACGCCGCCGACAGCTCGTTCTTTGTCCCCACCTGGCTCGCCGACTTGGCTTCCAACCTTTTCTGACTCATTTCGCTCGTCCAACCCGCGATGTTTCTTTTCGCCGGTCTTCGATGATGCGACCCAACTCTTGCAGCAGTAACGGCGTACGCAGCACCAGATCTTCGATGTGCTCACGACTGATCTCCAGGGCGGCCACCTCTTCCAATGCATAGGCGCCGGACAAGCTTGGTTGACGGGTGAGCGTGGTCAGCCCAAGGAATGAACCTTCCTCCAGCAGGCTGAGGGGAATGACCGAACCGTCCTGGGTGGTCGTGGTCAGGCGGATGCTGCCGTCGATCAAAAACGTCATCGCCGTAGGGACTTCGCCGACGTACTGCACGACTTCGTCGGCGCCGTACCGAACCATTTTCGCGTGCGGGATCAGTGACTGCTGATCGGTGAGACTCAACCGCAAGGCCGGCGCCACGACGGTTTGCATCGCCATCTGCACCCGCGCGGGTGTCGAGAATTCGTCGGTGGCACCGTCGAGATGCAGTTCCTCCCGACGTGCCGCGTACCAGATCCACCGCAGGAACGTCGCTTTCGCGGCGCCGTCATCGGCAGGCGACTTCAGCGCGACGCTGACCTGATACTCGCCGGCACCGCTGGTCGTGGCCGTCGGGGCGACATCGGATTTGCGTTGCGGCAGCGCAGTCGCGACCCGGATCAGCAGTCGGCGCACTCGATCGGGCGAGTCGGCCACCGAGAACGTCGTCGCGATCGCCATCTTGTGCGCACCGGGCGGACGACTCATGTTCGTGAACGAGGTGGCCGCCAGCACCGAGTTCGGCGTGATCTGCAATCCGTGGCCAGTCTGGATATGCACGGCACGCCAGTTCGCTTCCACGATGCGTCCGCGCGCCGCCGGGGTGTCCAGCCAGTCGCCAATCCGGAATGGCTGCTCGAACAACATGAACAAGCCGGAGACGATCTGACCAACGGAGTTCTGCAGCATCAGGCCGATGACCACCGAGGTCACGCCCAGCGCTGTGAACAAGCCGGCTACGCGTACACCCCAGACGTAGGAGAAGATGAGCGCAAGGCCGATCGCAATCAGCAAAAACCTTGTCACATCCCGGAATATCGCGGGCACCCGCTTGCGCCACGAGCCCTCGGGTGCGCCCTCGAACACTGTGGCGTTGAGGCCGGACAACAGCAGTAGCAGTACCACGAAGCCCAATACCGTCGCGAGCACCCGCACCGAGTTGAACTGCGCGGGCACCCGCGCGACTTCGACCAGGAGCACCAACAGCGCTGCCAACGGCACGATGTAATGGCGCAGCAGATTGACCGGTCTGGCCAATGCGCTGTGCCTGCGCGCCAGGAAGTTGTGCCATTCGGTGAGGCTGATCAGCAGGAAGGGCAGCCCGAGGGCCAACCCGCCGGCCCAGTACAACCACGACGGATCCACGGCGTTCACTTGCGCTCCGCCAGTCGCCAAATCGGCTGTTCCAAGCCGTTGACGTTAACGCTGCCGGCCGGGGTGAACTGACGGATGTCGCGCATCACCTCGTATACCTCCGAGGTGACGTAGACGCCAGAATCCGACCCGCCACTGCGCATCTGGTGTGCCAAATTCACCGCGGCGCCCCACATGTCGTAGATGACGCTGGACCTGCCGACCAATCCGCTGATCACGTTGCCCGTGTTGACGCCGGCTCGAACGCCGAGGTGATAGCCCTTACCGCTGTTGAAGCGCTCGATGATGCGCTGCATCTCGATGGCGAAGTCGATGGTTCGGGGCACGCTGTCCAGCCGCGGCACGTTCAATCCGCAGCTGGCCAGGTAGCCGTTGTGCACAGTGCGAATCGGCTCGACGCCAAGGGTTTCGGCCGCCGAATCGAGCTCGCGCATCAACTCGTCGACGATCCCGACCAACTCGTCGCCGGACAAACCGATCGAGATCTCGTCGAGGCCGATGATGTCTGCGAAGATGATCGTCACGTCTTGGTGCTCTTGCGCGATGGTCTGCTCACCATCCCGGTAGCGCTGCGCAACGGGCTCGGGCATCAGCGACAGCAGCAAGCGGTCGTTTTCGTTGCGCTGTTCGGTGAGCAAGCCTTCCTTGATCTTCAGATTCCGGCTCATCTCGTTGAAAGCGACTGTGAGCGCGCCGATTTCATCTCGCGAGCTGACCGGTATCGTCACCTCGTAGTTGCCGGCGCTGATTTCTTCCGCCCCGGCCCGCAGTCGCCGGATGGGCCGCACGAACACATGGGCGATCAGCATCGCTAACACGCACAGGACGAAAACCAACGCCGCGGCCGTCACGATCAGCGTTCGGGTGAATGCCTCGATCCGGGAATTGGCCTCGGAGCTGTCCCGGGTCGCCAAGATCGACCAGCGCAGATCTGAATTCGGCACGGCCAGCGGACCGTAGGCCGCGAGTTCATGGTCGCCCAGATAGCCGGTATCCACGACCGTTCCGGTCTGGCCCCGTTGGGCGGCGCGAAACGCCTCGGTCTGCACCGGCTGGACCAGTGTCGTACCGTGCCACCGCAACGCTTCGGCGACAATGTCAGGCGGTGTGCCTGCGGCTACCGCGTCGCGTTGATATTTTTCGGGGTCTTGCAGAAACAGCCGGGAGTCAGAACGCATCAGGCCGTCCGGACCGGCCAGGTAGGTCTCCGCCGTCGCACCCATCCCAGCGGTTTTCCAGTGCTGATCGGCGGTCATGATTCGGTTCACTTTCGAGATCGGCAGCGGAAGCGCCATAACCCCGGCCGCCTTGCCTCCCACATCGATCGGTGACACCAGCCACGCGATGGGCATGCCGGCGGCGGCCTGAAACGGCTGAAAGTCGGTGATCCACACGAAATCGACCGCGTCGGCGGCCATCGCCTTCTCATAGGCGTCGCGCAGGTGGGATTCGCGGTACGGACCGGTGAGGATATTGGTGCCGAGCGCTGGGCCTTTGTTCACGTTGTAGATCACATTGCCCCGAGTGTCGAGCAACATTGCGTCGCGGTATTCGAAGCGGGTCGCGATCTCGCGAAAGTAGTTGTTGAAGCGTGCATTCGCGGCCGACCAGGCGCTACCGTCGCCCGCATCGTCGGGTGCGGGCGACGTGGCCGACGATCGGAGTGTGTAATGAGTTTGGAGATATTTCTGGGCGTTGCTGCTGGGCAACAGCGCGGCCATGTCCAGCTGCTGGCCGGTTGTCTGCTGGATCGGTTTGATCAGCTTGTTGGTGTAGTAGGTCTCCAATGCCTGCTGCTCACCGGGATCGGTCGGCGCGTCGGCCAATTGGTCGAATCCGGCGGTGAAGGCCGTCACCGCTTCTTCGGCGGTCGACCCGCGGGTGTAGACGATCAGCGAATCCGTCAGATCGGCGAACAACATTTCAACCGCGCGCTTTTGCGCCTCGCGCAGTTGTGTCATGCGTTCGGCGGCGATCGGCATCAGCAAGTTTCGCCCGGATACATATTCGACGACGCCAATCACCGCCAACGAGGCCAGGCTGGACACCAGCAGGATCAGCATGATCTTCGACTGAATGCTCAACCGGGACAGTGGCCGCCGATGGCGAAGTCTGCCCTTTTCGGTCGGCACGGCTTCTTCGTGCGGCGCCGGATCAGCTGATCCCTGCGGCGTCAATCGACGTCCTTTCACTGCCGGGCCAACAAGCCCAGGTCACGCAGCAGAATATCGCGTGCGCAGTGATGAAATCAGTTTTGCCGAAAACCGTTATCAATACGTCGTTTGTATATCCGACCGGCACTCCATAACGTCGGCGGAGTGACACGGGTATGCGTGGTCGGCAGCGTGAATATGGACATCGGGTTCGATGTCGACACATTGCCCGGCGCGGGCGAGACCGCATTGGCGGCGTCGGCGCGCTCGACACCCGGTGGCAAGGGCGCCAATCAGGCCGTGGCGGCCGCGCGTGCGGGCGCCCACGTGCAGTTCGTCGGCGCCGTCGGCGACGACCCGTCCGCGGCACAATTGCGCGACCACCTCAACGCCAACGGGGTCGGCACCGACGGGCTGATCACCGTATCTGGGCGCAGCGGAACCGCAGTCGTCATCGTCGACTCGGCCGGCGAGAACATCATCGTCGTCGCTCCGGGTGCCAACAGCGGGCTGACGCTGGACCCGGCGGTGTTGCGCAAGCTTGTCGCAGACTGCGATGTGTTGTTGCTGCAGTTGGAGATTCCGGTCGCCACGGCGATCGCGGCTGCCCGTGCAGCCCGTTCGGCCGGGGTGACCGTCATTCTCAACGCCTCACCGGCGGGCGGCGACGAAGCGGAGTTGGCACAGTTGGCCGAGGTGACCGACGTGTTGGTCGTCAATGAAACCGAAGACACACACTGGGTTTGGCCCGTCCCGCATCGTGTCACCACCCGCGGCGCACGCGGTGCCGGCTACGTCGGCGATGGTTTGGAGTTCACCGTGGCCGCACCGGTAGTGGATGCGCTCGACACGTCTGGCGCCGGGGACGTGTTCGCCGGTGTGCTGGCCGCCGGCTGGACCGTCGACCGCGACCGCGCGCTGCGCCGGGCGTGCGCTGCCGGCGCTTTGGCGACGTTGGTGCCGGGTGCCGGAGACTGTGCGCCGTATGCCGACGCGATCGACGAAGCGACGCTGCCCTAGCTCGAGCCGCGCCGCACGTCGTGGGCGATCGCGAATCCGTCGCCGGCGTCCAACTCGGCCGCCGTCTGGGTCATCAACACACGACTGCGGTTGGGCGACAGCAGGATCGACACATAGTGGTGCGGCGCGCCGGCCACGAATGCCAGCCGGTTGACTCGAACCAGTGCCGAGCCTATCGCGACGTTCAGCAGACCCGCGTTGCGCGGCCCCGCGATCTCGGCGGTGATCTCGTGCTGCATCCGATCGACGACAACACCCGCGCCGGAGAGCAACTCGTAGAGCGGTGTGCGTCGAAGCGCCGGTGCGGTCAACGCCGGTGAGAGATCGGCCGGCAGCCAGGCTTCGGTGATCATCAACGGTTCGCGGGTTCTGCGTTCGCGTCGCACTCGCAGAATGTGCAACATCTCCGCTGCGCCGAGCGCGTCGCCGATCGTTGTCGGCGGCATTCGGCTGTCGTGTTCGACCACGTCGACCGACGTCTGGAACTGCGTCTGCCGGAGATTGTCCATGTAGGAACCGGACAGCGGCGAATCATCTGACCGATCGAGTTGCCGGACGAAAGATCCGACGCCTTGCCGACGTTCGATGTAGCCCTGCTCGGCCAGATCGGCCAGCGCTCGTCGCACCGTGATCCGGGACACCCCGAACTGGTCGCACAGAGACTGCTCGGTCGGCAGCGCGTCACCGGGAGCGATAGCGCCGCGGGCAATCTCGTCGTGCAGCACCAGGAAGAGCTGGCGATGCAACGGCACGCCGGCACCGGCAGTCACCCCGCCGCTGGTCTCCTGCATGAGCATCAATGCTGTCACACCGCCCTTGCCGTCGAAGTCAGAAGTTGTTATAACTATATAACAACTAGACAGCCCGGCAACCCCTTCGAATACAGGACCGACGATGACTGCGACCGCTGTTCACCAGCACCCCGCCACCGACCCGGACGGGCCGACCGGACAACTGGCCACGTGGGTCGCCGGCCTGACACTTGACGACATCCCCCAGACCGTTGTCGAACGCGCCAAGCACCTGCTCCTCGACGGCCTGGGCTGCGGCCTGATCGGCGCGCAATTGCCCTGGTCGCGGGTAGCCACCCAGGCCGTCCTCGACCTCGAGAACAGCGGCGACACCGCGGTCATCGGCACCGGCAAATCCACCAGCGGACCGGCCGCAGCCGTGCTCAACGGAACCTTCATTCAGGGCTTCGAACTCGACGACTTTCACCCCATCGCGCCGGTACACAGTTGTTCGCTGGTCATTCCGGCGCTGCTGTCGACAGCGACCGCGCAGTCGCGAACCACCACCGGCGCGGACTTTCTGCTCGCGGCGATCATCGGCTTCGAGGTCGGTCCGCGCGTCGGCTACACGTTGCACGGCGCGCAGATGCTCGACCGTGGCTGGCACTCCGGCCCGGTATTCGGCACCCACTCGGCGGCGATGGCTTCGGGCAAACTGCGCGGGTTGTCGCCGGCCCAGTTGGAGGATGCACTCGGCCTGGCCGGCACGCAGTCGGCGGGTTTGATGGCCGCGCAGTACGAAGCAATGAGCAAGCGCATGCACCACGGCTTCGCCGCCCGCAACGGTTTCTACGCTGCTGGGCTCGCGGCAGCCAACTACACCGGCATCAAACGGGTCTTCGAGCGTGAATACGGCGGATTTCTCAGTGTTTTCGGCGAAGGCCACGAACCCGACGCATCGTTGCTGACCGACGAATTGGGTGAGCGGTGGGAGACCTCCATCATCATGGTCAAGTCCTACGCGGTGATGGGCGGCTTGCACGGCGCTGTCGACGCAGCTCGTCAACTGCGGGAATCTGTTGTCGCCGCGAATATCTCGAAGATCGACATCACGGTCGGTGAGACCGTCTACAAACACGGCTGGTGGGCGCCCGAGCGGCCACTGACCGCCATCGGCGCTCAGATGAACATCGGTTACGCGACGGCGGCTGCGCTGCTTGACGGTAACGCCCTGCCCGAACAGTTCACCCCGGCGCGGCTGGACGCCGACGACATCTGGTCGTTGATCGGCGTCACCGGTGTGCATTTGGATGAGTCGCTCGCCGACGCCCCGCTCACCGAGCGGTTCCGTACCGACCTCGCCGTGACCACCCGCGACGGCGACGTCCATCAGATCCGGGTCGTCGCGCCACACGGTGCGCCGTGGGACCCGGTCACCAACGACGAGCTGGTCACCAAATTCCACGCCTTAGCCGATCGCGTCACCAGCCGCGATCGTGCCACCGCGATCGAACGCGCGCTAGTCGGTCTCGATGACCTCGACGACGTCAGCGACCTGATCGATCTACTGGCCCCGCCGGTCGCCGGCGCATTCGACTGAAAGGACAAGGCATGGCCACCACGTCTGCGCGACAGAACTTACGCAGCTTGCTTGATCGCGGCGAACTCGTCGTCGCACCAGGTGTTTTCGATGGGATCACGGCCCATCTCACCCGTCGCACAAACCAGGCGGCGGCGTACATGACCGGCGCCGGTGTTGCGGCGTCCGGATTCGGCCTGCCCGACATCGGACTGGTCACCGCCACCGAGATGGCCGAGCGCGCGCGGATGCTGGTCGGTGTGCTCGGCGACGTCCCGCTGATCGCCGACGCCGACACCGGCTACGGCACAGCGATGAACGTGGTGCGCACCGTCCGGCTCTACGAGCAGGCCGGTGTCGCGGCAATCCAATTGGAGGACCAGGTATTGGCGAAGCGTTGCGGACACCTGGAAGACAAGCATGTCGTCGATGCCGCGGAGTTCGAGCAGACGTTGGGCGCCGCGCTCGACGCCCGCAGCGACGACAACCTGCTCGTCGTTGCGCGGACCGACGCGCGAGCTCCGCTCGGTTTGGACGCCGCAATCGACCGGGCGAATCGCTACGCCCAAGCCGGTGCTGACGTGATTTTCGTCGAGGCCCCGCAGAGCATCGAGGAAATCGAACGCGTTGCCCTTGAGGTCGAGGCGCCGCTGCTGATCAATCTGGTGCTGGGTGGCATGACGCCACTGGAATCGGCGACCCGGCTGCAGGAATTGGGCTACGCCATCGCCATCCACCCCAGCAATCCACTCGCCCGCGCGGTCCTCGGCATGCTCGAAGGCCTGTGTGAACTCAACGGCGCCAACCTCGCCGATCATCTGCCAAGTAAGCCCGCCGAATTCTTCAACCTGGTCGGGATGGCGGAATGGCTTGACCTCGACGCCCAATACGCACGCTTGGAGGAAGTCCGATGAGCATGACCATCATCGAGAAGATCTTCGCCCGCAAGGTCGGCCTGGACCGGGTGTCGCCGGGCGAGACGGTCGTCGTGGACGTCGATATGACGGTGCTGATCGATCTGCAGTTCGCGACGATGTGGCTACAGCCGCTTCGCATCCATGATCCCGACAAGCTCGCGATCGTGATGGACCACGCGGTGCCCGCGCCGACCATCAAAGACGCGGCCGGCGGACCGCTTGCCCGCAAGTTCGCCGCCGAGTTCGGGATCGAGCGTTTCTACGACGTCGGCCGACACGGCATCTGCCATCAAGTCATCGCCGAGAACGGGCTGGCCCGGCCTGGAGAAGTATTGGCCTGCACCGACTCTCACACCTGCGCGGCCGGCGCCTACAACGCCGCCGCCCGCGGACTCGGCCCGGCCGAGGTGTTTTCGATCATGTGCACCGGCAGCACCTGGTTCCAGGTGGCGCCGACCATCAGCTATCAGCTCGAGGGCGTCAAACCCGATACGGTCAGCGGCAAGGACATCTTCTTACACATCGCCAACGAGTACGGCGACGCGGCCAACCTCAACCTGGAATTCGGCGGACCGGGGCTGGCCAGCATTCCTATGCACGATCGACGCACGATCGCCACCCAGGGCGCCGAGATATCCGCCGACTTCAGCACGTTTGAACCCGATGAGGTACTCGCGTCGTATCTCAGCGAGCGCGGCATCACCGGATACAACTCCGCCGCAGCGGATTCCGATGCGGTTTACCAGGAGGTGCGACGGGTGGATCTGGCCGCACTCGAACCCTACGTGGCCCGCCCGGGCACCGTGAGCCGCAACGGCCTGCCGGTCTCGCGGATAGAACGTCAGAAAATCGACCAGGCCTTCATCGGCTCGTGCGCCAACGGCCAATTGGAAGACCTGGAGATCGCCGCGAACATATTGCGTGGCAACACCGTTGCGACCGGTGTGCGGCTGCTCGTCACGCCGGCTTCCCAGGCGGTGTACCGAGAAGCGATGCGGCTGGGCTACCTGCAGGACATCGCCGATGCGGGGGCGGTGATCACGAACTCCACCTGCGGCGCGTGCTTCGGCTACCACATGGGGGTGGTGGGACCGGGCGAAGTGTGTTTGACGTCGAGTACCCGCAACTTCACCGGCCGAATGGGCAGCCCGGACGCCGAGATCTACATGGCCTCACCGGCGACCGTTGCCGCATCGGCGCTCACCGGCTACATCACCGACGCAAGGAGCGTGACCGCATGACGCTGGGCATCACCGGAAAGGTGTGGGTATTCGGCAACGACCTCAACACCGACGCCATGTACCCGGCCTTCGCCATGAAGATGGATCCTCCCGAGGCGGCCAAACATGTCTTCTACGAAGTGCGGCCGGGCTGGACCGACGAGGTGTCGCCGGGAGACATCGTGGTGGCCGGCAAGAACTTCGGGCTGGGCTCGTCGCGTCCGGTCGCCGCGCTGTTCACCGAACTCGGCGTCGCTGGGCTGGTCGCCGAAGAGTTCAATTCGCTGTTCTTCCGTAACGCCGTCAACGCCGGGCTGCCCGCGATGACGCTGCCGGAGGCAACCACCATCTTCAGCGAAGGCGACACCGGGACGTTCGATTTGGGTTCAGGCGCATGGCGCAACGACACCACGGGAGCGTCGGGATCGGTGCCCAGGCTGCCCGACCTGATCCTCGACATCATCTCCAGTGGCGGTGTGCTGCCGAGGCTGGCGGCGCAGGGTTACCTGCCCGCCGAACTCGGCGACCTGCTCAGGTCCAGCACCGTCGCGATTCGCGGCGCGGGCAGCGGCGCATGATCGGCAAGCTGCTGCGCAATGTCCGCACCGGGGAGCACCGAAGTCCGTTCGCTGGTCCGGATTTCGCGGCGCCCGACGACATCACGGTCACCAGCGCCGCATTCGGCGATGGCGACGCGATGCCGACGGCGAGCGCCGGTAAGGGCGTCGGCGACAACACCTCACCGCAACTGAGTTGGGCCGGCTTGCCGTCACAAACCCGGCAGGTGGTGTTGATCATCGACGACGTCGACGTTCCGCTGCCCCGCCCGCTGCTGCACACGGTCGCGGTGATCGAGCCCGGTGTGCAGAACGTCGACGCCGGGGCGCTGCAGCCGTGCACTGCCGGAATCCGTTTCATTCCTGGCAGTTTGGGGCACCGAGGCTACGCCGGCCCGCGCCCGATTCCCGATCACGGCCCGCATCGCTACCGTTTCCTGGTGTTCGCCCTTGACCAGCCGATACAGGACGGCGTCACCACCAGCAAGGCGCTGCTGAAGCAGATGGCCGGCCGCGTGTTGGCCCGCGGAATGCTGACCGGCACCTACGAGCGCCCATGACCGGTTTGACCCCGCGGGGGCACCTGTCGTCTGTAAGCGGCGCGTCTCGCTGAGTTCAAAGGCTTTCGGGTACGCATGGCCGCGAAACGGGTGTCCATCGACACGGGCTGAGTACGCTAGGCAGATGCCACAACGGGCGTTACGTGAACGCCTGATCGATCTAGAAGTGCCAGGCGAGGATGTCGCACGCGGTCGGGCGCTGCGAAAGACCGTCCCACGGCGCGCTCTCGCACAGCTGACTCCCTCTCCGCGAACGGCCACCGAGATTCTCGTCGCTCAAAACGCCAGCCGACTACCCGAACTCGTCCCGCTGCGTTTTGCCCGGATGCTGGCCGACCCGTTCTCGTTCTACCGAGGTTCGGCAGCAGTCATGGCCGCAGACCTCGCTGCAAGCCCGTCGAGCGGGATCGAAGTCATGTGCTGCGGTGATGCTCACGTGTCGAATTTCGGTGTGTACGCTGCTCCGCACCGCTCAATAGTCTTCGACCTGAATGATTTTGACGAGGCCGCTGTCGCACCCGCGGAGTGGGACGTCAAACGCCTGATCACCAGCGCGATCATCGGGGGCCGCTATGCGGGTTATCCCGCCAAGGCCATCCGCCGCACTGTCGAACAAGCGTTGGTGGGTTACCAAACCAGTCTCGAGGCGATGCTCGAGAAGATGGACGTTCTGGACCGCTACTACCTGCGGGTGGAGCCGGAGCGCTACATCGGGAAGGTATCCAAAGGCCTGCTTGGAGTGATTCAGAAAACGACATCCCGAGCACGCACGCGAACGTCGGCGCGTGTCTTCAAACAGATCACGGAGATCGGGCCCGAGGGGACGCCGCGGCTGCGCGAATCACCGCCCGTTCTCCAGCACGTCGACGAGGAGATCGAAGCCCCCCTGGTCGAGTCCGTTCAGGAGTATCTGGCCGCAGTCCCAGCTGACATCGCGCTGCTGCTGTCACACTTTCGCGTAACCGACGTCGCCCTGCGAGTAGTTGGTGTCGGCAGCGTCGGTACCCGCTGTTACTTGGTAATCTTGGTCGGCCCCAACGACACGCCGATGATCATGCAGATCAAAGAGGCCACTCGATCAGTGCTCGAAGAGTACGGCGGTTGGCGCCAGCCAGACACGCTGACCGCGGCCGTTGAGGCCAAGGGCCAGGGCGTGCGCGTCACCGATGGCCAGCGAATTCTGCAGGCGATGTCGGATGTGTTCCTCGGGACGACACGCAAGGACGGCCGCGACTACTACGTCCGTCAGTTCCACGACATGAAGGGCACCGTCGACATCGAAGGTATGTCCCCTTCTACATTCCGTGATTACGTCAGTGCTTGTTCGGTTCTGCTGGCGCGGGCGCACTCGCAGAGCGCGAATGCGTCGATTCTGCGCGGATACGTCGGCAAAAGTGACAACGTGCACGGTGCGGTCGCCGCGTGGTCGTACGAATACGCCGACAAGTCACTCGACGACTTCCACCAACTGCGCGCTGCGGCCGCGGCTGGTGACATCGAAGTCGCCGACGATCCTGCCCGATAGCGGCAACTACTCCTCGGGAACCTCGCGTTCGATCGCGTCGAGCCAGGCCCTGGCCGACATGTCCGAGGGGGCGCGCCAGTCTCCGCGCGGCGATAGCGAGCCACCGTGGGACACCTTGGGCCCGTTGGGCAAAGCTGACCGTTTGAACTGGCTGAACGAGTAGAAACGCTGGACGAAGATCTGCAGCCAGTGCCGGATCTCCTTGAGCGAGTAAGACGGCCGCTTGCTTTCCGGATATCCCGGTGGCCAGTTGCCTTGATCAGCATCGCTCCACGCATGCCACGCCAAGAAGGCGATCTTCGACGGCCGGAAGCCGTAGCGGAGAACCTGGAACAGCGAGAAGTCTTGCAGCGCAAAGGGACCGACTTTCCCTTCGCTGCTCTGCAGCTCCTCTTCTTCGCCGGTGGGTACGAGTTCGGGAGTGATCTCGGTGTCCAGCACCGACTGCAAAACCGCGTCTACATCCGACGGGAACTGGTTCGAGGAGATGACCCAGCGGATCAAGTGCTGAATCAGTGTCTTGGGCACACCTGCGTTGACGTTGTAATGCGACATCTGATCGCCGACACCGTAAGTGGACCAGCCCAGTCCCAGCTCGGAAAGGTCACCGGTGCCGAGAACGATTCCGCCGCGCTGATTGGCCAGGCGGAACAGGTAATCCGTGCGCAGCCCGGCCTGGACGTTCTCGAACGTGACGTCGTAGACCTTGTCGCCGCGCGAGAACGGATGGTCCATCTCCGTGAGCATCAGCTTCGCGGTCTCAGTGATGTCGATTTCGGAAAAGGTGACACCGAGCGCGCGGCAGAGCTCGACTGCATTGCGTTTGGTGCGCTCGCCGGTGGCGAAGCCGGGCAAGGTGAACGCCAGAATGTCGCTGCGCGGCCGGTCTTCTCGGTCCATCGCACGTGCAGCGACGATCAACGCATGCGTCGAGTCGAGCCCACCGGAAACCCCGATCACGACTTTCGGGAAGTGCAATGCGCGCAACCGCTGCTCGAGCCCGGCAACCTGAATGCTGTAAGCCTCGTAACAGTCCTGCTGCAACCGATTCGGTTCGGCCGGCACAAACGGGAACCGCTCGACCTCGCGGCGCAGGCCGATATCACCGACCGGTGGGTCCACCCGAAACTCGATCCGCCGGAACGATTCCGCCACAGCGCGGTGGTGGCGCCGGTTGTCGTCAAACGTGCCCATCCGCAACCGCTCTGCGCGAAGCCGCTCGAGGTCGATGTCGGCGATGCTGCGTCGCTCCCCCTTGGGAAAGCGCTCCGACTGGGCAAGCATGACGCCGTTCTCCCAGATCATGGTCTGGCCGTCCCAGGCCAGGTCGGTCGTCGACTCGCCTTCTCCGGCAGCGGCATACACGTAGGCGGCCAGGCATCGCAGCGACGCCGAACGGGCCAGTAGCGAGCGGTCGTCGGCGCGGCCGATGGTGATCGGGCTACCGGACAGGTTGGCCAGCACCGTCGCGCCCGCCAGCGCCGCTTCAGCGCTGGGTGGAACCGGCACGAACATGTCCTCGCATATCTCCACGTGCAGGACGAAGCCGGGCAGATCGGACGCCGCGAACAACAAGTCCGCGCCGAACGGTGCTTCCAGGCCGGCAATCCGAATGGTCCCGCGCTCGTCATCGCCGGGTGCGACCTGGCGACCCTCGTAAAACTCGCGGTAGGTCGGTAGATACGACTTAGGCGCGACACCGAGCATGACGCCACGGTGGATCACCACGGCGGTGTTGTAGATGCGATGTCGGTAGCGCAGTGGAGCGCCGACTACCAGCACGGGCAGCAGATCGGTAGAAGCGGCGACGATATCGACCAGGGCGTGCTCGACGGCGTCCAGCAGCACGTCCTGCAGCAGGATGTCTTCGATGGAGTAGCCGGACAACGTCAACTCGGGGAAAACGGCCAGCGCGACACCGTCTTCGTGGCATTGCCGGGCCAGCCGCAGAACCGAGTCGGCGTTGGCCGCGGGGTCGCCGATGGACGCGTGGTGTGTGCACGCGGCGACGCGGGCAAAGCCCTGGCTGTATGCGTTGTAGAAGTCCATTTCCCCTCCATTGTCGCCCTCTCGCTATCAACACGCGACAATCGGGTGCCGCCGTCCGGCTCTATCCGCCGAGTGCAGGTCGCGGCATGCGGTAGCGGCGGTCTCTCATGCGGAAGACGGTGTTGTCGGCGCGACGCCCCCCAGCGTTGCTCACCGGCGCGACCCCAGGCATGCCCGCCTGAGCGGAGGTCTCTGGCTTTCCTACCCATGACGGCAGGGCGCGGAAACCTGTCTCGACCACCGGCTCAACGATGGGGCTTGCCTCCGGCGTCGCGGTTGCCCAGTTCGGCGGGGTGGACAACATACCGATCGGCACCGCGCGACCCGTGCCGGCAAGCACCGATCCCGAAACGCCCTGCGGTGCAATCGTTTGAGCCGCGGCGGCGGCGCCCCCAATCGGCGCTCCAACCACGGGTAGATCCTTCGCCTGGACACCAGACTGCATAAGCCCGTTAACAAAGACTCCCGCCTGAAAGACCGAGTAGGGAAACTGGTACGCCGGAATCAGCGGCCCGGTAAGAGTATTGAAGTCACTGACCGCGGTGATCAGTGGAGTTATCGATGTGTCCGCTGCGGAGGCGTTCGTCGACCCGCCTGTTGCGAGGCTCTGCAACTGTTGTGGCAGTGCGGACATCAGCTGCGAAAGCGCGGTCTGAGAATGTCCGACGGAGGTGTCGACGGTCTGGGAAACCGCGGCGCCCTGGGCGGACTGCGCGGTCGAACTCGTGGTCTGCGGCGGCTGATCGAACTGCGTGAGCGTGGCCGCTGACGAGGCCGACCCCGCGTAGTTGTACATCGCCGCCGCATCTTGTGCCCACATCTCGGCGTAGACGGTTTCGGTGGCGGCGATCGCCGGGGTGTTCTGCCCGAAGAAATTAGTCGCTACCAGGGTCGCCAACAACATGCGATTGGCAGCCACCACAGCTGGTGGCACGGTAGCAGTGAACGCTGCTTCGTACGCGGCGGCCGCCACCCGCGACTGGCCCGCTGCCCGCCCCGCCTGTTCTGCGGTTGTCGTCACCCACGCCACATAAGGTGCGCTCGCAGCAGCCATGGCGACCGCGGATTCGCCGGACCAAGTCTCGCCTTGCAACTCCGAGATCACCGCGGAATAGCGGGCGCCGAACATCTCGAGTTGAGCGGCCAATCCGTCCCAGGCCGCGGCCGCCGCCATCATCGGACCCGAACCCGGGCCGGAATACATCCTGGCCGAGTTGATCTCGGGCGGTAGCGCCCCGAAATCAAACATCAGCTTCCCTTCCCCAAAGGTGATAAACCATTGGCCGACAGGCCATTACGACCCCGTTCGACTCAAACGGGATGAAAGGACAACGACTACCCGCCGAGAGCAGGACGAGGCATTTTGAAACGGTCCGCCGGCACCCGCAGGATGTTGCTGACCGTCGCCCGCGACCACATGCCCGACTGCGGAGCCATCCCCACCATCGGACCGGCGCCCGGCATGCCCGTCGTCATCGATTCGGACGATGCCGGAATCGCTCCAAGGTCCATTTCCGAGAGCCACTGCGGATCTTCGACGGCGCTGGCGATCGGAGTAGCCGATGCCCACGTCTGCGGTACCGACAACCCACCGATTGGTTCGGCCCGGCCCATACCAGCAACGACGGGCCGCTCGATGCCTTCCGACACCCACGATTGGGTTTTGGCACCGGCGGCAGCGCGCGCCGCTCCTGCTCCCGCGTCTTCCTCTGCGATCTTTGGTAGATCCTGCGCCTGGATACCAGTCCGGTAGGCCCCGGTGACGAAGCTTCCGCCGCTGGTGAATGTGCGACTGAAGGCCGCGCCGAGATTCGCCGGCGACGCGAGGGTATTGAAGTTACTGAAAGCTGTAAGCAGCGACGACGATGCTGACGTGGTGGCTCCCGAGGATCCCGTCGTCGAGAGACTTTGCAGCTCCTTCGGCACGGCCGCCAGCAGCTGCGACAACATCGATTGCGAAGTTGAGGCGCCGGAACTGCCGGCCGCTTGCGCGACCGCCGCAGCCTGGGTGGATTGCCCGGTCGCCGTTGTGGTCTGCGGCGGCGCGGTGAACGGTGTTACTGCGGTCGCCGTCGACGACGACGACGCATAGCTGTACATCGCCTGGGCATCCTGAGCCCACATGTCGGCGTAGGCCGCCTCGGCGGCCGCGATCCGGGCGGTGTATTGCCCGAAGACATTTGCCGCGACCAGCGTTGCGTATTGGGTGCGGTTGGCCGTGACCAGCGCCGGCGGCACCATCGCTGCGTAGGCGGCCTCAAAAGCCGCGGCCGCCGCCCGAGCCTGGCCGGCCGTTTCTTCGGCCTTTGCCGCTGCCATCGCCATCCACTCGACATATGGTCCGGCCGCGTCGGCCATCGCGGTAGACGCACTGCCCGACCACGCTTCGCCGTCCAGGCCTGAAATCACCGCCGAGTAGCCGCGCACGACCGATTCCAGTTGCCTCGCCATCGACTGCCAGGACGAAGCTGCTGCCATGATCGGGCCGGACCCCGGACCGGCGTACATCCTGCTCGAGTTGATCTCGGGCGGCAGAGCACCGAAATCTAGCACTAGCGTTACCCCTTTCTATCGACCGGATCGGGCCCGCCGTCCGGCATCGTCCCTGGCGGACCCCACGACGCGAAGGATTCAACCTGCAACACCAATTCCATTGGGCAATAACTCTTTAGATCGATCGCCGACCTTTGCAGCAACCTATGTGATGCTGCTGGCATTTATGCACAAGAAGTCGCCTCCGACGACTTCGCTCCGCGCCGTCAGCAAACCGTTCGAAGGCTTCGTCAACTGATCTGTCGGATCGAGCCGCCTAATAGGCTCCAGTTTTTAATCA
>DATAZN010000523.1:0-1655 GCA_036272035.1 Mycobacterium sp. | reverse complement strand
GCCGGTACCGGCCGACCTGACCATCGTGGTGTCCAACGACAACGGCGGCGGCATCTTCGAACTGCTCGAGCAGGGCGACCCGCGGTTCTCCGACGTGTCCGCCCGGGTGTTCGGCACCCCGCACGACGTCGACGTCGGCGCGTTGTGCCGCGCGTACCACATCGACAGTCGCCAGATCGAGATCGACGCACTGGGCGCCGCACTCGACGAGCCGGCCGCCGGGCTGCGGGTGCTCGAGGTCAAAGCTGACCGATCCTCGCTGAGGCAGTTGCATGCTGCCATCAAGGCCGCCTTGTGAATCGACTTGCCAGTGCCCTCGCGGCGCTGAAAGCCTGGTGGCGCATTCTCATTCACGGCCGCAGCGGCGAGTTTCCCAACACCCGCGGACACCGCGCCATACGTTGGGCACGCATCGGGGTGCTGATCGTGGCCGGTCTGGTCACGCTGCAGTCGTTGCTGCTGGTGGCCGGTGCCGTGCGCAATGACATTGCGATCAAACGCGATATGGGCGTCGCAGAGGCCGAGGTGCTCAGTGCCGGCCCGCGTCGCTCCACCATCGAGTTCGTGACGCCGGACCGGGTTACCTACCGCCCCGAGCTGGGCGTGCTGTATCCGTCCGAATTGGCAACGGGTATGCGGATTTACGTCGAATATGACAAGCGCAACCCCAATTTGGTTCGCGTGCAGCACCGCAACGCCAAGCTGGCGATCATCCCGGCGGGATCCATCGCGGTGGTCGGCTGGATGATCGCCGCCGCGGCGCTGACTGGCCTGGCCTACCTGGACAAGCGGCTGGACCGTCAGCTGGCCAGCGCGTCGAGCCAGCCCGGATCTTGAGTGTCGACAACGCTTTTGGTGTTCAGGTTGTAAATGGTCGGGGTGCCCGGGTTGTCCGGGCTCGCCTCCTTGAGGCGTGCCTTGTTGGCCTCGTTGACCGCGGCGGCGTCGACCACGATGTCGCCGGCTGCGATCCGGTCGGCCACCACGTCGGGCAGTCCGCTTTCGCGGGCCATCGCCGCGACGGCGTCGTTACTTGGGCCGTCGGCACTTTGGCGACGGTAAAGGTCTTGCACGAAAGCCTGATAGGCCGTCGGCGATGTAGCGGGGTCGGCTGCCAGGAACAGTGCGTTGGTGAGGCGGGCCGACACGTCGTTGTGATGCCTGCCGTCGAGGAACGTCATCCAGCGATACGTGATCGCCAGCCGGCCGCTGGCCAGCGCGGCGCCCAACCGGTCGCCGTCGGTCGACTCGAACTCGGCGCAATGCGGGCATTGCGGTTCGCAGAAGATCGCCAACTGCACCGGGGCGATCCACGATCCGACCAGCACGCCGTCGCCGTCGAGGGTTCGTGGCACGTCGGCGCGCGCGATGTTGGTGGTGAACATCACCAAGACCAGCGTGGCCGTCAATACGCCCAGGTAGGACCGCATTGTAGAGCCCCCTTTGGGTCAGAGTTCGCGTCGAGTACGCCCGTCGGTAACCATATCGACAGGCGACGCTGCCACCGTGATGGTGTGCGAGTAGCGATTGTCGCGGAATCCTTTCTCCCGCACGTCAACGGCGTGAGCAACTCGGTGATCAGAACACTCGAGCATCTTCGCCGCACCGGACACGAAGCCCTTGTCATCGCGCCCGATACCCCGCACGGCGAGGAG
>DATAZN010000522.1:0-2029 GCA_036272035.1 Mycobacterium sp. | reverse complement strand
TCGCCGAATTTGATATGCCGTACGGTGCCGCTCGCGTCGATCAGGTATTCCGCGGGCCAATAACGATTTCGGTAGTTCGTCCACGTCGAGTAGCTGTTGTCCAGCGCGACCGGATAGGTGATGTCCAGGTCGGCGGCGCCCTTTTTCACGTTGTCCGTGACCTTTTCGAACGCGTACTCGGGAGTGTGGACGCCGATGACCTCGAAACCGCTGTCGTGATAGGCCTTGTACCAGCCTTCGACATGCGGGATGGCGCGTTGGCAGTTGATGCAGGAGTAGGCCCAGAAGTCGATCAGCACCACCTTGCCGTGCAGCGCGCGCAGATCGACCGGTTTGTCGCCGGACGTGTTCAGCCACGCGGTGATGCCCTTGAGGTCAGGCGCCTGGCCGCAGTTCTGCAGCTGCTGGGATGCGTTGTCGCAGTTTGATAATGCTGCGTTCTGGTCGTTGACGATGCCACCGAGCTGTTGCTGGACCTGATGGTCGGCGGCCAGCTTGTCCTGCAACGACCCGGTGTAATCCGGAATCGCCCGCTGCAGCGCCGCCGGCAGATTGAACACCAGCGCCACCGCCAGCAGGATGGTCACCACCCCCGCCGTGACACGGATCGCGCGCTGACGACGCCGAAAGGCACTGACCCGTTCGGCAACTCGCTGGCCGGCCAGCGCGAAAATCAACAGCGGCACCGCCGCACCGACGGCGAACGCCAGGGTGAGCACAACGATGGGCAGGCCGATCTGCGCCGTCGCGCCGGCCACCACGATCGCCGCCAGAATCGGGCCGGCGCACGGAACATACAGCACTCCCAGCGCCAGACCGAGGCCAAAACCGTTGGTGCGAGATGCAAATTGCTTCTGCGGGAGGCGGGCGAACGGCCGCTCCAGCAGTTCTTCAAAGCGCGGGAAGATCAGGCCGAGCCCGATCGCGACCAACGCGACCAGCGCCACCCAACGGATCGCGTCCTGCGGAAGGTGCAGCAACGACAGCAGTGCCGAGCCGACCAGGGTGACCAGGCTGAAGCTCAGCACCAGCCCGGCGATCACCCGATACGGTCGCGACACATCGCGTTTGGCGTCGACGGCCACCGTCCCGTCGCCCGTGCCGGTGGTTCCGGAGAAGAAGATCACCGGCAACACCGGCAGGATGCACGGCGAAATGCCCGTGATGAGGCCTCCAACCAAACCGATCAATGCGAGCGACACCATGATTATTATTCGCGCCCAGCGCCGTTTCGGATTGGTCGGGTGCCTGAACAGCGATAGGGCAGCCCGGGGGACCGGGCTGCCCTATCTTCACGACGATCCGCGAACCGCTACTGGCTGGGTGGCACCAGCACAGTGTCGATCATGTATACCGTCGCGTTAGCGGTGTGCACCCCTCCGCACACCAAGCCCGCGTCGTTGACTTTGAGGTCGTTCCCGTGGCCGGCCACGTTCACCTCGGCGCCCTGCAGCGTCTTGTGCATGCCGTCGACCTTGGCCGGGCTCGCCTGACCTTGCACCACATGGAAGGTCAGGATGCTCTTCAACTTGTCAGTGTTCGTCTTGAGATCGTCGAGCGTGGCCGCCGGCAGCTTGTCGAATGCGGCGTTAGTCGGCGCGAACACCGTGTACTGGCCGTTGTTGAGGGTGTCGATGAGGTTGACGTTCGGATTCAACTTGCCTGACAGAGCCGCCGTCAAGGTGGACAGCAGCGGGTTGTTCGACGCTGCCGTCGCCACCGGGTCTTGCGCCATTCCGGGCACCGAAGCCGGACCATTGGGATGCATCGCGGCGTAGTCCGCGCATCCGGAGCCGATCAGGTCACTGGCCGGGGCCGCCGTGGCGCCGGTCATGGCCGGAGCCGCCGAGCTGCTGGTCGGCTGCGCGCTGGACTGTTGCCCGGAGTCGGTTTTGTTGCTCGAACACGCCGAGAACCCCAGCGCCGCAAGCGCCGCGAAACCCACCGCGAGTGTCTTCCTCTGACCGTCCTTCATCCCGCTTAACTCCTTTGTCATCGCGGCCTGCGCCGCCAGTTTTGTCACTGATGC
>DATAZN010000521.1:0-4923 GCA_036272035.1 Mycobacterium sp. | reverse complement strand
GCGCCGACGTCGACGTCGTGCGGGGTGCCGAACACCCGGGCGGACACGTCGGAGAACCGCGGGTCGCCCTGCTCGAGCAGTTCGAAGATGCCGCCGCCGTTGTCGTTGGACACCACGATGGTCAGGTCGGCCGGTACCGGCTCGGTCGGTCCGATCAGCAGGCCGGAACTGTCGTGGACGAAGGTCAAGTCACCGATCAGCGCGATGGTGCGGCCACCGGTCGTCTCATGCCCCTGGAACCTCTCATGGGACTGCGACCTCTCATGGGACTGCGACTTCTCATGGGCCAAAGCAGCCCCGATCGCCGTGGACACCGTCCCGTCGATGCCGGCAACCCCGCGGTTGGAACGCACCTTGATGCCGTGCGGGTTCAGCCCTACCAGCGCCACGTCGCGCACCGGATTGGAGGCGCCCAGCACGAGTTGGTCGCCGGGGCGCAGCACGTCGGTGACGGCGGCGGCCACGTGTAGACCGGTGGTCAGCGGGTGGGCAGCAAGCTGTGCACGTACCGCGGCGACCGCCTGCCCGTTGAGTTCGGCGCAGCGGCTCAGCCAGTCCGGGTTCGGCTCGCCGGTGGTGACCGCGCGGGTGCCGGTGGCCTGCGAGTTGCCCGACACGTCAGGCCAGCGCGGCCCGGTGGTCAGCGCGTATACCGGCACGGACGGGTCGGCCAGCAGCGCAGACACCGGTCGGTGCAAGGTGGGTCGGCCCAACATGATCACCTGCTGCGGACGCAGCAGCGGCAACGCCAACGGATGCAGCGGGTTGGCCGCCGGCGGCGCGGTCGGCTCGGCGACGGTCGGCAACGCCGCCAGCTCGGGTTGCTCACCGGCTCCGTGTCCGGCGATGACGACGGTGTTCAGACTCAGGTCGATGTCCAGCGGCTGGTCGAAGCTGACCGCCGGGGTGTAGGTCCACGGCCTGCCGTCGGGCCGGCCCGGCGGGGTCGGGACGGGCTCGGGGTCGGGCACCAGCGGCTCGCGCAGCGGGATGTCGAAATGCACCGGGCCGGCGTTGGCGCTGCGCGCTCCGGTCGCGGCCACCAGCACGCGGCAGGTGGCCGATCGCCAGGTCGCGTTGAGCGCATCCATCCGCTCGGGGGCATCCTCGGCCAGCCCGAGGCTGATCGTGGCGCGGACCTGGGTGCCGAAATAGCCCAGCTGCTCCATGGTCTGGTTGGCGCCGGTACCGAGCATTTCGTAGGGCCGGTTGGCCGACAACACGATCAGCGGCACGCGGGCGTAGTTGGCCTCGACCACGGCCGGGCCCAGGTTGGCCACCGCGGTGCCCGACGTCATTGCGATGCAGACGGGTGTGCCCGCACCGATCGCCAGCCCGATGGCCAGAAATCCGGCGGTGCGTTCGTCGATGCGGACATGCAGCCGGATCCGGTCGGCCCGGTCGGCGTCTTGCAGAGCGAACGCCAGCGGGGCGTTGCGCGAGCCCGGGCACAACACCACATCGCGGACACCGCCGCGGATCAGTTCGTCAACGACGACGCGGGCCTGTGCCGTCGAGGGATTCACCAGACCAGCCTAGTCGGGCGACGATGCGGACCCTTCGGGTCAGCTGAGGAGCCCGACAGTCAACACAAGTCGGCGGCTCAGTACCCCATGCTGGCGAAGAACTTCAGCACCGCCGCGTTGACCACCTCGGGCCGCTCCAGGAACCCGAGATGCCCGGTGTCGGCGATCTGCTGGTACTGGGCGCCCGGGATGGCGTCGGCAACTTCCTTACCCAGGTGCGGCGGCGTCACCACGTCGTCGGCGAAACCGATCACCAGCACCGGTGTCGTGATGCCCTGGTAGGCCGGTAGCCGGTTGCCCTGCGGGGAAACCCAGCCCTGCCGGACCAGCCCCGGGGTGATCTTGATCGGCCAGATGTTGAACATGCCAATCCACTCTGAGACGACCTCGTCGT
This sequence comes from Mycobacterium sp., assembly GCA_036272035.1. GTDB lineage: Bacteria > Actinomycetota > Actinomycetes > Mycobacteriales > Mycobacteriaceae > Mycobacterium. The sequence continues at coordinate 3,003 of DATAZN010000521.1, read as the reverse complement.
TGCTCAGCGTCTTGGGGGAAAAGCTTTCCAGCAAACGGATTTTGGCGTCGTAGGCGGTGGGAATTTCCACTCCGGAGGCGGCGAGCTCGTCCTCGGCAGAGCGGAAGAAGTCGCGCGCCGTGTCCAGCCGGGCGCGGGTGGCCATCAGCACCGCCTGGCTCACCAGGTCCGGCCGGGTCAACATCAGCTCCTGGGCGATGTAGGAACCCATCGATACCGACACGATGCGCACCGGGCTTACGCCGATCGACTCGATCAGCGCCGCGGTGTCGGCGACCATGCTCTCGGTGGTGAACCCGTCGGCGCTCGCGGTCGCGCCGACCCCGCGGTTGTCGAACGTGATGACGCGGTAGCCGGCATCGAGGAACGCGGGGACCTGATGCAGGTGCCAGGTGCGTCCCAGACCGCCGCGACCGGCGATGAAGAGGACGGGCTCCCCCGTCCCGCTGTCGTCATAAGCCAGGTTGATCACGACGACGAACCTACGCGACAACGCGGCGTTGGCAGTATTTGGCAGTCCGCTGGGTCGAGCTGGCAGCGGCCCCGGCCGTTCAATGTGGGTATGCGCATACGAGGAGTCCGACGAGTTCGAGGAGGAGCAATCCACATGGCAGAGCTGGCACTCAAGCAGGCAACCATCGAATACCAAGAGTTCGGGCCGCAGGATTCGGTGCATCCGCCGGTGTTCTTCGTCCACGGCGTCCTGGTGAACGGCGAGCTGTGGCGCGGCGTCGCCGAAGATCTGGCGCGGCGAGGTTACCGCTGCATCGTGCCGACCTTGCCGCTGGGATCGCACACCATTCCGGTCAAGGACGCCAGCGCGCTGTCGTTGCACGGCGTCGCGGGGATCGTCAACGACGCGATTGCGGCCCTCGACCTGTCCGACGTGACACTGGTCGGCAGCGACACCGGCGGCGGCATCTGTCAACTGGCCGTCGACGCCAGCTCGGACCGGATCGGGCGGCTGGTGCTGACCAACTGCGACGCCTTCGACCAATGCCCGCCGTTCCCGTTCGACGCGGTGTTCAGCCTGCTTCGCGGACCGATCTCGATCAAAGCTCTGATGGGGCCGATGCGGCTGGCGGCGCTGCGAAACTCCGCGCTCGGCTTCGGCTTGTTGATCAGCCGACCCGACAACCACCTCACCGCCGGCTGGATTGCGCCCTGCCTGAACGACGCCCGGATCTGTCGTGATCTGGCAGCGCTGCTACGCCAGATCGCCGTCACCGATCTGACCGATGTGGCAACCCGGCTGCCCCGGTTCGACAAGCCGGTGACGCTGGTCTGGGGCCAGGACGATCGGGTGTTCAAACCGAGCCTGGGCCGGCGGCTGGCCGAGGTGTTCAGCAACGGGAAGCTGATCGAGGTGCCGGGTGCACGGACCTTCGTCTCCATCGACGAACCCGGCGCGGTGATCGACGCAATAGCCGGTTAGCGGCGCGCGGCCTTGCCCCGGGCGGCAGCCAGCGCGCTGTTCCACAGCAGTTGCGTCCCGGCCTTGAGCTGAGCAGGTTTGGCGATATCGCGGGCCATCAGCGCGGTGGCAACCGCCTTGGTCTTCGCCGATGCCTTGGACATGTGGCCGCTGTCGAACGGCGGCTGCGGGTCATACTCCATCGACAGCTGAATGACCTTCGCGCGTTCCTCACCGCCGATCTGGCCGGCCAGCCAGAGCGCCAAGTCGATGCCCGCCGACACCCCCGCACTGGTGACGATCTGGCCCTCGTGCACCACCCGTTCATCGCCAACGGGCTTGGCGCCCAGAGCTTTCAGCATGCTCAGCGCCGCCCAGTGCGATGTGGCACGTTTACCGTTGAGCAACCCGGCAGCCGCCAGGATGACCGAGCCCGAGCACACTGAAGTCGTCCAAGTGGCGGTCTGGTTCGCGCAACGCACCCAGCCCAGCAGCACCTCGTCTCGGGCGTGTTCGATGGTGGTCATCCCGCCCGGCACCAAACCGACGTCCGGCGTTGGGGTTTCGGCGAACGAGTGGGTTGCTCCGATGAGCAGGACGCCGGAGTCGGCGGTGATCGGGCCCGGTTCGTGCCACACGAAGCGGACCTCGGTGTCGGGCAGCCAACGCAGCACTTCGTAGGGGCCGATGAAGTCCAGCGCTGTGAAGCCCGGATAAATCACGATCGCGATCTGTGTCATGAGATGCTCCTCGGGTTCATGCGAATGTTTTGCGGTATTGGTCGGGCGATATGCCGACTCGTCGAATGAAGTTGCGGCGCATTGTTTCTGCGGTGCCGAAGCCGCACCGCGTCGCGATCGTCATCACGGTGTCGTCGGTTTGCTCGAGTTGGCGACGCGCGGCCTCGGTGCGAACACGTTCGACGTAGGCCCCGGGCGCCTCGCCGACTTCGTCGGTGAACACCCGGGTGAAGTGTCGTGGGCTCATCGCGGCGAGCCGCGCGAGCTCGGTGATGCTGTGCGGGCCACCGGGTTCGGACTCGACGGCGTCCTGCACCGTGCGGATCGGTTCACGTTTGGCCCGGGCCACCCACACCGGCGCAGCGAACTGCGTCTGGCCGCCTGGTCGGCGCAGGTGCATCACCAGATGTCGGGCCACCGTTTGGGCCACCTCTGTTCCGTGGTCCTCCTCGACCAGCGCCAGTGCTAAGTCGATGCCCGAACAGACGCCGGCGGCCGTCCACACTTTCGGTGAGCTACGCACGAAGATCGGGTCGGGATCGACATCGATCGTCGGGAATTCCCGCGCCAAGTCGTCGGCGTGCGCCCAGTGGGTGGTCGCCCGGCAACCGTCGAGCAGGCCTGCCTGCGCGGCCAAGAAGGCTCCGGTGCACACGGTAGCGATCCGGCGCGCCTGCGGCGCCGCGGCGCGAATCCAGTCGATCAGCCGCGCGTCACGCCGATGGGGGCGGGTGCCCTGACCGCCCGGCAAAACCAGGGTGTCGACGGGCTCCGGCGGGTTGGGCAGTCGGGCGGTGCCGAAAGTCAGGCCGGTCCCGGTCGCCACTGGCTGCCCGTCGAGGGACGCCA
>DATAZN010000520.1:0-2942 GCA_036272035.1 Mycobacterium sp. | reverse complement strand
CCGCACGTAGGCTGGCAGTCCGGGGCGGGTCAGCTGCCCGTTGCCGGCCGATCTGAGGGACACTTATCTGACACGGTGCGGCACAACCGCGACGTGGCGAGGAGGCAACCGATGGGCCACAACGAGCCCCCCGACACACCTGATCGGGGTCAGCGTTTCCAGCCCGAGCAGAACGGCATGTACGAGCTCGAGTTCCCGGCGCCCCAGCTGTCGTCGTCTGACGGGCGCGGCCCGGTGCTGGTACACGCCCTGGAGGGCTTTTCCGACGCCGGCCACGCGATCCGTCTGGCCGCGGGCCACCTCAAGGACAACCTGGACACCGAGCTGGTGGCGTCCTTCGCAATCGACGATTTGCTCGACTACCGGTCGCGACGGCCGCTGATGACGTTCAAGACCGATCACTTCACCAACTACGACGATCCCGACCTCAGCCTCTACGCGATGCACGACAGTGTCGGGACGCCATTCCTGTTGCTGGCCGGCATGGAACCAGACCTGAAGTGGGAGCGGTTCATCACCGCCGTGCGGTTGTTGGCCGAGCGCCTCGGCGTCCGCCAGACCATCGGGCTGGGCACCATCCCGATGGCCGTTCCGCACACCAGGCCGGTCACGTTGACCGCGCACTCGAACAACCGCGAGCTGATCGCTGATTTCACCCCGTGGATTTCGGAAGTGCAAGTTCCCGGCAGCGCGTCGAACCTGTTGGAGTACCGGATGGGCCAGCACGGGCACGAGGTTGTCGGCTTCACCGTTCACGTTCCGCATTACCTGGCGCAGACCGACTATCCGGCCGCGGCGCAGGCATTGCTGGAGCAGCTGGCTAAAACCGGGTCGCTGCATCTGCCGCTCAAGGCACTGACCGAAGCGGCAGAAGAGGTCAAGGTCAAGGTCGACGAGCAGGTGGAGGCCAGTGCGGAAGTCGCTCAAGTGGTGACGGCGCTGGAGCGACAGTACGATGCCTTCATTGATGCGCAGGAGAATCGGTCGCTGCTGACGCGGGACGAAGATCTGCCGAGCGGCGACGAACTCGGCGCGGAGTTCGAGCGGTTCCTGGCACAGCAGGCAGACAAGAATTTCGACGACGACGATCCGACCTGATCGCCCTCCCCGGGCCCGACAGCGAAGTTGGCGACCATGACTCAGCGCAAGCCCAATCTTCGCTCGGTGCGAGAGGTCACGCCACAGCTGCAATTTCGGACCCTGCACGGTTATCGGCGCGCGTTCCGCATCGCCGGCTCCGGCCCGGTGATCCTGCTGATCCACGGGATCGGTGACAATTCCACGACCTGGGAGACGGTTCAGGCCAGGCTGGCGCAGAGGTTCACCGTGATCGCCGTCGACCTGCTGGGCCATGGGCAATCGGATAAGCCGCGCGCCGATTACTCGGTCGCTGCCTACGCCAACGGGATGCGCGACCTGCTTTCCATCCTCGACATCGAGCGGGCTACCGTAGTCGGCCACTCGCTCGGCGGTGGGGTGGCGATGCAATTCGCTTACCAGTTCCCGCATCTCGTCGAACGGCTGGTCCTGATCGGCGCCGGCGGCGTCACAAAGGACGTCAACATCGCGCTGCGGCTCGCGGCGTTGCCGATGGGCAGCGAGGCGCTGGCACTGCTGCGGCTGCCGTTGGTGCTACCGGCATTACAGATCTTCGGACGCGCGGCCGGCCTGGTCTTGGGCTCGACTGCAATCGGCCACGACCTGCCCGACGTGCTGCGGGTGCTCGCTGGCCTACCGGAGCCGATGGCCTCGGCGGCGTTCACCCGGACGCTGCGCGCGGTGGTGGACTGGCGTGGCCAGAGCGTCACCATGCTGGATCGATGTTATTTGACGCAATCCGTTCCCGTGCAGGTTATTTGGGGCAGCCATGACGTGGTAGTTCCCGTCAGCCACGCCCACATGGCACACGCAGCGATGCCGGGCTCCCAATTGGAAATCTTCGAGGGCTCCGGGCATTTCCCGTTCCACGATGACCCCGAGCGATTCATCGAAGTCGTCGAGCGCTTCATCGACACCACCGAGCCGTCCGAGTACGACCAAACCGCTCTCCGCGAACTGCTCCGCACCGGCGGCGGCGCGCAGACCGTCTCCGGGTCGGTCGATACCCGTGCCGCGGTGTTGGAGGCGATGGGCTCCGACGAGCGCAGCGCCACCTGATCGCCGCGTCGAGTTGACGCCGTACAGTCGGCTTCATGAGCGTCGACGTCACGGTGTTGCGGGTTTTCAGCGACTTCGCGGGCAATTTCGGTAACCCACTCGGTGTCGTCGACGCCGCGACAGTCGAGCCGGATCAACATCAACAGATCGCAGCTGAATTAGGCTACAGCGAAACAGTTTTCATCGATATGCCCGCCGCGGCCTCCACCACCGCCGATGCACGCATCTACACCCCGCTCTTCGAACTGCCGTTCGCCGGACACCCGACGGTCGGGGCGTCGTGGTGGTTGCGATCCATTGGTGCGCCGATTCACACCCTGCAGGTACCGGCCGGAGTGGTGCAGGTGCGCTACGACGACGACATCACCGCCATCACTGCTCGCGCAGACTGGGCGCCAGAGTTCGCCATCCACGATCTCGACACACTTGACGACCTGGCCGCCGCTGATCCGGACGACTTTCCCGACGACGTGGCGCACTACCTGTGGGCGTGGATCGACGAGTCCGCCGGATCGCTGCGATCCCGGTTTTTCGCCGCCAATTTGGGTGTGCCAGAGGACGAAGCGACAGGCTCAGCTGCCGTGCGGATGACCGAGTACCTCAGCCGTGACTTGAAAATCACCCAGGGCAAGGGATCGGTGATCGAAACAACCTGGAGCCCGCAAGGCTGGGTTCAGGTCGGCGGTCGCGTCGTCAACGACGGTGTGACGCGGATCAGCAACTGACCCTCGAGCCCGGCGGCGCGGTGGACGCCGATCTCCGTCACTTCCGGGGAGGTCACGATC
>DATAZN010000519.1:0-15538 GCA_036272035.1 Mycobacterium sp. | reverse complement strand
CGCACCCGTCCGGCGATCGGGTAGTGGTGACCTTCGACGGAAAATTCCTTCCCTATGACTGGGTTTCGGCGAGCCCGTAAATATATCGTCAATAAACGGGCGCAGCAGGCCGCGCACGCTTAGCTTTTGCTAGATGCGTGGTCCATACTTCGAGGCTGATTGGCGACGGGAGCAGCTTCGGACCAACCTGTGGCTCGTTCCGGTGCTGCAGACGATTGGGATAGTCCTGCTGTTCGGCATCACCTACGCTGTCGATCGCGCGGCTTATGACGGAGTGTTCAAGTTTCCGTCGTGGGTGCTTCAGGGCAGTGCCGATTCGGCTCGAGTCGTGTTGGCCACGGTCGCGGCGGCGATCATCACGGTGGTCGGCATCGTTTTCTCGATCACCATCGTCGCTCTCACGCTGGCCTCAACGCAGTTCGGGCCGCGGATGCTGCGCAACTTCGTGCGCGATCCGGGAACTCAAGTTTCGTTGGGGACGTTCGTCGCGTCGTTTTGCTACGCGATGATCGCGTTGGTTTCGGTGGGCGGCGGCCCGCACGGTGATTTCGTTCCGCATTTGTCGATCACGGTGACGTTCATGCTGACATTGGCTGATGTGGCCGTACTGATCTTCTTCCTCAATCACATCGCTTCGATGATCCAGCTCCCGGTGGTAATCGCGCGCATTGCGGGAACATTGGACAAGGAGATCACGGCGCTGGATGTCGGTGGCGACTTCGGGATCGGCGCGGCCCGCGGACCGACGCACGAGGAATTGTGTGCCCGGTTGGAGGAATCTGGTGCCCCGATCCGTACACCGCGCAGCGGCTATCTCCAGGTCGTCCGGCATGATTCGCTACTGAAGACCGCTACCAAGGCCAACGCGGTCATTCAGTTGCCCTACCGCCCTGGGCATTTCGTGGTCGCAGGTCAGGTAATCGCCCGGGTGTGGCCGCCCGAGGCTGCCGAATCTGTGCAAGTCAGGCTGGCGTTGGGCCACATCACGGGCGCCTATCGCACACTCCCACAGGATATTTCGTTCGGCTTCGATCAACTGGTCGAGATCGCTTTGCGGGCACTATCGCCGGCAGTCAACGACACGTTCACCGGGATGACCTGCGTCGACTGGATCGCCGATGGCTTGTGCCGAATTTCCACTTCATGGCGCCCACAGCGGATTCGCCGCGACACTGAGGGCAACATACGCGTCATCGCCTACCAGCCCGATTTCGAGCGGCTGGTGGAGCGCACCTTCGACACCATCCGCCAGGCCGCAGTTGGCATGCCCGCCATCATGATCCGGCAGCTCGAGGCGCTGGCTAAGATCATCGAACAAACCCCCGATCGTAGAAACCAGACCCCGCTGATCCGCCAGGCCGAGGCGATCCAGCGGTCCAACTTGGCCACGGTCGGCGATCAGTCCGACCGTGACGACATCACAGAGAGCTACGAGGCGGTCCTTGCGCTGGTCGCCCCGGTCGCGGCGGAGCCGAAGGAGCTTCGTCTGGCCTAGCGGCTACAGTTCGCACAGTGACTACCGAACTCAAGGCGGACCTCGTCCTCTCGGGCGGCGGCGTCAAGGGCATCGGCCTGTCCGGCGCCGCCGTCGCGCTGCTGGAAGCCGGATATGCGATCCAACGGGTATCCGGCACATCGGCCGGCTCGGTGGTCGGCGCGATCTTGGCCGCCGGCGCCGATGAACTGAGCCCCGAGCAGGTCGAGCAACTCACCATGACGTTGCCCTACAAAAAATTCCTCGATCCGACGCACATCACCGGCATCCCGCTACTCGGCCCGGCGTGGGGGGTATTGAGCGAAACCGGCATCTACAAGGGCGATTTCGCTCACGACTGGATTCGTACCGAGCTGGCGAACCTCGGTGTGCGGACTTTCGGCGACCTGGCAATCGACGCCCCGAACCTGCCGCCTGAGCAGCGCTACCGGCTGGTCGTCACGGTGTCCGACGTGACCACCGGGCAGCTGGTGCGGCTGCCGTGGGACTACCACCGGCTGTACGGCCTGGACCCCGACGAACAACAGGTAGCCGACGCGGTTCGCGCGTCGATGTCGATTCCGTTCTTCTTCCGGGCCGCCGAGTTGACCAGCGCCAGTGGCCTGACGTCGACGCTGGTCGACGGCGGGATGCTGTCGAACTTCCCGATCGACTCGTTCGACCGGCGCGACGGCAAACCTCCACGCTGGCCGACATTCGGGGTTACGTTGCTGCCCAACCTTCCGCAAGGCAACGACAAAGTGATTCCGGCTCTGGCGCCGGTCAATTGGCTGTTCGGCGGGCCGCCGCTGATCGAAGCGCTGATCACCACGATGATCGTCGGGCGCGATCAGGCCTACCTGAATCAACCATGGGTCGACTCGCGGGCGATCCGCGTCGACTCGTCAAAAGTCGGATTTCTCGACTTCAACATCGGCACCAAGCAGATGCAAGAGCTCTATCAGAGCGGCCACGATGCGGCCGAAGCCTTTCTGAAATCGTGGAACTGGAACGAGTACCTCGAGCGTTTCCGGCGGCCCGGAACCTAAGGCTTCATTGCCCTGGTTAGACTTCGAATTCGGCTGCCATATTGTCGATTCCGGCGCGAATCGCCGTCAACGCCTCAGCCCGGGTCCGCAGCTTGGTGCCGACATGGGCGTGCTGCTTGAGCGTCGCGAATTCGCGGGCGGCTTCCTCGGCGCGGCTGAGCACCATGTCGGGCAGCACGATCTCGTCGATCCAGCCGGCGGCCACCGCGGTCTCACCGAAGAACGTCTTCGCCAGCCCGGACGCCTGTTGGTAGGCCGACTGCGTCAGGCGCAGCTTCATCACTTCCAGGGCTGAGTAGGGGATCGTCATGCCGATCGCTACCTCGTTGGCCTGAATGTTGTACGCGGGAGCCGCAATTCGGTGATCGCCACTGGCCAGCAGAAATGCGCCCATCGCTATGGCGTGGCCGGTGCAGGCCATCACCACCGGCTTGGGGTAGGACAGCAGCCGATGCGAAAGCTCGAAGCCGCCCTTGAGCATGTCGATTGCGGGCTGGATCTCACCGGACGTCAGGATCTTCAGGTCGAACCCGCCGCTGAAAACCCCGGTGGTTTCCCGCGATCACGACGGCGCCGGCGTCGTCGCGGTCGGCGTGGTCGAGCGCATCGTTGAGGGCCTGCTGCATCGTCGGGCCGAGAACGTTGACTTTGCCGTCGTCCATCGTGATGAACGCGATGGAATCATCGAGGCGATAACTAATCGGACCGTCACTCATGGAGTTGATTGAATCAGACCGGAAATAAGCCCGGGCGATTAGACCCGCTCGCCGCGATGCCTGCCGAGTTCCTGTTCGGCGTTACCCCAGCGCAGGCTGACGTCAGTTGGTGGCGCTTCGATCTGCCGGGCGCGCCAGCGGTCCTTGGTTTCGTCGACCGCGCGGTTGATGCGCTCGATCTCGGCGCGGAACACGTCGGCGCGAGTTTCCTTGGCGGCGTAGTGGAAATAGGTCAGCAGGCTGCGCAGCAGTTCCAGCTTCTGCTTCTCCCGCTTGGCCAGGTCGTGGCTCGTCATCAACTCGATGCGCTGGACCGGCGGCAACGACGCCCAGTCGAGCACCACCTTGGTCTCCAGGGAACGCCGGCCTGGGCGCCAGAACTTCCAGCCGCGGGGAATCTCGACGCGGTCGTAGTAGGTCACTGTGCCCGGGAAACGCGATTCGATGCCCTCGCCCAGTTCCGTGCGGTCGAGCGCCGAATCCCACACCGTGCGCCATTCCTGGCCGGGTGCCAGGGTCGGCAACTGGCGGGGGAGTTGCAGTTCGACGACATCGGCATAACCGTCGGTGGCGTTTTCGTATTCGGCGACGGTCGGTGGATGCGGAAACGTGAATGAGACGTCGTAGGCCGGGGTCTTTCCGAAATTCCGGACGACCAGTTCGATCACATGCCAATCCGCGGCGTGCGGCTCCATGAACATCCCGACATGCGGACGGATTTCATCGGATGCCAGTCGGCGATTGCGACGGATTTGCATATTCGCGTAAATGAGGGCGATGACGGCGAGGCCGAGGAGGGCCCATACCGCCCACGCTAGCCAGGTACCGGATCCTGCCCCCGCCACTTGGTGCCACCGATCGTGGATCCAACCCATCGAAGAACCCATCCTCCGCTTATATCACAGCAATTAAAGGCACGAAAATTCGCTGGAGGACCCGTTGGAGCACAACTATCCACCCATCAGTGTTCGCCACTGCTCGAGATTAGCGACACGGTAAACGTAGTTAGAGCGTTTGACCTCTGACAGTGAGGCACTCGATTCGATTGAATACCAGTGTCCGGGAAATACCGTCGGATCGCCAGGCAGTTGAGCAATCTTTTGCAGGCTGCGAAAGATTTCGTCGGAATCCCCACCAGGAAAGTCGGTGCGCCCGCATCCCTCCAAGAACAACGTGTCGCCGGCGACCAGTCGACCGTCGAGCAGAAAGCATTGACTGCCCGGCGTGTGACCGGGGGTGTGCAGCAGTTCGATGTCGATGGCGCCGACGCTGACCTTGTCGCCGTGCTCATGCGAGGTGAGATCGCTCATCGGAATTCCGGTGATTCGCGAAACGAACTGCGCCTCTTGGGAATTGACATGAACCGGAACGCTGACCCGCTCGAGCAGCTCAGCCAGCCCCTTCAGCTCGAAGCCCATCATCGAGCCACCGACGTGGTCAGGGTGGTGGTGAGTGACCAGGACGCCGGAAAGATGCAGGCCATCGGCCTCGAGCACGTCGACCAGATCGCCGGCCGCGTACGCGGGATCGACGACCACGCAGTCACCGGTCTGCCGGTCACCGATCAGGTAGGCGAAGTTGCGCATCTGCGCCGCGATCCCGTCGCCCTGGGCGAAGTCGCGGCCGGAGAGCAGTTGGCGGAAGTACAACCGGTCTTGCTGGTCACTGTCAGACACCCGCTCAGCCTAAGCGGGCCCGCGACGCCGGGTAAACCTCACCGTTTGGTGCCCTTGCGGACCAGGCTGTACCCTCTTTTAGGCCCAAGGCGTGACCTAAACGGTCGCTCGGGTGCGGCCCCCTTAGCTCAGTCGGTAGAGCGTTTCCATGGTAAGGAAAAGGTCAACGGTTCGATTCCGTTAGGGGGCTCGGTGGACGCCGAGCAGGCAGGCGGCCCGGAACGAAGGCAAAGGCAAAGCAGTCCCGAGGCGGTGTAGCTCAGTCGGTTAGAGCGAACGACTCATAATCGTTAGGTCGCCGGTTCGAGTCCGGCCATCGCTACAAGACAACAACGAACGAAAACCCGAAAAGAGAACCGAAGTGGCCTCCAGTACCGACGTACGGCCCAAGATCACCCTGGCGTGCGAGGTGTGCAAGCACCGCAACTACATCACGAAGAAGAACCGGCGCAACGACCCCGACCGGCTGGAGCTGAAGAAGTTTTGCCCGAACTGCGGCAAACACCAGGCTCACCGCGAGACACGCTGACACAGCCCGTCAGCTATCTCTTCAGACTGACTAGGTAGGTTCAAGAGTCATGTCGTTGGGCAAGAACGCGATCGGGAAGCGCTTCCGCTACCCCGATTACTACATTGTCGAGCGGGAAAAGATTCGCGAGTACGCGATCGCGGTCAAAAACGATGACGCTCCGTTTCACGAGGAAAAGGCTGCCGTAGAGCTGGGCTACCAGGGCCTGATCGCGCCGCTGACCTTCATCTCGGTGTTTGGTTACAAGGCCGTTGCGGCATTCTTCGAGTGGGCCAACATCGCTACCAATGACGCCCAGGTCGTGCAGGTCGACCAGTCGCTGAAATTTTTCGCGCCGATCAAGGCGGGAGATCGGCTGTACTGCGACGTGGAGATCGAGTCGGTCCGGCGGGCCCATGGCACCGACATCATCATGACCAAGCAGACCATCACCAACGACGCTGGTGACGTAGTTCAGGAGACTTATACGACCCTGGCGGGTCGTGCAGGTGATGAGGGAGAAGAGGGATTCAAGGATGCCACTGCGTGAGTTCGATTCGGTAAAAGTGGGTGACCAACTTCCCGAGAAGATCTACCCGCTGACCCGTCAGGATTTGGTGAACTATGCGGGTGTCTCCGGTGATCTGAACCCGATTCACTGGGATGACGAAATCGCCAAGGTCGTCGGTCTGGACACCGTGATCGCCCACGGAATGCTGACCATGGGTCTGGGCGGCGGCTTCGTCACGTCGTGGGTCGGTGATCCAGGCGCGGTGACCGAGTACAACGTGCGATTCACCGCCGTGGTGCCGGTGCCTAACGACGGCAAGGGCGCCGAGATCGTGTTCAGCGGCCGGGTGAAGTCCGTCGATCCGGAAAGCAAGTCGGTGACGATCGCGTTGACGGCTACCACTGACGGAAAGAAGATCTTCGGTCGGGCGATTGCTTCGGCGAAGCTGGCGTAACGGTGGCGATCAACACTGACATTCTCGGAATGGGTTGGGAATACTCAGACACCTACGAGGTGGGCCGCGAGAAGGTGCGCGAATTCGCCAAGGCGGTCAAGGCCGACGACCCGGCCAGCCTGGATGAAGAGGCAGCTGCCGAACTCGGATATGACGCCCTGGTCGCGCCGCCGACCTTTGTCACGATCCTTGGGCAGTTGGTCCAGGCCGACTTCATGCGGCACGTTGATACCGGCTACGAGTCGATGCAGATCGTCCAGGTCGACCAGCGGTTTGTCTATCACAAGCCGATCCTTGCCGGCGACGTGCTGACGGCCCGGATGGAGGTCCACTCGGTCGTGGAGCGGTTCGGCGCCGACATCGTGGTGACCAGGAACACCTGCATGAACCAGGCCGGAGAGCTCGTGTTGGAGGCCTACACCACGGTGATGGGGCACGAGGGCGACGACTCGATCAATATCAAGTGGGACACCGAAACCGGGCAGATCGTCAGGACGGCGTGATTAGTACCTGACACCTGCTGCGATGTACACTTGGACCTCGGGGTTTTCCCAGCACCAGCGTGTTTTTCCTTCAGTTGGCGAGCGCGCGCGTCGGGTAAGGCCCCGACACGCGCAGGTTGGCCTGCCAACCAGCGAAGGGGCGTAGCTCAACTGGCAGAGCAGCGGTCTCCAAAACCGCAGGTTGCAGGTTCAAGTCCTGTCGCCCCTGCAATGGTGGACACTGGAAGGTGACCACCACGCACACGATTGAACGAAGGAGCATGCGGTGAGCGACAAACACGTCGATATCGACGCCGCAGCCGACGGCGGCGGAACCGACGACTCGCAAGGCGGTCGTACGGCCGTGGCGACGCCCCAGCGACCCACCGGCAAGCGGTCTCGTCAGCGGGCGGACGCCGACGACGGCTCCGGTGCCGTCGAGCTCACCGAAAGCGACGCTGACGATAGCGGCAAGAAAGCCAAGAAGGCGAAGAAACCCAAGAAGGCCCGCAAGCCCGGTGAGCCGTCGAGCAACCCGTTCGTCTTCGTCTTCAACTACCTCAAGCAGGTCGTCGCCGAGCTGCGCAAGGTCATCTGGCCCAACCGCAAGCAGATGGGCTCCTACACCTCGGTGGTGTTGGCGTTCCTGGTGTTCATGGTGACGTTCATCGGCCTGGTGGATCTGGGCTTGGCCAAGCTGGTGCTGTGGGTGTTCGGCTGACGCCGCCACGAGCTGACATATAAGGGAAGGATCCATAAACCGTGACTACCTCCAACGGCGATCAGCCGGTGGGTGAGACGGTCGACATCGAAGCCGCGTTGCAAGAAGTGACCGCTGACGATGCACCGGAGATGGCCAGCGCCGAGCCGGTGGCCGACGAGGAGACGGCCGGCGCCGAGCCGGTGGCCGACGAGGCCGTTGAGGCGCCCGCCGCACCCGAGGAACCGGCTGAGCCCGAAGAGGTCGACCCGGCCGCCGCGCTGAAGGCCGACCTGCGCTCCAAGCCAGGCGACTGGTACGTCATCCACTCCTACGCGGGTTACGAGAACAAGGTGAAAGCCAACCTCGAGACCCGTGTGCAGAACCTGGACGTCGGCGACTACATCTTCCAGGTGGAAGTGCCCACCGAAGAGGTCACCGAGATCAAGAACGGCCAGCGCAAGCAGGTCAACCGCAAGGTGCTGCCGGGTTACATCTTGGTGCGGATGGACCTGACCGACGACTCGTGGTCCGCGGTGCGTAACACCCCGGGCGTCACCGGATTCGTCGGTGCGACGTCTCGTCCTTCGGCGCTCGCGCTCGACGACGTGGTGAAGTTCCTGCTTCCGCAGGGTGCGGCCAAGAAGGCCGTCAAGGGCGCCGCGAGTACCGCGAGCACCGGGGTTGAGCTGGAGCGTCCGGTTATCGAGGTCGACTATGCCGTCGGCGAGTCGGTCACCGTCATGGACGGACCGTTCGCCACGCTGCCGGCGACGATCAACGAGGTCAACGCCGAACAACAGAAACTCAAGGTGCTGGTGTCCATCTTCGGCCGCGAAACACCTGTCGAACTGGGCTTCACCCAGGTCTCCAAGATTTAGTTAGGCGCCCTGCAACGATGCGGGCCACACAGTGGCCTGAGGAGAAGCAGGGCAATGGAAAGGAACACCAACACTCATGGCCCCGAAAAAGAAGGTCGTCGGGCTGATCAAGCTGCAGATCAAGGCCGGCGAAGCCAACCCCGCCCCGCCGGTCGGTCCGGCACTCGGGCAGCACGGCGTCAACATCATGGAGTTCTGCAAGGCGTACAACGCCGCGACGGACTCCCAGCGCGGCAACGTCGTCCCAGTGGAGATCACCGTCTACGAGGACCGCAGCTTCACGTTCGCGCTGAAGACGCCGCCGGCCGCCAGGCTGCTGCTCAAGGCCGCGAAGGTGGCCAAGGGCTCGGCCGAGCCGCACACCACCAAGGTCGCCAAGGTCACCTGGGATCAGGTCCGCGAGATCGCCGAGACCAAGAAGGCCGACCTGAACGCCAACGACATCGACGCAGCCGCCAAGATCATCGCCGGGACCGCCCGGTCGATGGGGATCACCGTCGAATAGACGGGGTTCTGAAGAAGGACTCCGACAATTGAATACCAGTGGGAGGGCCAGCTTCGGTCCGCCATCAACCACAACCCAACATCAGATTGGATTATCGAATGAGCAAGAACAGCAAGGCATATCGCGCCGCCCTCGAGAAGCTGGACCGCGACAACCTCTACACCCCGTTGCAGGCCGCCAAGCTGGCCAAGGAGACGTCGTCGACCAAGCAGGACTCGACCGTCGAGGTGGCCATCCGGCTCGGGGTGGACCCGCGCAAGGCCGACCAGATGGTCCGTGGCACGGTCAACCTCCCGCACGGCACCGGTAAGACCGCTCGCGTCGCGGTGTTCGCGGTCGGCGAAAAGGCCGACGAGGCAACGGCTGCCGGCGCCGACGTGGTGGGTAGCGACGACCTGATCGAGAAGATCCAGGGCGGCTTCCTCGACTTCGACGCGGCGATCGCCACGCCCGACCAGATGGCCAAGGTCGGCCGCATCGCGCGGATCCTCGGGCCGCGTGGCCTGATGCCCAACCCCAAGACCGGCACCGTCACCCCGGACATCACCAAGGCGGTGAACGACATCAGGGGTGGCAAGATCAACTTCCGGATCGACAAGCAGGCCAACCTGCACTTCGTGATCGGCAAAGCGTCCTTCGACGAGAAGCAGCTCGTGGAGAACTACGGCGCGGCGCTCGATGAGGTGCTGCGGCACAAGCCGTCGTCGTCCAAAGGCCGCTACCTGAAGAAGATCACGGTCTCGACGACCACCGGACCGGGCATCCCGGTCGACCCGGCGGTTACCCGAAACATCTCCGAAGCATAAGCAATAGTGCTGTTCACCGTCGGGTGCTGACGGCGAACAGCACTCTTATCTCTTAGAATTCCCGTCATGGTAGGTGCCTCGGATAACGACGGCAGTCGGTTGAACCGGCCGGAGTTGACTGACTACCTCGACGCGGATGGCGGCATTGTTCTGCCAGAAGGCGCCAACGTGGTGACGTTTCTGGACCGCCACATCGCTGACATCGGCGACGCCGTCGCGTACCGCTACCTCGACTACAGCCAGCATGCCGACGGCAAGATGATCGAGTTGACCTGGGCTGAGCTGGGCACCCGGCTGCGGGCCATCGGTGCTCGCCTGCAGCAGATCACCTCCAAGGGTGATCGGGTGGCGATCTTGGCGCCGCAGGGCATCGACTACATCGTCGGCTTCTTCGCCGCGATCAAGGCCGGCGACATCGCAGTGCCGCTGTTCGCGCCGGAATTTCCGGGGCACGCCGAGCGCCTCGATGCGGTGCTGGGCGACGCCAGGCCGTCGGTGGTGTTGACGACGGCTGCCGCGGCCGAGGCGGTTCAGGAGTTTGTCCGCTCGCTGCCGCGCGCCAGCAGACCGCGGGTGATCGCGATCGACGAAGTTCCCGACTCGGTGGGTATCACCTTCGCTCCGGTACGGCTGGACACCGACGACATTGCCTACCTGCAATACACCTCGGGATCCACGCGATCACCGGTTGGTGTGGAGATCACCCATCGCGCGATCGGCACCAACGTGCTGCAGATGGTGATCTCGACCGGTATCGACTGGGACATCCGCAGTGTCAGCTGGTTGCCGCTCTACCACGACATGGGCTTGCTGATGATCGTCTGTGTGGCGGTATTCGGCACACAGGTCACGCTGATGTCGCCGGTCGCCTTCGTCCGGCGACCGCAACGGTGGATCCGGCAACTGGCAGCGGAGTCCAAGCACGGTCCCACCTTCGCTGCGGCGCCGAACTTCGCGTTCGAGCTGGCCGTCGAGCGTGGGCTGCCCGATGACGGGGAGGACCTGGACCTGACGAATGTGGTCTCGCTGATCAATGGCTCCGAACCGGTGAGGATCGGCTCGATCGAGAAGTTCAACGCGGCGTTCGCCCGGTATGGGCTGCCGAGCACGGCGATCAAGCCGTCCTACGGAATGGCCGAGGCGACCCTTTTCGTCTCGACCATCGACCTCTCCGCCGGGCCGTCCGTTATCTACCTGGACCGAGAGCAGTTGGGCGCGGGACGCGCGGTTCGGGTCTCGCGCGACGCGCCCAACGCCATCTCGCAGGTTTCTTGCGGTCGGGTGGCCCGCAGCCAATGGGGCGTCATCGTCGACACCGAGAACGAGGCGGAAGTAGCCGACGGGGAGGTCGGCGAAATCTGGTTGCACGGCAACAACATTGGCCGTGGCTACTGGTCACGCCGTGCAGAAACCGAACAGGTGTTCGGCAACAAGCTGCAGCGCCGACTGCAGGCAGGCAGCCATGCTGACGGGGCGCCGAGCGAAGCCACCTGGCTGCGGACCGGGGACCTCGGCGTCTATCTGGACGGTGAGCTCTACATCACCGGGCGCATCAAAGATCTGATCATTGTGGATGGCCGCAACCACTATCCGCAAGATGTCGAGGCCACCACGGCGGAGGCGTCGCCGAAAGTGCGATCAGGTTATGTCGCAGCGTTTTCGGTGCCGGCGAACGAGGTACCGGGAGCGCCCGCAGATGAGGTCGGCGAACGCCTGGTGATCGCCGCCGAACGAGCACCGGGGGCCGGCCGGGGTGATCTGCAACCGGTCATCGATGACATCCGCGCGGCGGTATCCCGTCGGCACAGCCTGCCGCTGGCCGAGGTGCTGCTGGTGGCGGCCGGCGTCATCCCGCGAACCACCAGCGGCAAGCTCGCGCGTCACGCGTGCCGGACGCTGTATCTCAAAGGTGAATTGGGCGTACGCGGCCATTCCTGATCGATCGCTGATCCGATTATCCGCCGCACTCGGCGATCCGGCGGCGCAGATAGTCGCGGCCTGGATCGGAACCGTTGGACGCCAACGCCTCTCGGTACCAACTGAGGGCGTCGTCTCGTCGTCCTGCGCGCCGTAGCAGGTCCGCGCGTACCGACGCGACGAGGTTGGACCGGGTCAGGCGCGGGTCGTGGGCGACCTTCTCCAGCGCGGCCAGCCCGGCGTCGGGGCCGTCGCGGAAACCCACCGCCAGGGCCCGATTGGCACGCACCACCGGCGAATCGGTCATCGCCGACAACTTGTCGTAGGCCACGCAAATCGTGCGCCAGTCGGTCTGCTCCCACGACGTTGCCGTCGCGTGCAGCGCGGCGATCACGGCCTGCGGCAGGTAGGGGCCGGTCGAACCCTGCGCCAGCCGAAGCCGGTCCAGGCCGCGGGCGATCCGGCTGCGATCCCACCGGCCACGGTCCTGCTCCTCGAGCGGCACCAGCGCACCGTCGGCGTCCACCCTGGTCGCCCGTCGCGAATCATGCAGCAGCACAAGGGCTGCCAGCGCATGAGCTTCCAACTCGGTCGGCATCAGGGTGCACAGCTCGGAGGCCAGCCGGACTCCTTCGTCGCACAACTCGTCGCGGATCGCCGACGGGCCGGCCGTCGACCAGTAGCCCTCGGTGAACACCGAATAGATACAGCTGAGCACATGCGGTGTGCGCTCGGGCAACAGCTCGGCCGGTGGCACCCGCAGCGGGATGTTGGCGTGCCGCACCTTGGCCTTAGCCCGGGTAATACGTTGTCCGACAGCTGTTTCCGTCTGCAGGAGCGCACGCGCGATCTCGGCGACGGTAAGGCCGGAGACCAGCCGCAGCGTCAGCGCCAGCTGCGACAATCGGTCCAGAGCCGGGTGCGCGCAGGTGAACATCATCCGCAGCTCGTCGTCGCGCACCGGGTGAACGTCCACCTCGGTACGCGCCCGGATGTCGTCGAGGTAGTTGTTCAAGGCCGCGAGTTCCTTTCCCGGGCGCACCGACTCGCGACGTAATCGATCGCGGGCGCGGTTGCGCGCCACAGTCAGCACCCATCCACCGGGGTTGTCCGGCACGCCGTCGCGCGGCCATGCCCGCAGCGCCTCGGCGAATGCTTCCTGGACGGCGTCCTCGGCGACGGTGAGATCACCCGACCACCGGGCCAGCGCGGCCACGGCCGGGCCCCACTCCCGCCGAAAGACGCCGTCCAGGTTAACCATTCGTGGGCTAGAGCCCCGACACTCCAGCCAACTGCCGGACCTCGACAGCCGAAGCGGGAATCATGGACGCCAACTTGACGGCCTCGTCGCGGTCGGCGGCTGATAGCAGGTAGACGCCCGTGGCGATCTCAGCGCTCTCCGCGAACGGCCCATCGGTGAGCATCACCTGGCCATCGCGAACCCGCACCGTGGTCGCCGTCGCCGGCTCGTGCAAAGCCGCGCCACCGACGATGTGGTCGCCCGCGGCAGCGGCGAATTCGCCGTGCCGGGCCGCTTCGGCCTCCCACTCCGGTGTGCCCGGGGTGTTGACCGCTGCCGGCGGCTCCAACAGCAGCGCCAGCCACTGGGCATCGGAGCGTCTCGACCACTCGGCGTCGAAGGTGTGAAAGGCCGGCCGAATCTCGATCGCGCCATTCTGCGCAGCGGGAATGTCGCGGGCCAGTGCGAGTGCGTCGTCCAGATTCTCGGCTTCGAACACGTAGTAGCCGCAGGCGATTTCGGCGGCCTCAGCGAACGGGCCATCGGTCACCGTCGGTGCCTCGGGACCACCCGTGATGCGGGCCCCGGTAGCTGACGGCAACAGCGCGTCGCCGGCGCGGATTGCGGGCCCTGCCTTGGCGTGGAAGCTTTGGTAGGCGGCCATACCTTCAGCGCGCTCATCGGTTGTGAGTTCGCGCTCTTTGTCGATCAAGAGAGCCAAGTACTGCATCGTCGTCACCTCCGGTAGTGAGCAGAACCCTATGTTCCACTCTCTACCTGTCCGACGAACGGCGCGCCCGGAATCCGACAGCAGGCGGAGAAAAAACTTACGCCGCGGCCCCGGGCTTCAGGTAGGTGACCAGGCTGACGTCAATGACTTCCTCGGTGAAGTAGCGCTCGCAGCCGCGCAGGTACCTCATGTAGCGCTCGTAGACCTCTTCGGACTGGATCGCAATGGCCTTGTCTTTGTTGGCCTCCAGCGCGTCACCCCAGAGATGCAGGGTCTTGATGTAACTATCCCGCAGCGAAAGCGGTTCGGGCACAATAAAGCCCGCCTTCTCACCGTGCTCGACCATCATGCCGGTGGACGGCAGGCGACCGCCCGGGAAGATCTCGGTGAGGATGAACTTGATGAACCGCGCCGTTTCGAAAGTGATTTTCTTGCCGCGGGCGTTCAGGTCGTAGGGGTGATAGGCCACACTGCTCTGCACGGTCATCCGCCCGTCCTCGGGCATGATGTTGAACGCGTTTTTGAAGTAGTGGTCGTAGTTCTGAAAGCCGAAGTGCTCGAACGCCTCGATGGAGACGATCCGGTCGACGGGATCGCTGAAGTCCTCCCAGCCGCGCAGCAACACCTGGCGTGAACGGCTGGTGTCGAGATCGTCCAGTACCTGCTGGGCGCGGGCGTGCTGGTTCTTGGACAACGTCAGACCGATCACGTTGACGTCGTACTTCTCCACAGCGCGGCGCATCGTGGTTCCCCAGCCGCAGCCGATGTCGAGCAGTGTCATGCCGGGCTTGAGGTCCAGCTGGTCGAGGTTCAGGTCGACCTTGGCGATCTGTGCTTCCTCCAGGGACTGGTCGTCACTCGTGAAGTAGGCGCTGCTGTAGGTCCGCGTCGGGTCCTGGAACAGCCCGAAGAAGTCGTCGGACAGGTCGTAGTGCGCCTGGATGTCTTCCGGACGCGTCCGTGTCTGCGTTAATCCTTGCTTCTCTGGCATCAGCGTGTGTTAACCCTTCCTACTGCCCCGGGTGTTACCCACCCGTGGTGCGAGAGCACCATACCCGGCTCCATCTGACGCCGGAGTAACAACGTCGTTGTCTATTGTGCGGCTGCCGATCACTTTTCCAGGGTGAATTGGTTGACGTCGATGTATCCGATCCGGAATCCGTTGGCGCAACCGGTCAAATAATGCAGGTAGCGGTCGTACATCTCCTGGGACTGGATCTTGATGGCTTCGTCCTTGTGCGCCTCCAGCGCCGCGGACCAGTGATCGAGGGTCTTGGCGTAGTGCGGCTGCAGTGACTGCCGGCGGGTCAGCGTGAAGCCACCCTTCGAGGAGCGGTCTTCCACCATCTCGATGGACGGCAGCCGGCCACCGGGGAAGATCTCGGTGATGATGAATTTCATGAACCGGGCCAGCTCGAACGTCAACGGCATGCCGCGTTCGGTCATCTGCGCCGGTGTCAGGCCGGTGATCGTGTGCAGCAACATCACACCGTCGTCGGGCAGGGCCTCGTTGGCCATCTGGAAGAAGTCGTCGTAGCGGTCGTGGCCGAAGTGCTCGAACGCGCCGATCGACACGATCCGGTCCACCGGCTGGTCGAACTCTTCCCAGCCGGCCAGCCGGATCTCCTTGGTGCGCGGGCTGTCCATCTCGTCCAGCGTCTTCTGCACGTGTGCGGCCTGGTTCTTGGACAGCGTCAGGCCGATCACGTTGACGTCGTACTTCTCCACCGCGCAGCGCATCGTGCTGCCCCAGCCGCAGCCGACGTCGAGCAGCGTCATCCCGGGTTCCAGGCCGAGCTTGCCCAGCGCCAGGTCGACCTTGGCCTGCTGGGCTTCCTCCAGCGTCATGTCGTCGCGTTCGAAGTAGGCGCAGCTGTAGGTCTGGCTGG
>DATAZN010000518.1:0-7882 GCA_036272035.1 Mycobacterium sp. | reverse complement strand
TTCCGCCGACGGGGTCGATCTCCTACATCAACCACTCGACGAGCTCGATCCACCCGGTGGCGAGCAAGATCGAGATCCGCAAGGAAGGCAAGATCGGCCGCGTCTACTACCCGGCGCCGTACCTGACCAACGACAACCTGGAGTACTACCAGGACGCGTACGAGATCGGCTACGAGAAGATCATCGACACCTACGCCGCCGCCACTCAGCATGTCGATCAGGGGCTGAGTCTGACGCTGTTCTTCAAGGACACCGCCAGCACGCGTGACGTCAACAAGGCCCAGATCTACGCCTGGCGCAAGGGGATCAAGACGCTGTACTACATCCGGCTGCGGCAGATGGCGCTGGAAGGCACTGAGGTCGAGGGCTGCGTCTCCTGCATGCTGTAACGCCAGGCGTTCCGGTAGACGGTCTGCCCAGGTCAGCGGCTGCACCGGGGTATGGTGCTTGACGTGGTCCGAATTCCCAGACCCCCGCTGCCCCACACCGGGCCCAAGCCCGGTGTGAAGGTCGACGCACGCAGCGAACGCTGGCGCGAGCACCGTAAGAAGGTGCGCGCTGAGATCGTCGAGGCGGCGTTTCGCGCCATCGACCGGCTCGGGCCCGGCCTCAGCGTCCGCGAGATCGCCGAAGAGGCCGGCACCGCAAAACCCAAGATCTACCGGCATTTCACCGACAAGTCCGATCTGTTTCAGGCGATCGGGGAACGTCTGCGCGACATGCTGTGGGCGGCGGTCTTCCCGTCGATCGATTTCGCCACCGACTCGGTTCGCGAGATCATCCATCGCAGCGCCGAGGAACACGTCAGCCTGGTCGACGAACACCCCAACGTGCTGCGCTTCTTCATCCAGGGCCGCTTCCCTGAGCAATCAGAGTCGACGATGCGGACAGTGAGCGAAGGCCGCGAGATCACGCTGGCGATGGCGGAGATGTTCAACAACGAGCTGCGCGAGATGGAGCTCGATCCCGCCGCCTTCGAACTCGCGGCATTCGCCGCCTACGGTTGCGCCGCGGCAGCCACCGACTGGTGGCTCGGTTCCGGTGTCGACAGCCCTCGGCGGATGCCCCGCGAACAGTTCGTCGAGCACCTGACCACGATCACGCTGGGCGTCATCTGCGGCACCGCCGAGATGCTCGGCATCAAGCTGGACCCCGACAAGCCCATCCACGACGCGATGCCGCACAAGTCCGCTGCCAGCTAGCATCGGGCGGCGTTGCTACCCTCGGTACCGATATTTGAGAGCTGCGCCGGCGACGATGCCGAGCGAAGCGAGGAGGAGGAGCGGCGCAATGAGCATTGCAGAGTCGACCACCCAACCCGATGCATCTGCGCCGCCCGTACGCACCCGCGCGGTGATCATCGGCACGGGTTTCGCCGGACTCGGCATGGCGATCGCGCTGCAACGCCAGGGCGTGGACTTCGTCATCGTGGAGAAAGCCGACGACGTCGGGGGCACCTGGCGGGACAACAGCTACCCCGGTTGCGCGTGCGACGTGCCGTCGCACCTGTACTCGTTCTCATTCGAGCCGAAGGCCACCTGGAGCAAACTGTTCTCCCCGCAACCAGAGATCCTGGACTACCTCAAGGACGTCACCGAAAAGTACGGGCTGCGCCGCTACATCCGATTCGGTCAGAAGGTAAGCCGTGCGCACTGGGATGATAGCGAATACCGCTGGCACGTTTTCACCGAATCGGGGGACGAGTACGTCGCTCAGTTTTTGATCTCCGGCGCCGGCGCGCTGCACATCCCGCGGACCCCCGACATCGACGGCATGGACGAATTCCGCGGCCCCGCTTTCCATTCCGCGCAGTGGGAGCACAGCGTTGACCTGACCGGCAAGCGGGTCGCGATCATCGGTACCGGTGCCAGCGCCATCCAGATTGTTCCGGAATTGGTGCGCGGCGACGCCGGCGTCGCCGCGGTGCAGCTCTATCAGCGCACTCCGCCGTGGGTGGTGCCGCGGCCGAACAGTGTGCTGTCCGACGCGGTGCGCAAGGCCTTCGCGACGGTGCCCGGCCTGAGACTGGCGGTGCGGTCCGGCATCTACTGGCTGCTCGAGGGCCTCGGGTTCGCCATGACACAACGCCCGAGCCTGCTGCGAGCCGTGGAGTTGGTCGGCAGGTGGAACATTCGCCGCAACGTGAAGGACAAAGAACTGCGTCGCCGGCTCACCCCGAAATACCGGGCCGGCTGCAAGCGAATCCTGTACGCGGCCAACTACTACCAGGCAGTCGACAGCCAGAAGACCACGCTGATCACCGACCGGATCACTCGCATCACCCGCGACGGCATCGTGACCGACGACGGCGTCGAGCACCCCGTCGACGTCATCGTGTACGCCACCGGCTTCCACACCACCGACTCCTACACCTACGTCGATGTGAAGGGTCCGCGCGGCGAGGACCTGGTGGATCGCTGGAACAGGGAGGGCGTCGTGGCGCACCGGGGCATCGCCGTGGCCGACATGCCGAACCTGTTCTTCCTGCTCGGGCCCAACACCGGGCTGGGACATACCTCGGTGGTTTTCATGATCGAGTCGCAGATCCACTACGTCGCCGAGGCGATCGCGGCCGTCGACAAAGCCGGAGCGCAGGCGCTGGCGCCCAGCCGCACCGCACAGGACCGGTCCAACACCGAACTGCAGAGCAAGCTGGCCGGCTCGGTCTGGAACACCGGCGGCTGCAGCAGCTGGTATCTGGATGACCACGGCGTCAACCGGACCCTGTGGAGCGGCATGACCTGGCAGTACTGGCAGGAAACCCGCTCGCTCAAACTCGCCGAATACAAGTTCTTCGGGGTCGGCACCGGCTCGTCGGCGAAGGGCCGGACAGTCAGCGTCTGAGAAGCTGAACGAACGCTTCCGCGGCCGCGTCGACGCCGGCCTCGTCTTCGGTGGCAACTAGGTCTAACAGAAGGCCACGAGTGACGGCCAGTCCGAGGCGTGCCATCGCACCGTCGTAGGGGACGCCGGCCGTCGCCGCCTCGACCTCGCGCAGCCAGCCGTCGACGGCGCCGGGAACGATGCGCGTGAAGGGCTCTTCGCCTTGGGCTGCGCGCGAGTAGCACTCGAAGAAGAGACGTTCCAAGTGGCGCAGTTCGGGGCGACGCAGGTCGGCCCACATCGCGGCGAAGCCTTCGGCCGGATCCATCGGTATCTCGGGCACCAGAGCCATCTGGCGAAGCTCGGTTTCTTCGACGATGGCGATCAGCAGCTCTTCTCGAGAACCAAAGTGATGCAACAGCATTCGGTGACTGGTGCCGACGGCGGCGGCTACGTCGCGCAGCGACCGGTCGCCGATGCCGCCCCTGGCGAACTCCTCGACGAGTTTGTCCAGCAGTTGTCGGCGCCGACTTTGATCAGGAGTGCGAACCATCGGCGCGGTGCAGTTGCTCAGACCGGGCCTTGAGTCCTTGGGCTTCGAGTTCGAGAAAACGCTTGGTCTTCTTGATCATCATCCGCCCGACCAGGGCGCCGAGCACGCCGCGCTGCTCGAGTTGCTGGCGCACCAAGGTGCGGCCGCCGGGCTGGGTGATGACATGGTGCCGAGCGCTCACGTTCACACCGGGGGAGCGTTGCACCCACGTCCAGGACAGGCCCGGGTCGATCTCGGTCACTTTCCAGTTCAACTTCGACATGCCGGGCTGTTTGATCGAGAATCGTTTGCCGACAGCCAAATTGGCACCGTCGCGCCCGACCAGTGCGGTGACCGAGGCGGTCCACTCGGGCCAGTGCTCGACGTCGCTGAAGACTTCCCATACCAACTGCGCCGGTGCGTCGATCTCAATGCTGTCTTCGGTAAACATGTACCAAATGGTACATAGGTGGTCGGGTTTTGAAAAGCGGTTTATCCGACGCGCGCGTCGAGATGTTTGAGGGCCGCCTCGGCGCCGTTCCATCCGGGGATGCCGGTTACCCCGGGGCCGGGGTGCGTGCATTGGCCACACAGGTAGAGCCCGTTGACCGGTGTGGCGAACTTGTCGGCCCCCTCGACAACGCGGCCGGTCCACAACTGGTTGGGCTGTAGCAGGCCATGCGAGTAATCGCCGGCGTGTGCGCTGAAGGTGCTGCCAAAGTAGCGGTTGGAGAAGACGACGCGGTTGGTGACCGAGTCGGCGAAGCCCGGTGCGTACTTGTCGAAGATCTGTACGCAGGTGTCGGCGTAGTGCTCTTTCCAGCTTCGGTTTTCGTCCGCGTCCAGCCCGGTGGGGAAGTACGGGGTGAAGATGGTCGCGCTGTGCTTGCCCTCGGGCGCCAGCGATGAGTCGACCATGCTGGGGATGTACAGGTAGGTGGGCGGTGCGTCGGGCAGCTGCCCCTTGCGGTATTGCTCCCAGGCGTCGCTGATGTATTCGGCCGACGGCGCGTAGGCGACGGTGGGACACCACTGTCCGTTGTCGTGCATGTACGGCTGCAGGCGCTCGATCCACTGGGGCGCTTGGTCAATGGTCAGGTGGGCCTGGATGTAACCGAGGTTGAAGTTGATTTCCTTGATCTTGCGGATGTAGTCGGGCGGGAAGTTGCCTTCGCCGGCCAGATTCACGAATGTGGTGTACGGGTCGAGTGAGGAGAGTACGGCGTCAGCGGAAATGGTTGTGCCGTCGCGTAATTGGACTCCGGTGGCACGCCCGTCGGTCACGACGATCTGCTTGACGTGCTGCTTCATCTGCACCTCGGCGCCCAGCGATTCGGCGCGTCGGCACAGCGCCGTGCTCAGGGAGCCGATGCCGCCGCGAGGCATGATGTATTCGACGGTGCCGCCGCCGATCAGGTAGTGATACAGCGTCGATGCGTGCGAACCGGGCGTCCAGGGGCCGCCGTCGAAAGCGTCGATGGACATTGCGGCCAGTGAGCCCTGGATGCAGCGGCCCTGATCGGGCGCGAGGAAGCGGCGGACCGTGTCCATCGTGCTGCCGTACCACATCTGGGCGAAGTCGTGGCGGGCCTCCGGGGTGGGCTGGGAGGCGATTACCTCCACGATGTCCAGCGGCGGGCCGAATGCCGAGTCGACGAAGTACGGCGCGTACCGGCCGATGTGGGCGAACAGGCCACCAAGGCCCGCGGCGACATCGGGACCGTGGTCCACGAGCAGATGCCGGCCCATGCGTTCGAGGTCGTTGTACATCACGAACGGGGTGTCCTCGGGGGCGCCGAACGTGCACGTCGACGTCCACTGGTTCATCAGCTCGAAACCCCATTTGGTCAGCTCCAGGCGTTCGGTCATCTCCTGGCGCCAGATCAGCACCGCCCACGCGCCGACGCTGTGTTTGTATCCGTCGAACAGTTCCCGCGTCGCCGCCATCCCGCCGAGGAAGTGCGCCCGTTCCAGGACAAGCACTTTCGCGCCGTTCTTGGCCAGCACGTTCGCGGCGACGAGACCGTTGTGACCTGCCCCGATGATGATTGCGTCGTAGTCGGCCATGCTGACTCCTCCGGTGTGATCCTGGACTGAACGCACAATGTCACAACTGACATATTTGCGTCAATGCTGACATTTGGTGTCTGCTTACAGCGTGGAATCTCGTAGCCAGCGGACTCGTCAGGCCTTGCTACAGGCGGCGATGAAGCGGTTTGTCGCCGACGGCGTGCACCAAACCAGCGTGTCCGTCATTGCCGCCGACGTCGGGGTGACCGAGCGGACCTTCTATCGGCATTTCCCGTCCAAGCACGCGGTGATCTTTGCCGACTACGACATCGGCTTCGAATGGTTCGCCCGGGCGTTGGCGCTGCGCCCGCACGGGGAGCCCATCACCGCGTCGGTGCGAAAAGCTGTGGACGCGTTCCCTTTTGACTTCGCGATGGTCCGTGAAGCCGCGACCATCCGGTCGCGCGACCTGGACCAGGAAATCATCAGCAGCCACATCCGGCGGATGCGGGATCAGGTTGCCGACGAGATCCGGCGCTTCATCCACCAACGCTGCGCGCCGACCGCGGACGGCGCCGTGATTGCCGACGTCGCGGCGCACAGCCTGGCCACCGCGGTGTTCGCGTCGCTGGAAACGTGGATGAGCAAGGGCGGTGAGGACATCGACGAACTCAGTCGTCTCACCGACATCGCGCTGCGCGCGCTCGAGGACGGTCTGACGCACACCCTGCGGGAGGTCGGACTGGACTGACGCGGGCTACTTCTCGGTCGGCAGCAACGCGATCAATGAGTCGATCACTCCCTCCGCGTTGGTACGCCACTTGTCCCACACGAAATGGCTACTCGACTCGAAACTCGTTGCACCGTGGGCGGCAGTCAGCAGCAGCGCTCCGTAGTGTCGTGCCCGCCGCCGGCCAACGAGGCGGCCGACGAGTTGGAGAAACAGGTCTTGGGTGCGCCCGGCCGCCTCTACTGCCGCAGTCGGATCGCCAGCTGGGGTGGTAAACATGATGCGGTACAGATGAGGTCGGGTACGGCCGATGTCGAGCAGCGAGAGCAACGCGGCGCGCAGCGACTGCTCCGGTGAATCAGCTTCGGCGGCAAGGCTTTCTAGCCTGTCACCCAGCTGAGTCATTGCGTTCGTGGCCAGGGCGGTGAGCAGGGTGTCTTTGTTTTCGAAGTGACGATAGGGTGCCGAGCGCGACACGCCAGTGCGGGCGCCCACCTCCCGCAGCGTCACCGCGTCGGGTCCGCCGGCGTCGAGCAGCGCCCCAGCCGCGTCGAGCAGCGCGTCACGGGTCATCGCAGCCGTCTCTGATCGCGTCGCCACCGGCAGCAGCATAGGCCGTGAACAGTCCGGTTGACAATGTCAACTCAACGCGGCTAGGTTGAGATGACGCTGTCAACTGAACTGGAGTGACCGATGACCGCCTCGAATTCTTCCGACCGTCGCGAGCTGATCGTCGTGACCGGCGCCTCGACCGGGATGGGCGCGGCCACCGCACGTGAGTTGGCGCGCAAGGGTTTTCACGTGCTGGCCGGTGTGCGCCGCGACGTCGACGCTGACGCACTGCGCAGTGACGGGATCGAGCCTCACATTCTGGACATCACCGTCGAGTCAGACGTGGCAGCCATCGCCGAACGCGTCGAGAACGATCCGCAGGGGCTCCCACTGCACGCCCTGATCAACAACGCGGGAATCGCGATCAACGCTCCGGTCGAAGCGCTGCCGATCGCCGAGTGGCGCTGGCAATTCGAGGTCAACCTGTTCGGTCACATCGCAATGATCCAGGCGCTCATGCCATCGCTGTTGCGCAGTTCGGGAACCGTGGTCAACATCAGTTCGATCGGCGGGAAGGTCGCTTTACCGACGTACTCGGCCTATGCCGGTTCCAAGTTCGCGCTGGAGGCACTCAGCGACTCGCTGCGTCGTGAGGTCAGCGGGTTGGGAGTCCACGTCGTCGTCATCGAGCCCGGCGCGGTCAAGACTGCGATGGCCGAGCGCGGAGTGGCCACCGCGGATCGGCTGAAAGACGGCATGACCGCCGATCAACGTGACCGTTATGGCGAGCTCGTCGACGCCATGTCGAATCTGGCTCGATCGTTCGACAAGGACGGCGTTTCCGCCGAACGCGCCGCGAAGGTGATCGCGACGGCCGCGACCGCGTCTCGTCCGCGCACGCGGTACACCGTCGGGCGTGACGCCGCGCTCCTGGCCCGGCTGGCTCGGGTGGTCTCGGATCGATTCCTCGACCGCGTGCTGCGCCTGATTCTTCGCCCGCACTTCAAGGCGGCCGCATGAAAACCGCCGTGCACGACACGCGAACACAACCTCTTGTGTTGCGTCGCCATGTCGGCCCCCAGGGGTAGTGTCGATGACCTAGGCAACGTTGACTATCCGTCCTGGTGAAGTGGGGTTCTGGTGACCGATCGAATGAAGCTGATCGACCGCGTTTCCGCGATCAACTGGAACCGTCTGCAAGACGAGAAGGACGCGGAGGTCTGGGAACGGCTGAC
>DATAZN010000517.1:0-21840 GCA_036272035.1 Mycobacterium sp. | reverse complement strand
GACGCCACCCGGGAGACCGTGCTGTACGTCGTCGGGCTGCCGCCGGTACGGCTGCCGAGGATCCCCGCGCGGTTCGACGTCGTGACGACCGACGGCGCGATCGAGTTCGAGAAGCGCACGAAGGCCGCTGTCTGACCGGCGGAGCGTGGGTGACAAGCCGGCAGGGGCAGCCGTGGTGTGGCCGGTGTCCTCTGCAGAGAAGGAGACGATCACAGTGTTGACCTTGAACAAGGCGTCGGACATCGTGGACGCGGCGCTGCGGGAGGCCCGTGAGCTCGGCCTGAGGCCATTGTCCGTCACCGTCCTGGACCCGGGCGGCCACCCGATTGTGGTGAAGCGGGAGGACGGCGCGGGGATCCTGCGCCCCCAGATCGCTCATGCGAAGGCGTGGGGCTGCCTGGGCACCGGCTCAGGTGGCGCCGCCGGCGCGCGCCACGCGACGCGTGACCCGGCCTTCTTCGCCGCGCTGGCGGCCATCTCCGAAGGCCGCATCGCATCCTCGAGAGGCGGAGTGCTGATCCGCGACACCGAGGGGCAGCTAGTCGGTTCGATCGGGGTCAGCGGCGATCGCCCGGAGAACGACGAGAAGTGCGCCGTCGCCGGTGTCGAGAGCGCGGGCCTGGCCGCCGACACGGGCTGACGCCCCGCCAGGGCCTAGTTCCCAGGCTGGGGCGGTTCCCCCTTCGGGGAAGCGACATCCCCGAGCGATCCGCCGCCGCATGTCCTGGTCTCGGTGTGTGTGCTCCCGCCGGGCCAGGGCGGCATCTGAGCTGAGAAACGTGGTGTTTCGATGGACAACACAGACGGGGACGATCCTCCTCGCTGGCCGGCACTGATCCTGTGCATCGTCGCCGGATTCATGACCCTGTTCGACATGAGCATCGTCAACATTGCGGTGCCCTCGATGACAAGCAGCCTGGGCATGTCCTCGGCCGACGTGTCTTGGGCCGTTACCGGCTACATGCTCGCCTTCGGGCTGACCCTGATACCCGCGGGCAGGTTGGGGGATGTATACGGGCGCAAGAGGATGTTCCTGATTGGGCTGTCGCTCTTCACCGCCACCGCGATCCTCTGCGGCGCCGCGCCGAACGCCACCGTGCTGGTCGTGGGCCGGCTGCTTCGTGGCATATCCGCCGGTATGCTCGCGCCGCAGGCGATTGCCCTGCTGCAGCAGATGTACGCCGGGCCAAAGCGGGGCAGGGCATTCGGCTACTACGGCGCGACCGTCGGCATGTCGACCGCCATCGGTCCGCTGCTCGGCGGGGTGATCCTTCGGCTCTTCGGTACAGCCGACGGGTGGCGGTTCGTGTTCTACCTGCAGGTGCCCATCCTCATCGCCACCCTCGTGTTCGCGCTCCCGGTGCTGCCGCCCGACCAGCGCCGCCGGAGGCGCGGTGAGCACCCGCCCGCGGCGCCGGGTCTGCTGCGCGTCCGCGGCTACCTCGTCGGCACCATGATCTCCGCCACGTTCTACGCGGGGTTCACCAGCATTTTTCTCGTCCTCACGGTTTTCCTGCAGCAAGGGCTGAAGTACTCGGCCCTACAGGCGGCACTGGCCACGCTGACCTTCACGGTCTCCTCGACCTGCTGCGCCGTCATCAGCGGGCGTGTGGTGCACCGACTCGGCCGGCGGATCGTCGTGCTCGGCACCGCGCTCGCCACGGCCGGACTGTCGCTGGTGGCTCTGGTTGCCGCCGTGTGGACCGGCGGTGACATGGCCCTGGTCCTGACCGGGCCACTACTGGTGGCCGGCTGCGGCTGTGGCCTGGTCATCGCGGCCAACCAGATCCTCACCCTGCGGGAGGTCACCCGGGGAAACGTCGGGCTGGCCGCCGGGGTCTACGACACCGGCCAGCGTCTCGGCACCGCGCTGGGCACCGCGCTGACCAGCGCGGCGTTTTTCGGCGCACTGGCCAACGAGCCCTCCGACTTCCACGGGGCGGCCGGCCTCGGCCTGAGCATCGCCGCTCTCCTGGTCGGGCTGGGCTTCATGATCGGTCTGGTGGACATCCTGCGGTCAGGTCGTGCCGCCGCACCTCCCCGCGAAGCCCGGGTCACCGCGTAGCGACCACGGCCGCGATGCTGCCTGACGACCGTGCGTTTACCGACCGGCGCGCGGTGCGCGAGGCGACCAGCGGTGTCGACCAAGACCGCTCGACTCGCGCCATGAGCGGAGCGGCGACGCCTGGTGCGCAAGGGCGCCTCCGGACGACCTCGAACAGCACTACCAAGTCGGCTGAACGGGCCCATCGTCCGTGTCGGCTTGTACCCGGGGAGTCGGTACCGGCATTGTTCCCTCCGGAAGCGGTGACTCCATCACTATGCGTACGAACGCCTGCGAGGCAGCACTCAACGGGCGTTCGGAATGCCACCAGATGCCCACGTCGCGGTAGCGATTGAGGTGGCAGAGCGGGCGGATCGACAGTTCATCGCGACGGATCATCATGGCCGCCAAGTAGTTGATCACACCGATGCCATGGCCCGCACTCACCATCGCGGCGAGTGTCGTAGGTTGATGTGACACCGTTCCGAACGGAACCTCGACGTAGTTTGCGCCCAGGGCCGTCGCGGCCTCGTATCCGAGTAGGGAGTCGGACAGTGGATTGCCGATCGTGATGACGCGGTAGTGACTCAGTTCCTCAGGCTCCACCTCTTCGCTCGCCAGAATGGGGTGTCCCTTGGGGGCCACCACAACGAATGGCTCGCGCCACAGTGGTCGTACCGTGAGCGCGCGGTCGCGTGGCTCTGGGCGCAGCGGCCGGAGCGCCAAGGACACACGCCGCTCCGAGAGTGCCGATTCGATAAAATTGACGTCACCGTCGAGGACGCTGAGTTTGACTAGTGGATGCTCAGTCTTCAATCGCGAGTAGATTGACGGCAAAAATTCGGAGCTCGCACTCGAGAAGCTCGCAATCTTCACCGAGCCGGAGAGCGTCCCCCGTTCCGTGTGCGCATCGGTGAGCAATTCGTCGGCGGCCGCGAGCACCGCACGTGCCTTCGGCAGGAGAGCCCGGCCCTCATCGGTCAGTGTCAAGGGTCGCACCCGCCGCTCTATGAGCAAGCAGCCGAACTCCTTCTCCAGATTGGCGATGTGCGCCGACACGCGTGGTTGCGACAGGTGGATCTGCTCAGCCGCACGCGCGAAGCCGCCGGCATCCACCACCTCGACCCAGGTGCGTAACCAGGTGAGATCGAGCGCCACACAGCACCTCGCAGCCCGCCGGCCCGCATCGGCCGCGCCGCCATGCTACTGCCGCGACCCGTCGGCCGGCTCGGTCGATCCTCAGTTGGCCACATGCCTGTGCGTGGTGCAACCCCGACTGTCGAATAGAGCTCATCCGCTTGGCGGATGAAGTCTTCTTTTGTGCCGGGCGGTGCTGGCGCTCAACGTGAACGTTGACCATCGGCAAAGCAGATCGAATCCATTTGGAAGTCGTCGTTGACCTGCTCGGTCGTTGTCGCAGATCGTGTTGCCCATGCACCCGACGCGGTTCCTTGTGGCCGCAACGAGACGGTTAAGGAGATGTGATGCCCATGGAGTGGGTTGCTCCCAACGCGCGAGGCGTCCTGTCGCCGGACGTCCGCGATCTGGCGCGAGGTGACGATGGCGGTGTCATCACGGCAATCGAAACGTATGCGCTTGCGGTACCGCTGGCGAGACCTATAGCTGATTCGACGGCGGCGATGACGCACTGGACTGTGCCGGTGGTGGAGATACACACGGCGGATGGCCGGGTGGGCACGGGTATTTCGGGTGTGCACTGTGCTGCCGAACTTCTTGCCGACGTGATCGGGCGCTACTACTCCGTGGCTTTGCTGGATACCTCGTCGGAGGACATTCTCGGCATCTGGAAGCGGCTTTATTGGCTGCCCACGCACTGGATGGGCCGCGCCGGCGTCGTGCATATGGCGTTGGCGATGGTTGATATTGCGTTGTGGGACCTGGCTGCCCAACGTGCCGACGTTCCGTTGTGGCGTCTCCTCGGCGGCACCTCTGACGCGGTCGAGGCATACAACAGTGACGGCGGGTGGCTGAATCTCTCCGAGCATGACCTCGTGCGTGACCTGCGGTCGCTGATCGACCAGGGCTGGCGCAGGGTGAAGATCAAGGTCGGCAAGACCGACTGGCACGAGGACGTCTGTCGAGTGCGCGCCGCCCGTCGCGGCGTCGGCGATGACGTCACGCTGATGTGCGATGCCAACCAGCGCTGGGATCTTGCCACGGCCCTGCGCATGTTGCCGGTGCTTCAGGAGGCCAGCATGGATTGGGTCGAGGAACCGCTCCACGCCGACGACCTCGACGGCCATGCTCGCCTCCAGCGGGCGACGTCGCTGGATATCGCGGCAGGGGAGAGCATCTACTCCTACCAGCAGTTCGCGAGTTTCATCGCGGCGGATGCATTCCGCGTGGTGCAGGTCGACGCCACCCGTGTCGGCGGTGTCACCGAGTGGCACCAGGTCGCCTCCCACGCCGCCGCACGTGGACTGCGGGTCGCGCCGCACGCCGGAGACATGATGCAAGTGCACCAGCACCTCGTGGGCACCGTCGTGTCCGAGTCGCCGCCCCTCATCGAATTCATCCCATGGACACAGGATGCTTTCGTGGAGCGAAGTGTCGTTCGGGAGGGCTACCTCGAACGCCCGCAAGAGCCGGGAGCCTCCACTGCGATCGACCCCGCGGCCCGGGCACGGTGGCAGATCCCCGGCGTCGGCGGGACTCGCACGCAGGATTGACGGGTCGGGCAGCTCGTATTCGGAGAACGAATAGCTTGTATTTCCGACGCGACGTTGTCGACCAAGGATTTTCGAATGCGGAACCGATCTTCAGGCGATCAGCAAGGGAGTGCGCAATGGGTCGCAAAACGGGCATCGCTCTGCTTGTGTCAATCGTCGCCGTGCTTCTCGCCGCCGGCTGCGCTACCAGCAGTCACCCCGGCGGCGTGGTAGGGCAACAGAAGGCAAATAATGAAATCGTCATCGGAGACATTCTCTACGATACCGACGCGTATCAGATTGCTCAACAGAAGCAGATGCAGGCCTATGCGGACAGTCTCGGAATCAAGATAATCTTTGAGAATCAGCAGGGCAAGGGGACGAGTGCTCCGAATCTGATGGATGATCTGCTCGCCAAGGACGTGGATGGAGTGATCTTCCAGCCGGCCGATGCCAACGTCTCGGTTCCGCTCGTTCGGCAGGCGCAGGCCCAGAGTATTCCGGTGCTGGGCTGGGGGATTCCGTTCGGACCGGGGGTGACCGCGCCGTATGTGGGTCTGGACGAGCATGCTGAAGCGGTCACCGCAGGTAAGGATGCCGCCCAGTATGTAATGAAAAACTTTCCTGGGCAGCCGGTCAAGGTGCTCATCGTCACAATCACGGGTGTGTCGATCTGTTCAGATCTGCGGATGGGAGGTTTTGAACAAGGGGTCAAGGAATTCGCGCCGGGCGCTTCGATCGTGACGGTCAACGGAAACGGTGACCGCAACACCGCTGTTACCGTGACCGAGGACGCGCTGCAGCGAGACAAGAGCTTCAACATCGCCAC
The DNA here is from genome assembly GCA_036272035.1 of Mycobacterium sp. GTDB lineage: Bacteria > Actinomycetota > Actinomycetes > Mycobacteriales > Mycobacteriaceae > Mycobacterium. The sequence goes on along the minus strand of DATAZN010000517.1, from coordinate 16,298 downwards.
TGGCTGTAACTCCGATATGGCGATGGGAGCATTGCAGGCCTTCAAGTCGGCCGGTCTCGGTGGTGCGATCGCTAAGAAGCCCGAACACACCTATTTCTACAGCATCAACGGTACCGACGAGGAACTGCGTGCGCTCACTGACCCCTCGACGCCCCTCATGGCCGTGCTCGGCCTGACGCCGAAGGAAGTCGCCAAGACACTCATCGACACGATGCTGAAGATGATCCACGGCGAAATCCCGGCAAAGGGCAACTACACGATGAATGTGCCTGACACGCCGCTGGCGCCTGTCTGTTCCGTCGCCAACGCCTTCAACCGGGAGGAGTACTTCGCCGCTCAGGATCTGCCCTGTGTCAGTGGATGAGCGGGGCTCCGTGGGTATGCCGGGGACAGCGTCCGAAGGGGCAGCAATGGAATCGGCCGGCGGAGATCTGCTCGTTGTCCAAGGGCTCACCAAGAGATATGACGGCGTGCAGGCGTTACGCGGAGCGGACCTGGTTGTCCGAGGTGGCGAGATTCACGCACTCCTCGGCGAGAACGGTGCCGGTAAATCTACCCTCATCAAGGCGCTGGCCGGTGCGATCAAGCCGGACTCGGGGACAATCATGGTGCGGGGCGAGCCCGTGGAGTTCGGCGCGCGGACCGACTCGATGCGCCGTGGCATCAGCGTCATCTTCCAACATGCGAACCTCGTGCCCCAGCTGACCGTTGCGCAGAACATCGTCCTCGGCGGAGAGAAGCGGCGACTTGGCTTCCTGCGTGATGACGGCCAACGAAAAAGCGTGCAGCAGGTGCTGGCCATGCTGGGCGCAAATATTGGTCTCAACCGAACGGCCGCGAGCCTGCGATCGGGGGAGCGTCAGCTTGTCGAAATTGCCCGTGCTCTCTTGCAACGCGCGCATCTGTTGATCCTGGACGAGCCCACAGCTTCGCTGGGTACCGAGGACGTCGAGCACCTGCACCGAGCACTGGTCGACCTGCGGAAATCAGGCATGGGCATCATCTATGTGTCGCACCGGCTCGAAGAGGTGCTGTCGGTGAGTGATCGGGTCACCGTGCTGCGGGACGGAACGACGGTCGGGACCAGGTTGGCGCCCGAGAGCAGCACCGCGGACATCATCAACCTGATGCTCGGACGCGACGCCTCGCACGTCTTTCGCAAGTCGTCCGATGCTCGCGAATCTGTGGTGCTGAAGGTCACTGATGTCGCGACGGCCACAGGCCTGTCAGGGGTGAGCTTCGATCTGCACGCGGGCGAGATTCTCGGCGTCTTCGGCTTGCTCGGCTCCGGCCGGACAGAGCTGGCGCGAGCACTTTTCGGTGCCGACCCTATTCGGTCCGGCCGAATCGAAATGCAGGACGGGGCTGATCGCAAGAGAAATCCCTACAACAGCGCCCGCTCCGGCATCGGATTGGTGCCGGAGGAGCGGAGTGCCCAGGGCCTCTTCTCCCAACTGTCGATCATTGACAACATGTCGTCAGGCAGGCCGTGGTTGTACAGCCGGTTCGGCTTCATTCGTAGTCGCCGTCGCCGGGAAATAGTTGACGACATGTCGCGCCGGGTTCGATTGAAGGCGGCGTCGCCGGGGCAAACCGTATCGACCTTGTCGGGTGGTAATCAGCAGAAAGTCGTACTCGGCCGATGGATGATGGGTGGATCGCGGATCCTGATCCTGGACGATCCTACGGTCGGGGTCGACATCGGCGCGAAGGAAGAGATCTACCGGTTGATATCTGAACTGACTGCCGACGGCACAGCCGTTCTCCTCCTCTCATCCGAATTGCCAGAAGTCGTTGGCCTTTCAGATCGAATCATGGTCATGTTCCGTGGGTGTGTACGCACGATTTTCGACCGCCACATTGCAACCGAGGAAGCTCTGCTCCGCGCGGCACATGGGGAGGCAGCATGACGCAATTGAATGAGGCGGCGCCCCAACGGACGGGGCCGGCGGGCAGCCTGTCCCGCTCAACCTTGCAGACCTGGTTCACCAAACCGACCAGTAAGAGCCTGGTCATGAACGTCGGCATCCTCATGATGTTGTGCCTGTGGCTGTCGTTCGCGACGAGCCAGTTCGCGTCATCGGGGAACCTGACAAACGTGATACGCCAGATATCCTTCGTCGGGATCGCGGCGTGCGCGGTCACCCCGGTCATGGTCGCGGGAGGACTCGATCTGTCTGTGGGGTCGATCGTCGCGGTGGCGGGGGTCACGGCGGCGAAGTTCATCGCCCAGGCGCAGTGGCCGCTGGCCTGGGCGTTCGCGGTCGGAATCATCGCGGGCGGCGTCATCGGTGGGCTCAACGCGTTCCTGGTGGTCGGAATGAGGATCAACCCGGTCATTGCGACTCTGGGCACCATGTACATCGGTCGCGGTCTGGCCAATGTGGTGGCCGGTGGCTCCCCGGTGACCGGCGTGCCCCTGCAATTCAACGACCTAGCGACGAGCTTTCTCGGTCCGATACCTACGCCAGTGGTCATCTTCGTGATTATCGCCGCTGTGATGATGGTTATGGAACGGAAGACGATTCTCGGTCGGTGGACGATCGCTAGTGGCGGCAATGAGGAGGCGGCGAATCTTTCCGGTATTCCGGTCAACCGGACCAGGGTTGTCCTGTACGTGATGTCCGGTCTTGCCGCGGGTATCGCCGGTATTCTGATCAACTCTCGTGTTGCAACCGGCGATCCTACATCTGGCGCCGGATTCGAGTTCGACGTCATTGTCGCGGTAGTTCTGGGCGGGACAGCGATTACTGGCGGTCAGGGGTCAATCCTCGGGTCGATTGTCGGTGTGCTCATCGTCGGCGTACTCGACAACGGCCTAAACTTGTTGGGTGTCTCGACCTTCTACCAGAGCATCGTCGAGGGTGCGGTGCTGATCTTCGCGGTAGGGATCGACGAGGTGTTCCGTCGTGCCTGGTGGTCCATCCTCCGCAGATGACACGGGCGAATCAGTTGGCGGTCTAGAGGAGGTATGGCGAATGTCAAGGACGCCGCGCGAGGTTTCAGAGTCTTATTGGCGGGCAGAAGAGAGCCGTAGCGTGGAAGCCGTGCTGGCGCACTTCCATGAGGATGCGATTTTCTATCCGGTGACCGGTTCGCTCTCCGGTCATGCTGAGATCCGCACCTTCTACGAGGGTATGGGTGACACATTTCCGGGTCTGGAGGTCACGATCCTCCACGAAGTTCGTTCTGGTGACGAGGCGGCTCTCGAGTGGGAGGCGACTCTCACTGATCGTCATGGTAAGACGTATCCGATTCGTGGGGTGAATGTAGTCCGCGTCCGGGGTGATAAGTTCGAACATGTCACCGCCTATTTTGACCCCACCCAGTTCCCCACTCCGGGAGCGGATGAATGATGGACTGGACGAGTACGGTGAGGATTGGTTCCACCGACCTCTTCATGCCAAGGATCGGTCTCGGGACCGCGTCGCTCGGGAACTTCCTCGAGCCGATGACCGACGCCGCGGCCATCGCGGTGATTCGACGAGCTCTCGAGGCCGGGATCAGGTACATCGACACCGCGCCGCTCTATGGCCACGGACTCGCGGAGCAGCGGGTGGGGCAAGCCATTGCCGACCTACCGCGCTCGGAACTGGTTGTCTCGACCAAGGTGGGGCGTCTGTTGCGTGAGGGGGCGCCGCGCGACGATAGCCAATACCATCTCGGCGAGCCGTTCTACCGTGACGTACCACCAGCCGGTCCCGTGTGGGACTTCAGTGAGAACGGCATCCGTAGCTCGGTCGCCGAGAGCGCGTCGCGGGTCGGGGTGGACAGGTTCGACATCCTGCATCTGCACGATCCTGACGATCATTTCGCCGAGGCGAGCACCACGGGCTACAAGGCGCTCGATGCCCTCCGCGTCGAGGGATCGGTGACGGCGATCGGGGCCGGCATGAACCGCACCCCGGTGCAAACCGAGTTGGTGCGGCACTGCGATCTCGACGCGGTTCTGGTCGCCGGCCGCTACACGTTGCTCGACCAGAGCGCGATGGACGACCTGCTGCCGGCATGTGGGGAGCGCGGCGTCTCGGTCGTGATCGGCGGCGTCTTCAACAGCGGAGTCCTCGTCGAGCCCGCGGCGGGAGCGCGTTTCGACTACGTGCCCGCGTCCGCCGAGGTCCTGGAGCGCGCGCGGCTGCTGCAGCAGGTTTGTCGTCGGCACGGTGTGACCCTGGCGGCGGCCGCGTTGCAGTTCCCGCTCGCGCACCCGCGGGTTTGTTCGGTTCTGCTCGGGCCTCGTTCCATAGCGGAACTCGAGGCGAACCTCGCGCTGCTCGAGGTCGATATCCCGGGGCAGTTGTGGCGCGACCTGATCGCGGAAGGCCTGCTCCGCGCCGATGTGCCGATAGCTGAATAGCTGAGCACGGGCGATCCAGCCGACAGAAAGGATTTCCGGATGGCCTCGAAGTCCGATCGCATCGATGCACATCACCACTTCTGGGACCCTCGGCGTTACGTGTATCCCTGGATGGCCGGTGACGTCATGGACCCCGTCCGTCGCCCTTTCGGCCCCGCTGATCTGGCCGCTGAACTGGGGTCGGCGGGCGTCACCGGGACTGTGCTCGTCCAAACCGTCTCTGATACCGCCGAGACAAGAGAGTTCCTCGACATCGCCGCCAGCACCGACTTCGTCCTGGGCGTCGTCGGCTGGGTTGATCTGACCTCGCCCGCCGTCGGGGACGACCTTGATGCATTGCTCGGCGGACCGGGCGGCACGATGCTGGTCGGCGTCCGGCACCAAGTGCACGACGAACCGGACCCACGGTGGTTGTGCCGCAACGACGTCCGGCGTGGGCTGGCCGCCGTCCAATCACGCGGGCTCACCTACGACTTCTTGATCCGTGCCCGCGAACTGCCGGCAGCCGCTGAGACGGCCACCGCCTATCCCGACCTGCGGTTCGTGCTCGACCACATCGCCAAACCTCGGATCGCCGACGGGCATGACGAACAGTGGCGCGAGCGCATGCCGGCCCTGGCCCAACTCCCCAACGTCAGCGTCAAATTGTCGGGCATGGTGACCGAGGCCGACTGGGCCCACTGGAAGGCGGCCGACTTGCGGCCCTTCGTGCGTCCGGTGGTGGACTGGTTCGGCATCGACCGAGTGATGTTCGGCTCCGACTGGCCGGTGTGTCTGCTTGCCGGCTCCTACAAGTCGATATCAGCCGGGTTGCGTGACGCGATCGGCACGCTGAGCCAGTCCGAGGAGTCGCAGGTTTATCGGGGCACCGCGTGCACCGCGTACCGGCTCGACCCCATCGCCGGACGGATTGGCGACCATGGCTGAAGCTACGGTCGCGCTGATGGTGGGCAGCTGAGAGGGGACTTGGACACTTCGTCGGCTAGGTGCTTGGCGGCGGGCCTTCGACGCTGTTGGGCGTCCCTGCTGTTGGGTCGCTGTCGGAGGCGATGTCCCTTGGTCCCGGACCTGACTGTTTGGGGGAATGTGTCGGCTGTGTGGTGGACTCGGCCAGCCGCACGGCGAGCTCGATGTGGCCTTGGTCGAGAAGGCCGCCGAGCAGCAGTGCTCGAAGGCCGCGTTGCAGGGCGTCAGCGGCGACTGTGTCGGGTGCGGCGAGTCGGTGCAGGGCGTAGCCGTGAGCGAGGGCCAGGATCGCGGCGCTGTCGGGGTTCGACGCGCCGCCGGCACGGGCCGCCGCCTCAGCAACCTCTCGGCCGGCCTCGATCGCTGCGGTGACCGCGCCGCGCAGTTCAGGCGAGCGGGATGCGTGTAGGAACACCTCGAACAGGGCGGGGGTTTCCGGTCTGCGCGGCGCGGCGGCCTCGGCGAACGCGGCGAGAATGTCTGCTGGTGCACTGTGCCGCTCGCCCAGCGACTCGGCGAGCGTCAGCTGCTGGGTGGTGTCGGCCTCCACGAACACCCGTAGTGCTTCCCGCGCCAGCTCGGTGATCGAGTCGAAGAAGTAGCTGATGGTAGCCAGTGGCAGTCCGGCCTTCTCGGTGACGGTGCGGTGGCTGACCCCGGCCATGCCGCGCTCGGCGGCGACCTCCATCGCGGCACGCAGCAATGCCTCGCGCCGGGCTTGCGCGCCGGCGCGGTGGCGGCGGGGGTTGGTGGCCATGGCCACACGATAGCCTCGAATCTGGAAATTGTTCTAGACTTGGGGGCGGTGAGCAAACACGCTGGCCACGACGGATCCACCAGCGGCGGCGGGAGCACGGCCATGAGCGCCAACCGAGTCCACGCGTTCGACGATGATGCGCTGGGCGAGCATGACGCGGTCGGTATCGCGGAGCGGATCCGTCGGGGCGAGGTGAGCGCGCCGCAGGTCGCGGCGGCCGCCGTCGCCCGGGCGCAGCGGGTGGATCCGTCCCTGCGTGCTGTCGCCCACGCCGCCTATGACCGGCCACACCGGGCGGGCGACCCTGCGGCGGCGCTGTACGGGGTGCCGACGTTCGTCAAGGACAACACCGACGTGGTTGGTATGCCAACTAACCACGGCACCGCCGCGTACCTGGCCAGACCCGCGGGTAGCGATGGCCGCTACGCCCGACAGTTCCTCAGCACGGGGATGACCGTGCTGGGTAAAAGCCGGCTGCCCGAGTTCGGTTTCAACGCCACCACCGAGTTCATGGCCGAGGAACCGACGCGCAACCCGTGGCATACCGGCTACTCAGTCGGTGCCTCCTCCGGCGGCGCCGCGGCGCTCGTCGCGTCCGGGGCCGTGCCCATCGCGCACGCCAATGACGGCGGCGGCTCGATCAGGATCCCGGCCGCCGCGGCGGGCCTGATCGGCCTCAAGCCCAGCCGGGGCCGCCATGTCAACGGCGAAACGGCCCGCCACCTGCCCATTAACATGATCTCCGAGGGTGTACTGACCCGATCGGTGCGGGACACCGCGGTGTTCTTCGCCGCCGCCGAGGACTACTGGCGCAACCCGAAACTGCCCCCAGTCGGACTCGTCCAAGGACCATCGAAGCGTCGACTGCGCATAGGTCTGCTCCTCGACAACGCCACCGCCGCCGAAATCTGCCCCCACACCCGCGCCGCGGTCGAGCGCACCGCCGCCCTGCTGGAGAAACAGGGCCATCACATCGAACCGATGACCGCGCCGGTGGACGCCCAGTTCGCCGCCGACTTCGTCCTCTACTGGGGCCTGCTAGCGACGCTGACCGCCACGCTGGGCAAACACGCTTTCGACCGCTCCTTCGACACCTCGAAACTAGACGGCCTCACCCTCGGCCTGGGCCACCACTACCGTCGACACCTGCGCGATACCCCCGGCGCCCTCTACCGGTTACGCCGCGCCACACACGCCTACGCCCGCATGTTCGAACGACGTGAGCTGGTGCTCTCCCCAGTTCTCGCCCACGTCACGCCCCCGCTGGGCCATCTCAGCCCCACCGTGCCCTACCCCGAGCTCATCGCGCGGCTCAACAACTACGTCGCCTACACCCCGATCAACAACATCACCGGCACACCGGCAATCTCCTTGCCCATGGCACAGACCCCCGATGGTCTACCCATCGGCGTGCACCTATCCGCCGCCTACGGCGACGAACGCACTCTCCTCGAAACCGCGTTCGCCCTGGAACAGCAACAGGATTGGCCCCGCATCCGGCACTAACCGGCTCGCGGTGGCCTCGGCGTTCCCGCCAGTCACTGACGCCGGAGAGCTCGCGTGTGCGGGCTACTGGCCGTGTGTGGGGCGATCACGGAATTTGCCTCAGGAGACTACGTGAACCATTAGGCGAGGTGTTCTGGGAGGGGCTGAGGGCTCGAGGCGGTCCGGTCGATGTGCTCGATGCTGATATCGCGGGTCTCCCGGGCGGTGAATGCCGCCGCCGCGGCCACTAGACAGCACGCGGCTCCGAATACCGCCACGGGGATCCAGCCGGTAGGGCCGGGCCGGAGAATGGCGTAGGAGATTGTCGGGGCGAACCCGGCGAGCAGGTAGCCGAACTGTGTTCCGACGGCGACGCCTGAGAAGCGCAGCCGGGTCGGGAACATCTCGGTGTAGATCGATAGCTGCAGGGCCTGGCCGGCCATGAGAAAGATCACGAACAGATACTGGGAGACGATGATCATCGGGATGTTCTTGGCTGCCGTGAAATGGAGCAAGGGAAAGATCATCACGCCCGCGACGAGCACGCCACCGATGAATACCGGCCGGCGCCCGATCCGGTCGGAGAGCATTGCCCAGACTGGGATGGTCACCATGCCGATCGCGTTCCCGAGGACACCGCTGAGCACGAGGATGCTCGGGTTGATCCCGATGATTCGGGTGGCGTAGGAGAGACCGAAGACCGATGTGATCGATGCCGGTGCGGCCATCAGGCAGCAGAGCACCACGCGGATCAGGTTCTTCCTGTTGGATCGGAGGAGTTCCTGCAGCGGCGGGGATTGCCGGTCCCCTTCGGTCCGTACTGTCACGAAGACGTCCGCGTCGCGCAGGCCCTTGCGGATGAAGACGACGACGATCATGCCGACGGCGGTGAGCAGGAACGGGAGGCGCCAGCCCCAGGAGAGCAGATCCGGCTCGGGTAGCGCGAGTACAGGCAGGAAGGCGACCTGTCCGAGGACCGTTCCGAGCAAGGTTCCGGTGTTGGTCCAGCTCGTGTAGTAGGACCGCCGGTGTTGAGGGGCGTGCTCCATAGTCAGGGTGCTTGAGCCTGCCTGCTCGCCGGCCGCGGAGAATCCCTGTGCCAGCCTGAGCACCACGAGCGCGGCGGGGGCGGCGATGCCGATGGACCGGTAGCTGGGCAGGCAGCCGATCAAGAAGGTGGCGCTCCCCATGAGGACTATCGTGAAGAGCAGCATCTTCTGTCGACCGACCCGGTCGCCCAGGTGGCCGAGCACGAGTGCGCCAACTGGCCTGGCGACATACGCGACCCCGAAACTCACCATGGCACCCATCTGCGCGGTGAAGGTGTCTTGGGAGGGAAAGAAGACCTTGCCGAGCACTACGGCGGCAACAATGCCGTACATCGTGAAGTCGCAGTATTCGAGCGCTGTTCCGAGGAGGCCGGCGAGTGCTGACCTCCGGGTTTGGCGCATTCGCTCGTCGGGATCCTTTTCGGACATCGGCGTCCTTCCCAGATGAGTTGCCAGGCCGCTGGGGTTTTATCTCTCGAGGGCTCGATCTGGGGACCGGTCGAGCGGTGCCGTGGCTGTCTCTTCGTCGAAGGTTCCCCGGTGCGCGCTGGAGAAGCAGATCGCCAGTTCGGCGGCTACATTCCCGACGTTTCTGGCGTTGTGCACGACGCCTTGCGGTATGGAGATGACGTCGCCGGCGCTCATCCGTTTTTCTTCGTCGTTCCAGCTATGGATGATCTCGCCGCGCAGGACGGTGAGGATCTCGTCACAGTTGGGATGATAGTGGCGGCCGTTCTGCTGGCCCACATCGATGTGGCACTTGCCTACCGTCATGGTGTTCGAGTTGCCGATCTCGGCCGATGCGTACCACTCGAGACGGCCCCAAGGCATGTCCACGAGAATATGTTCGGAACCTCGCCGGAGGTTCTGATCGAAATCTTCCACGGCAGTCAATTCAGGTCCTCCAGCTGAACTCGATCCCCATTGGAAAGTATGGCCGCCTCGTAGATTTCGGTGATCTGGCGGGCGAACTCGAGATTCGCTGTCTCCGGCTGGGTGCCGGCCAGGACGCAGTCCAAGAAATAGGCCAGTTCGCCGTGCATGCCCTGGGTGAAGTCGGACCTGTTCTCGAGTGTGCCCAGGCTGTCCTGAGGTTCCCAGACCACGGAACCCGAGTCGAGACCCGATGGCGCGAAGTTGGCGACCCTGGAGTATTCAAAGGGCGCGGCGCGCTGGAAGATCACCTTCCGGCTGTTCTCGATCTCGACGCTGCCGTGCATGCCGTAGACCGTGTACCGCTCGAACGGGTGGGCGGGCGATATTCCGATGGCGGAATGGAGGTTGCTGAGGGCTCCGTTGGTGTGCTCGATGACTACTACGTTGGCCAGGTCGCGCCCGCGATGGACGACGACGCTCTTTGCGCTCCCGGCCACCGCGAGCATGAATGCCGTCGGATGGCACCCGTTAGCCAGCCAGCTGCTCGGCTCGCCGCGCTCGATCAGTGCTCGGTCGCCGTGTGGAATGATCAGTGGATAGGTGGCCAGGATCGATCTGACGTCACCGAGCACTCCGTCGCGGACGAGTTCGACGACTTTGGCGGTGGCCGGCATGAATGCCTTCTTGTAGCCGACGACCACGATGCGGTCGGCGCGCGCCCGGATCATCTCGTCCACCTGGTGCGCCGTCGTCGCGGCCGGTTTCTCCATCCATACGTGCAGCCCGGCCTCGAGTGCTTCCACTGTCAGTTCGGGGTGCATCTTCGGAGAGACACACAGCAGGACGGCGTCGATCCGTTCGTTCTCGTACATCTTGGTCGCGCTCTCGTAATGCGGGATATTGCCGTATTGGAGCGCGGTCTTCGCGCCGATCTCGGAATTCGTGTCGGCGAGCGCTACGAAGTCGACCGGCAGAAAGTTGAGTAGCGGCAGGATGTTCCGGTACGAGTGATCGCCGACGCCGACCACTCCGATCCTGACCCGTTGCTCGAAATCCCGTTGGTAGTTCATTGCACGATCCCTCCCACGTTTTTCCGCAGAAAGTTGATGTCGCGCTCGGTCACCGGGGCAAAGTTCCGCTCGAAGATCGGCGTCGATGCGGCCGACCCGTCCCCGTAGTCGTACCCGGGCTTCCATTCCCCGTGCGCCGGGTTCAGGCAGATCACCGGTGACGCCCCGTCGTCGACGACGGCCTGGAGTATCTCCCGGACCGGCCAGCTGGACTGATCGAGTCCGACGTTCCACCTGAGCCTCTCCGGGTCGTGCTCGTCGGCCTGCCCACCTTTCACGTGAACGTAACCGAGCAAGGGGCGGAGCGCCCGGTACACCTCGACGGTCGGGTAGACACCCATCTTCCAGGCGTTGACGATGTCCCAGGTGAACGTCAGCCGACTCGGTGCGCCCAGCCATTCGAAGAAGTCGCGGTACTCGTCGACCGTCGAGAGAAAACAGTCCTGATGCTCGTTCTCGATGGTCGGCTCGAAGCCGGCGTCGACAATGAGATCGACCGCTTCGGCGTATACCTCCCGCACCCATGGATGCTCTTTGCGCAGCAGTGCGACACGGTTTCCCCCGACCGTTGTGCCGGTCATCTTCCCGGCGATCAGGCGCACGTACCTCGGTCGCAGCACCGTGGCGGCGGCCAGAGCTTTCCGCAGCGTGCCCAGATGTTTCGCGCGAAATACCTGCTCGTCCTGCTCCACGCTGTCGTCGAATACGCGCGACGACAGACAGTACGCGCGCAGTCCCCGCTCACCCAGCGCCGCTGCGGCGCGCTCAGCGGCCGCCGGGCTCAGCACATCTACGGGTTCTCCATAGATGGAGCCCCAGAGGTCGACCCACTCCAAACCCCAGCCCTTGATCACCGACAGGGCCTGGTCGAAGTCGCGGGAAGCCATGCCGTTCAGCACTGTCAGCTGAGCTGTGCCGGCACGTGGTCCACTGGGGCCGGTCTCGTGCGTCGGTGTCTCAACTGACCCGCTCACGAAGCCATGATCGTCTTGAGCTCACGAACGGCGGAGGAGATGGCCACCTCCGTGGGGAGCCTTTCCACGCTGGAGGCGCCGAAGAACCCCGCCACTCCCTGGGTTCGTTCCAAGATGTACTCCACCTCCTTGTGGAAGGCGATCGGGCCGCCGTGGCAAAGCACGATGACGTCGTCCCGCACCGCAACCGCGGCGTCCCGGATAGCTTGGATGCGCCCGACCGAGTCCTCCAGGCTGATCGCGGTGTGCGCGCCGATCGAGCCGGAAGTGGTCAGGCCCATATGGGCGACGATGATGTCGGCGCCGGCGGCCGTCATGTCTTCCGCCTGTGTCTCGTCGAATACGTACGGCGAGGTGAGCATGCCCCGGGCGGACGCCTCGCGGATCATCTCCACTTCCATGGCGTACGACATTCCGGTCTCTTCGAGGTTCTGGCGGAAGAGTCCATCGATGAGACCGACAGTGGGGAAGTTCTGTACTCCGGTGAACCCCAGCGCGGCGAGCTCGTCGAGGAATCTCGGCATGCTCCGGAACGGGTCGGTGCCGCATACCCCCGCGAGGACCGGCGTGTGCCTGACGATGGTGAGCACTTCCGCGGCCATGCTGACCACAACGGCGTTGGCGTCGCCGTAGGGCATTAGCCCGGCCAACGATCCCCGTCCGGCCATTCGGAAGCGACCCGAGTTGTAGATGATGATCAGATCCGAGCCACCGTCCTCGGCGCTCTTCGCGGACAAGCCGGTGCCGGCGCCAGTGCCGATCACGGCCTGTCCTTGCTCGATCTGTCCCCGTATCCGGCTGAGCGCGCTGGCCCTATCCATTCTGCTCCTCCTCTGACTGTCCGGTGATGTGTTCGTGCAGGCGGTTGGCCATCTCCACGGCTAGTTCGGGGTCGTTGATGTGTGCGTCCCGCCTTACCACCGCGATGTGGGTCGCGACATAGTCGTCGAATGCTTCGAACAGCGCGGTATCGGCATCGGGGTCGTGAAACGGCTGGCCAACCGCGTCTATCGCCGAGACGCCCCGGAGCGGAATTACCACTGTCACGTCACTTTTTGCGCTGTTCAACCGCTCCGCGATTCGACGTCCGAGCACGCGCGACTCCGCCGCTGTCGTGCGCATGAGAGTGACCGTTGCATTGTGTACATGCAGCTTCCGGTCCCGGAACTGCGCCGGAACCGTCTCGATGGGCCCGAAGTTGACCATGTCGAGTGCCCCGAAGCTGACCACCTGGGGAACACCGGCTCGGCCCGCCGCCGTCAGGCGGGTATCGCCGGCGGAGAACACCCCGCCCAGGAGCTCGTCGGCGAGCTCTGTGGTGGTGAGGTCCAGCACTCCCGCGATCACACCGGAGTCGATGAGCGCCTCCATCGAGGCGCCACCAACCCCGGTGGCGTGGAAGACCAGAACCTCGTACCCGAGGGCCTCCAGACGTGCCCGGGCCGCTTGCACGGCTGGCGTGGTGACGCCGAACATCGTGGCGGCCACGGTCGGCTTCGCGGTGGCCTCGGCGGTGTCGATCCGGACCATTCCGGCAATCGCGCCCGCGGCGTTGGCGAGGATAGGAACGGAGACCGAGTTGAGGCCGGCGATGTCGACGACAGAATTGATCATCGTGATGTCGCTCGTCCCCAGGTAGGGACGGGTGTCGCCCGAGGCGACGGTCGAGACCATGACCTTGGGGAAGCCGATCGGGAGGGAACGCATCACCGCCGTCACGAGGGTGGTGCCACCGGTGCCGCCCAGGCCGAGAACTCCCTGGACCGCGCCCTCATCCACCAACTTCCGCACGATAACGCGCGCGCCGGCGGTCATCACGCGGATCGCGTCCCCACGATCCCGCTCGGCGCGCAGCTGTTCCAGCGAGCTGCCCCCGGCGTCGGCAACCGCGCGGTTGTCGATATCGGCGTCCTCGCTGTCTCCGAGGATCCCGACATCGACGGTCAGACTCTCGACACCAGCGGAGGCCAGCGTCCGCTGCACGAAGCGGTACTCGGGCCCCTTGGTGTCATACGTGCCGACGAGCGCAACCCTGACCATCCCTGCTCCCGCCGTCGACTGGTGTATGGTGTACCATATGCAACCGGTCGAGAGTCAAGCCTCCATCCGATAGTCACGCGTCGGCCGAGGCTGACCGGGTCGCGACGTCGGCCCACCAAATCGGGCGCTGCCGCACCGTGGCTGGACTCGGCCCGAGGGTCAGTCTGTGTGCGCCCACTCTTCCTTGAGCCCGACGTGCAGCGCGGCCCGAACGGCCTCGATGTGGTCGCGCATCGCGCTCGCCGCCGCATCAACATCAGACTCCTGAGACGCCCGCAGTGGGCGCGCCGCTGCAGTAGTTCGGGGCCGAACTCCAATTTCCTGCACCAGGAGACCTCGGCGATGCGGGCGGTGAGCATGGGCGCGCCCTGGTTGGCCTCGACAGACTTGGCGGCGGCGTCGAGGAAGCCGTCCAGCCCCGGGTTGGTACAGAACTGGCCGGCGCAGAGGGGTAGTGAGCCGGCGAACGCGGCCCCCAGCTCGGCGCCCCGCGCCGCGAGCGCGCCGGGCAGGAGGAAGACGGGTTTGACGCTGCTCATCTCGGCGTACACCGGGATGGGCCGGGGCCGGGCGGCGGCCGCCGCGACGATGGCCAGGCCGGCGCCGCGCGAGCCGGTGAAGCCGACTGCCTGGATCCTCTGATCGACCTGTTCCCTTAACCGGGTCACACGATCCTCCTACCTGCCAAGTAGCTTGCAAGATTATGGTTGCGGCTGGGAAGGGCCGGAGGTGAGGAGTCGATCATGAAGGTCGCACCGTTCGACGAAGACGCGTTCCTCATGGATCACCCGCGCGGAATGGTGGCGTTCAACTACCCGCTGATGGGGGGAGAGCCCGAGTCGCCGGAGAACTTCCGCTACATTCTGGGCCGTCAGGAGGGCGACTTCTCTCAGTCTCGGCACCGGCATGGTTTCAAGCAGATCCGGCTGCCGATGATCGGCGATATGCACCTCGGTGGATACGAGACCGCGCAGCGGATCGCCACGGCCATCGGCATCGCGGCGGCCACCGCGCTGTACTTCCGCGCCGAGGCAACAGAGGGCGGTCTCTACGATTCGGCCGCTGTGGGCCTGACGGTGCCGGTGCTGTTCCTTGGGCTGGCCGCCGCTGTCGCGTGGATCGACCTACTGTGGCTGCGCCACGGCGAACCGGTAGCGGCATCCCAGCCGAGGGCTGACCAGCGGATAGCACCCCACTAACGATCCTGACCCGATGTCGACATTCTCATCTCGCACGGCCCCCGGTCGGGGCACGACGCTATGCGATACCGGTGCCCACCTTTCGGTGACGGACATGTGGCGAAGCAGCATCTGGCCCAATTCTTCTGTGAGAGGAACTCAACGGTGGGAGCGGAATTGCGCGGCACGGTCGCGCTCGTGACCGGGGCGTCCAGCGGGATCGGCGAAGCCACCGCGGTGGAACTTTCCCGACGCGGCGCTGCTGTCGTGGTGGTGGCGCGCCGGTTAGATCGGCTGCAAGCACTCGCCGAGCGGATCACGCGGGCCGGGGGAACGGCTCTCGCGATCGAGGCCGATGTCTCGGAGCGCGAGCAGGTGCACGAAGCCATCGAGCGGACCGTGCGGGCGTGGGGCCGACTCGACATTCTGATCAACAACGCCGGGCTCAACCGGCCTGATCTGATCGAAGAGGCGAATGCCGCCGACTTCGACCATGTAGTGCGCGTCAACCTGCTTGGCTCGCTGTACTGCGCCAAGGCCGCGCTTCCGCATCTATTGTGGGCAGCGGAGCACAGCTCACGAGGTGTGGCGGATCTGGTCAATGTGAGCTCACTGTCCGGCCGCATTCACCGCGTCGGCTCCGCCGTCTACACCGCTACCAAGCACGCGGTGAACGCCTACAGTGAATGCCTACGCCAGGAGATCGCCAACCGTAATGTGCGGGTCTCCGTACTCGAACCAGCCTCGGTCGACACCGAGTTCTTCGCGGCCTTCGGCCAGCACAAGCCGAAATTTACTGCCCCACAGTTGAAGCCTGGCGATATCGCGGAAACAATCGGCTATATGGTCACACGCCCGTCCCACCTGGCTATCAGCGATCTGCTCGTCCGCCCAACAGCACAAGGCGCATCCCGGTGACGTCACTGCCGACCTACCGCGATGCACGAGACGCTACTTCGGATGTACTTCGACCTGGCCGGCACCACTGCTCAAGCACCACCGCCTGATGGCTGATCCGGCGGTTCTAGCGGTCCCACACGGCGCGCTCACCTGACGAAGGCGATCGCGTCGCGATGCTGTTACCTAATTGGATATTGAGATTCGGCAAGTTACTGTGGCGCCGCGATGTCAAGCTGGATTTGGTTTTGACCTAATTTCGGCAGGGGTGATCCAGAAATGGCGAAATGGGCCTCAACGGTATGAACCTGAGCGAAACGATCCTGGCCGCATTGGGCAGCCTGCGTAGTAATCGCCTGCGGTCCGCGCTGACGACGGTCGGCATCATCATCGGCGTGGCGGCCGTGATCATTCTCGTCGCCTTGGGTACTGGTATGAAGGCCGGGTTCGACGCCCAGTTCAGTCGGCTGGCCAACCAGATCACCATCACTCCCGCGACCGGGGCGGTGCCTGGCGGCGGCGTCGCGCGGAACCTGACCGATTCCGACGTCAAAGCGCTCGGGAATCACGAGCACGCGTCCGACATAGCGTCGGTGACTCCGAGCATGACCGGCTCGGTGTCCTTGACCGCCGGGCAGGCCGTCGAGAA
>DATAZN010000516.1:0-4500 GCA_036272035.1 Mycobacterium sp. | reverse complement strand
GGCACCACCAGCGTGTGTCCCTGGGTCATCGGCTCGATGGTCAAGAACGCGACGACCTCGTCGTCCTCGTACACGAACCGGCCCGGCAGCTCGCCGCTGATGATCCTGCTGAAGATGGTGGGCATCGCTTCAGCATATGTTGCGTGGCGAATGTCTAGGCAGCGCCGCCGTCGACCAGTGCGGAAATCTCGCCCACCGACCACGGCGGTGCATCGTGGTGGTTGCGGTAGCCGATCAGGTCCGGGGTCGCCTTCGGGAACCGGCCCACGAAACCGCCCGAGGCAGCGAAGATTTCACCAGTCCGTTCCTTGGCGAGATCGCTGGCCAGGTAGACGTAGGTCGGCGCGGCATAGTCGGGTTCCGCGACATCCAGCGAGCCCTGCATCGTGGCGTCATTCAGCAGCCCGCGGCGATTCAGCTCGTGGATATGCGCGACGTAGTCCGCCCCGGTGGACAGCCGCGTCCGGGCGCCGGGACACACCACGTTGGCCCGTACCCGGTGCTCCTTCAGTTCGGCAGCAATCGCCAGCGTCAGGCTGTTGACCGCGCCCTTGCCAGCCGGGTATCCCGTGCCGCCGTAGTCGCCGAGGAACGCGAACGAACTGCTGTTGACGATGCTGCCGCCGCCCTGCGCGATCATCTTTGGTGCGGCGGCGCGGCAGGTCGCGAACACCGTGCCCAGATGGGCGTCCATCAGTTCGGCGAACTGCGCGGCACTGATGTCGAGGATGGATGACCCCGCAGGCTCGGCGATGCCGGCGCAGTTGATCAGGATGTGGATGCCGTCGAACTCGTCAATGCAGTTGTCCACCAACGACTCTGCGGTCTCTTGATCGGACGGCGAACCCGGATGGGCAACCGCCCGCCCGCCCGCGGCAGTGATCGCCTGCGCAGTGGAGCGGGCAGCGCCGGCGTCTCGGCCGTTGATAACCACGCCGGCGCCGTGCTGCGCGAGCAACGCCGCGACAGCCGCGCCGATACCCCGTGACCCGCCGACCACGACCGCGCCGCGGTCGGCGAGCAGTGAGGTCACTCCTCGTTGCCGAAGGTCATCATGTCGAGGTTCCAGTAGCCGCGCATGTTCGCGATCAGGCCCGCGTCGTTGACGCGGTAGGTGAACACGCCTCGCACGCTGCTGGTGATTCCGTTGTCAAACTTGCTGTCCAGCACCAAGATATGCGCGACCTCGTTGGGGTCGCTGGACGGAAACGTCTCCTCGCAGGTGATCCGCAAATTGTTGGCGGCGATGTTGGTGTCGTAGAACTCCGCAACGCCGTCCTTGCCTCGCACGCCGGTGCCCTCGGGGTTGGTCACCGACTTGCCGATCGGATCCTCGACCATGACATCGTCGGCCATCAGGGCCAGCCAGCCCTCCCGATCATGGGCCTGGACGCAGCGCCACGATGATTGGGAAGCGGCCAGCGCGGGGGACTTTTCGGCGGTTTCCTGCGACATGACGGTTACCGGTCGGCGTCGGTGAAGCGGATGACGCCGCGGATGTTCTTGCCGTCCAACATGTCCTTGTACCCGTCGTTGATCTGCTCCAGCTTGTACTGGCGGGTGATCATGTCGTCGAGGTTCAGCTTGCCGGCTTTGTACATCGATAGCAGCTGCGGAATGTCGAACTGCGGGTTGCCGCCACCGAAGATGGTGCCCTGCAGGTTCTTCTGCATCAGGGTCAGCATCGCGAGGTTCAGGGTGACGTTGGTGTCCACCAGGCTGCCGATGGCGGTCAGTACGCAGGTGCCGCCCTTCTGGGTCAGGAGCAGGTAGTTGTCGATGTCGGCGCCGTGCAGCTCGCCGACAGTGACGATCACCTTGTGGGCCATCAGGCCGTAGGTCACTTCCATCATTCCGCCCATCGCGGCGAAGATGTCGGGGTAGACGTGCGTCGCGCCGAACTTGAGGGCCTGGTCGCGCTTCCACTCGACTGGGTCGATAGCGAAGATGTAGCGCGCTCCGGCGGTGACAGCGCCTTGTAGCGCGGCCATGCCGACCCCGCCGACGCCGACGATCGCGACGTCTTGACCCGGCCGGATGTCGGCGGTGCGAACCGCTGAGCCGTAGCCGGTGGTGACGCCGCAGCCGACCAGCGCGGCAACCTCGAAGGGCACCGACTCGTCGATCTTCACCACCGAGCTCTTGTGCACAACCATGTAGGGCGAGAACGTCCCCAGCAGCGTCATCGGGAAGACGTCTTGGCCGCGCGCCTGGATTCGGAAGGTTCCGTCGGATACCGCCGCACCGTTGAGCAGCCCGGCGCCGAGGTCACACAGGTTGCGCATGCCGGCCTGGCAGGTCGGACAGTGACCACAGGACGGGATGAACGACAGCACCACGTGGTCGCCGACGGCGATGTCTTCAACGCCCGGGCCGACTTCAGTGACGATGCCGGCGCCCTCGTGACCACCGAGAACCGGGAAGCCGCCCATCGGGATGCCGCCGGTGACCAGGTGGTGGTCGGAGTGGCACATGCCCGCCGCTTCCATCTGGATTTTGACTTCATCTTTTTGCGGGTCGCCGATCTCAATTTCCTCGATCGACCAGGGCTGATTGAACTCCCAGATCAGCGCGCCTTTGGTCTTCATCGTGAACCTGCTTTCGTCGTTGAACGTCGGTCGAGAACGGCCCAGCTCCACGCAAGCAACCGCTTGGTTGAGTGTAGGTCAGCGGGTGATCCCGGTCACCAGATGGGTACCGGCGCCTGGCCCAGCGGGTAGTAACCAGGCAACTTCTCGCCGGCCACGCTGCGTTGGATGCGGTTCTGCATCCCGGTGCTCAGGTCGCCCGATTCGATCAGGTTCCCGAACATCTTCGCGACGTGCCCGAAGTCGAAGAAGTCGCGCTGCCACTCGATGAGCGCGTCGTCGTTGAGGCGGAACCAGCTACCGCCGATGCCGTAGATCTCATCCTGGCTGCCGTCGGTCTTGTTGACGATCTGCTTCCAGAAGCCGACGATTTCGCCCTGCTTCTCGTCGATCAGGACCTTCTGGTACTCGTACACCCAGTTCTCCAGACCCTCCATCTCCAGGCCCAACGCGACGTCGCGGATCTCGCCGAGCCCAACGCACATCACGTCTTCCTTGGGGCCGATGTTCCAGCCGTACGTGGCTTCGGGTGCGTAGAAGTCGCCCAGCGGCCGCCAGTCGCCTGCCTTCTCGCAGTCCTTGTTCGCCTGCAGCCAACGGTCGACCCATGCCTCGAGTTTTTCGCGGGAGTGTGACGCCATTGTCAGTCTTCTTTCTCTTGGATCAATAGGGCTTGGGTGGGGCACATTTCGACCGCCCGCTCGACTTCGTCGCGGGCCTCGTCAGGGGGTTCAGCGTCGAGGATCTCGACCTTTCCGCGTTTGGGCACCCGGAAGTAGTCCGGCGCCTCCAGCTCGCACATCGCATGGCCTTGGCACAGATCCAAGTCGGCTTCGATGCGGTAACCCATCGTCAGCTCCCGTTACGCCGGCGGTAACGCGCCTTTGCCGGCCGGGCCAGCTGCACCACCATCTTGGAGTGGTCGTTGTGATAGCTGTCGGCGGGCTGCGCCATCTCGAACTCGTACTCGCGCAACAGAACCGAGAAGATCGCCTTGATCTGCATCTGCGCGAACGCGGCTCCGACGCACCGATGCCGGCCCGCTCCGAATGGGATCCAGGTCCACCGGTTGACGACGTCGGCCTGCTCGGGCTTGTTGTACCGGTCCGGGTTGAAGGCGTGGGGCTCGGGGAAGTCCTCGGGGATCCGGTTCGATATCGCGGGGGAGGCCGCGACGAAGTCACCCTTGTGGATCGGGAAGCCCTGCACCTCGAATTCGCCCTGGGCCACCCGCATCAGAATGATCAACGGCGGGTGCATCCGCAGGGTTTCCTTGACCACGTTGTCCAGCTTGGGAATCTGGCGCAGCGCATGGAAACTCACCTCTTGGCCGTCGGAGTACAGTTCCTCGAGCTCGGTGAGCACCTCGGCGTAGGCCTCGGGATGGCGGATCAACTCGATCAGGGTCCAGGCCGAGGTGCCGGAGCTGGTGTGGTGCCCGGCGAACATGAGCGAGATGAACATCCCGGTGACCTCGTCGGCGGAGAACCGGGGATTGCCCTCCTCGTCTTTGATCGACACCAGCACGTCGAGCATGTCGCGGTCGGCCTTGTCGGTGGGCGGGTTGGCGATCCGCTGGTTCATGATTTCCTGAACCAGCGCAACCAGTTTCACGCGTGCCTCGTCGCGGCGCTGGAAGCTCTCGATCGGAAGATACGGATCGACGTAGCACAGTGGATCGGTGCCGCGCTCCAGTTCGTGGTAGTACTCGGCGAACCGGTGGTCTAGCTGTTCGCGGAATTTCAGGCCGATCAGGCAGGCCGTCGACGTATAGATGGTCAACTCGGAAAAGAAGTCGAGCAGCTCGATCTCGCCTTCGTCCCCCCAGTTGGCGATCATCTTCTTGACTTCGCCCTCGATGGTGGCGGCGTGGCCCTTCATCTGTTCGCCGCGCAGCGCCGAGTTGTGCAAC
>DATAZN010000515.1:0-1735 GCA_036272035.1 Mycobacterium sp. | reverse complement strand
CGGATGCGGAACGTCCCGAAGCTCTGCTCCTGCATCAGCCGGTCCAGCGGTACCTCGAAGACGCTCTCGACCTCGCCCGGATTGGGCACGAAGGGCGCGCGTGGCCGCACCTCCGCCACCACCGGCGTGATCATGTAGTTGGAGCCGGTGTAGTATGCCGGCAGATAGCCTAGAATCCGGGCGTCGGCAGGATCGAGCGCTACCTCCTCCGCTGCCTCGCGCAACGCCGCGGCACCCGGCCCATCGTCATCGGGGTCGATCTTGCCGCCCGGAAATGCCACCTGCCCCGAATGCGAGCGAAGCTCCGGTGAACGTTCCGTATAGAGGACCGAAAGCTCCTCGCCCCGTCGCACCAGCGCGATCAGCACGGCTGCAGCCCGCGCCGGCCGGTCGAAGCCGCCGTCCGGCATCCAGTCCGGCGCCAGCGTGGCGGTCACCTCGGCTGTCTGCGGATTGCGCAGCAACCGGAGCCTGATTCGTTCGATCAGTTCATCGGCTGCCGGCAATCTGTGTCCTTCAGGCGCGCTTTCTGGCTCCGAACGCTGCGATCGGTCCCCTGATCCGTTTCGCCAGCGTCTTGTCCTCAGAATAGAGCAACACGCGCGTCGGGTCGACCGGCCCGGGAAATTCGACTGCACCGGGTGTCGTCACCTGCCAGCCGAGCGGGCAATAATAGTCCTGGTCGCCCACCAGCAGCACGAAGCTGCCCGTACCGCGCGACAGCGCCAGCCGCGTCACCTCGCGCGCCAGCATTTTGCCGGCGCCGCGCTTGCGGAAATTCGGGTGGGTCGCGAGTGGACCGAGCATGTAGCCATCGACATCGCCAACGCTGATCGGGGTCATCCACACCGACCCGCAAGCGGTACCGTCGACTTCGGCGATGAGCGAGAGGGAGGGGTCGATCGGGAAGCGCTCGCGCACACGATAGGCCGTCCGGGCGAAGCGGCCGGGACCGAAAGCCAGCTCCTGCAGGTCATCGACGAACTGGTCGTCGGCTGCAGTTGCGGCGCGAACATTGGGCGAGCCAGGTTGCGGAGGGGCCGACGGCGCGACCGAATACACGGAGGGAGCGATCATGTGACGGGTCCGGCTGAAAGAGTGGGCCAAACGTGCCAGCTCGAGGCCGGCTCCCGACCTTTTACGGTCGTCGGGTCACGTGAACGACGTTCTCCATCCTGGACGCCTCCTGACGTCTGAAATCCGCATTAGCACTGCGGTGCCGACGCGTAAATGTGAAATCATGGATGCGTGCCGACATTTCAAGACCTTAGGGTCAACGCTTGGTGATTGTGATCCGAACCCCCAAGTGAGGCGCACAAACGGCCTGAAGGAGATGATCGTGGGACAATTGGTAGACGGCCAGTGGTCGAGCGAATGGTACGACACCGGCAAGACCGGCGGCCATTTCGTCCGCACGAACACCGCGTTCCGCAACTGGGTGACCGCCGACGGCGCGCCCGGCCCGACTGGCGAGGGCGGGTTTCCCGCCGAGCCGGGGCGCTACCACCTCTACGTTTCCTGGGCTTGCCCCTGGGCCCACCGCACGCTGGTGTTCCGGGCCCTCAAGAGCCTCGACTCGCTGATCGGCGTCTCGGTCGTTTCCCCGAAAATGCCGGACGAGACGGGCTGGTCGTTCCACGCCGACGAAGGCTCGACCGGCGATGCGCTCTACGGCCACGAATTTCTCTACCAGCTGTATCAGCAGGCTCGCCCGGACTTTTCCGGCCGCGTCACC
>DATAZN010000514.1:0-2523 GCA_036272035.1 Mycobacterium sp. | reverse complement strand
TACCGGTCGCGGCGAACGCCGTGATCTGCGCGATCAGTTCGCTGCGGAAAGTAGCCTGATTTGCGTCCAGTTGACTGTCAATTGGGATGCCCATCGCGGTGGGGAAGAGGTAGCCCGGCTCCCAGTCGTGCGATGAGCCTGGCGGGTTAGCCGTCGCGGTGCTGTACGGCGGCAGGTCGGGGACGTCTCCCTCAAAAGCGTACAGGGGCATTACCTTCGACAAGTACTGATCCCGTACCAAGGCAGGGCAGACCGTGTTTGAGTCCGCGGCGACCGTGCGGGACGCGACGTATGGAGATGGGAATCGAGCGAGTGGGTAGTGGAGAAGCACCTCCGATGACTCAGCTCCATACTGAGAATCGATCAGGGAGGTGTAGGCGGCCGCTGTGGTTGCCGTACCGGTCAGGTCCTCGTCGCGGTTGACGCCGAGGAGCGCCGGAACGCGGTTGACATGTCCCGTCGCAAACGACCTCAGGGGCTGCTCAGTGAGGGTGGTGCGGTTGACGATCGGGGAGTTCGTACCGCCAGAGGCCTGGGCGGTCAATACTGTCTGCCACGGCACCGCGCGGAGGCAGGCCGCGACCGCGGCGTCATTTCCTTGACCACAACCGACGCTGGCTGCGAAGAGGGCGCCGGTGGCGTTCGCCTGGTGCTGGGTGGGTAGTTGCGCTTTGCAATCCTGAGGTTGAAGCGAGGTAGGTGCGCCGAACAGCGAGTTGTACTCGCCGCTGAAGTTGATCGCTTTCTCGAACAGCCCGTGGGCCGTCGGTGAGGCGATCTGGTCGCATACGCTCGAGGCGCCCGCCGAGCTGCCCATGATGGTGATGTTGGCCGGGTCGCCGCCGAATGCCGAAATGTTCTGCTGCACCCACTTCATCGCAAACTGCTGGTCCTGCAGACCGAAATCTCCGGAGTGAGCACCGAGCGCCTTGTCAGCAAGGAAGCCGAGCACGCCCAGCCGATACTCAATACCCACGACGATCGCTGGCCCTCCGGTGGCCAGTTCCTGTTCGGGATAGGTGGATGTCGTGCCGCCCGTGAACCCCCCACCGTGAATGTAGAGAATGACTGGCAGCGCTGAACCTACGCCAGTCGGAGCAGTGATGTCGAGCTGCAGGCAATCTTCGCTCGCGGTGCTGGTGCCTGACCCCGGGCATCCGGGTGGCTGGGTTACAGCGGGCAGAGTCGTGGTCCACGGCGGAGACGGCTGCGGGGGCTGCCAGCGCAGATGCGCCACAGGCGGGGCCGCGTAAGGGATGCCAAGCCACTGGTTAAAGCTGGTTTGAGCAGCAATACCCGTCGCTGAAGTCCCAGCAGGATAGGAGATGCCACAGACCGGCCCGCTGGTGGTCTGAACGTTCGTGCCCGAGCTGCAGGCGGAAGCCTGGGCGGCCTTGGCCACCGTCTTTCCCGTAGCCAGACTCGAGCCTGCTAGCACCGCGATGCCAGCAATCACGGCGAGCACCGCAGCAACCGCGGTTAGCCGCCGCGATGGGATTCGCGACCAATCACTGAAATGCACAACGTCCTCCTGTTGATGAAAGCTGGACTGGATGATGGAAGTTGCACTCGAGCTTCGGCTGGAAGCCGGGCCGAGTCCTCCCCCGGAACGGAGACGCGGACCGGCGTGCGCTCGCCTTGGCCTCCGGTGGCAGGCGGCGCGCGGGCGCACCGATAGATACCGCCGCGGAAATTCACGGCTTTTTCCCATGGGGTTGCAAGGTCCCCCCTCGCTTTTGGCCGACTGCCGATCAGCATCCGTGCCACAAAATGGTGGCGGCAGTCAGCCAAAATACTGGCTGGCATGTTCCTGTCAACCACCGAACTGCGTCGGCAGACCAACCCGGCCGACCTTGTATAGGTTCAGGCTCGAAATCGAACCGAGCCCGCAATCGTCGCGACTAAGAAGGAGAGCCGTGTCGCCATCAGAGCAACCACAAGCTCCGACTCCGCACAAGACTGAGCTGGCCGCCCGGCTCAAGCAGCTCAGAGCCGAGCACGGCCTCTCCCTCGCTCAACTAGCCCGCGCCACCGGCATCTCCAGCTCGTTCCTGTCACTCATAGAACAGGCGCAATCAGACATCACGATCGGTCGACTGGCCCGCCTCGCCGAGTTCTACGACGTCGAACTGGCTGACCTTCTCAACGGGCCGCCGACCGCGCCCGCCGACCATGTACGGATCCTCCGCACCGCGCCCGAGCACATGCTCCACTCTCCAACCGAAGGAGTCGACCTCTACGACCTCACCTGCGGCGCACGCTGGACACTCGTCCCGACGCTAAGCAACTTCCGACCTGGCGGCAGCATCGAAATCGACGACGAGCACGAACACGAACGCATGATCTACGTTCTCGACAGCACCTTCGAGCTGGCCTTTCCGGGCGAAGCACCAACCCGCCTGCGGACCGGAGAGGGCGCGACCTTCCACAGCGTAGGCCGGTATCGCATCACCAACGTCGGGAGGGGACAAGGCCGCGTTCTCGCAGTCCGCGTGCATCCCGATGCCCACTAGAACCGGCGAT
>DATAZN010000513.1:0-8477 GCA_036272035.1 Mycobacterium sp. | reverse complement strand
GGCGCGGTGGGCCCAGTCGCCGAGCTGGTCGAGCGGGCGAAGGCCGTCGGCGCGTTGACGGTGCTGGACGCGTGCCAATCGGTGCCGCACCAGCCGATCGACTTCCACGCCCTCGACGTCGACTTCGCCGCATTCTCCGGGCACAAGATGCTGGGCCCCAACGGAATCGGTGTGCTCTACGGACGCAGCAGGCTGCTCAACGCGCTGCCGCCGTTTCTCACCGGCGGGTCGATGATCGAGACGGTCGCCATGGAGGCCACCACCTACGCCGCGCCCCCGCAGCGGTTCGAGGCCGGTACCCCGATGACGTCGCAGGTGGTCGGGCTGGCCGCGGCGTCGCGCTACCTCGGCGGCATCGGCATGGCCACCGTCGAAGCTCACGAGCGCGAGCTGGTGGCCGCTGCGATCGACGGGCTGTCCGGCATCGACGCGGTCCGGATAATCGGGCCGACAGTGCTGGAAAACCGTGGCTCGCCGGTGTCTTTCGTCGTCGACGGCGTGCACGCGCACGATGTCGGTCAGGTTCTCGACGACGATGGCGTCGCGGTTCGGGTCGGACACCACTGCGCACTGCCATTGCACCGTCGGTTCGACGTCGCGGCCACCGCGCGCGCGTCGTTCGCGCTCTACAACACCCTCGACGAGGTCGACCGGCTGGTCGCCGGCGTGCGCCGCGCCATCGATTTCTTCGGCAGGGCGTGAGCCGTCATGCGTCTCGAGCAGATGTATCAGGAAGTGATCCTCGATCACTACAAGCATCCGCAGCACCGCGGCCTGCGCGAGCCGTTCGCCGCGGAGGTTTATCACAAGAACCCGGTCTGCGGCGACGACGTGACCCTGCGGGTGACGCTGTCGGACGACGGCGAGACGGTCGCCGACGTGTCGTATGACGGCCAGGGCTGTTCGATCAGCCAAGCCGCCACCTCGGTGCTGACCGAGCAGGTGATCGGTCAAAGCGTCGGGCAGGCGCTGAAGACGGTCACCGCGTTCACCGAGATGGTGTCGTCTCGCGGAAATATCACCGGTGACGAGGACGTGCTAGGCGACGGCGTCGCTTTCGCCGGCGTCGCCAAATATCCGGCCCGGGTGAAATGCGCGCTGTTGGGCTGGATGGCGTTTAAGGATGCGCTGGCGCAAGCGAGTGGCGACTTGGAGGAGGTCAACGGATGAGCGAAATTGCGGCGCCGGACAACGAGCTGCTTGGCGACATCGAGGAGGCGATGCGCGATGTCGTCGACCCCGAACTCGGCATCAACGTCGTCGACCTGGGCCTGGTCTACGGTGTCAACCTCGAGGAAGCGGAGGAGGGGACCGTCGCGTTGATCGATATGACGCTGACGTCGCCGGCCTGCCCGCTGACCGACGTCATCGAAGACCAGTCGCGCAACGCGCTGATCGGCGCGGGTCTGGTCGATGAGCTGCGGATCAACTGGGTGTGGAATCCGCCGTGGGGCCCGGACAAGATCACCGACGACGGCCGCGACCAACTCCGTGCGCTGGGCTTCACTGTCTAGCTGCTGTAAACGTCCTGTTAAGTCCCCGACCGTTGCACGCTCTAAAGGTCGCGCGAGCGCCGATTTGGCCGCAAAATTGTGGAACCGGACTGAAAGGACCGCTTGATGACGAAGAAATTGATGATGGTCGCGGCCTGTGTGGCAGCCGTGTGCATGGGCAGCGGCGTCGCTTACGCAGACGACAAGGACCCGGCACCCGCACCGGCACCGTCACCTCCGTCAGGCGGACCGTTGTGCAATGTCATGGGTGGCGACGATGGCCAGAAGTGGGAACTCGCTCCGTGTGGCTGGGCCTACGGGGACGACAAGGGCTGGTATCAGGTTCCGTAATAGCGAACCTGATACCGCGCTTAGTGTTCACCTGTGCAGGGTGTGAATCCGACCGGCCTTCGTTACGATCGTGAACGTGACGGACGCTGCGGCAGCTCAGGGGGCTAAGCAGAAGGCAAACGGCGCGGAGCCTCATGTCGTCGTAATGTTCGGCGCCACAGGTGATTTGGCGCGTCGGAAGCTTCTGCCTGGCCTGCTTCACCTGTCGTGTTCGAAGCTTGCTCCCGAGATGCGGGTCATTGGAACGTCACTCGACGAACTGGACAGCAAGACGTTCCGCGAAGAAGTGGCGCACAAGGCTTGCAAGGAGTTCGCTCACCACGCCGATTCCGATGAACTCTTCGAGCAGTTCATCGCGAATTTGACCTTTGTTTCTCAGCAGCAAGGCCCGGAAGCCCTGGCCAGCGCGGTGGCCGAGCAGGTTGAGGCACTCGGCGGCGAGGCTCGCCTGCTGCATTACCTGAGCGTCCCGCCGAAGGCGGTGATGACCGTGATGGACACTCTGCACAAGGCGGACTTGGCGGCGAACTCCCGGGTCATCATGGAGAAGCCGTTCGGCGTTGATCTGGCCAGCGCGCGGGAGCTCAACAAGGCGATCCACGAGCGGTTCGACGAAGAACAGATCTTCCGGATCGACCACTTCCTGGGCAAGGAAGCGGCGCAGAACATCCTCGCGTTCCGATTCGCCAACGGACTCTTCGAGCCGATCTGGAACCGGCAGTTCATCGATCACATTCAGATCGATGTTCCCGAGCGGCTCACTGTCGAGGGCCGCGCCCAGTTCTACGAAGCCGTGGGTGCGTTCAAGGACATGGTGGTCACCCACCTGTTCCAGATTCTGGCCTTCGTCGCGATGGAGCCACCCACCGAGCTTGCATCGGCGGCGATCAGCGATGAAAAGAACAAGGTCTTCCGGTCGATGCGGCCGCTTGACCCGCACAACGTGGTGCGCGGGCAGTACCGCGGCTACCGCGGCGAGCCCGGCGTCGCTCCGGAATCGGACACCGAGACGTTCATCGCGCTCAAATGCGAGATCGACAACTGGCGCTGGGCGGGTGTCCCGTTCTTTCTGCGCACCGGTAAGGGCCTGGCCGAAGGGCAGCGCATCATCTCGATCGCGTTCCACGAGCCGCCGCGGAGCATGTTCCCGCCCGGATCCGGTGTGGGACAAAAGGGTCCGGATCACCTGACGTTCGATCTCGCCGACGTGTCCAAGATGTCGCTGTCGTTCTACGGCAAGCGGCCCGGCCCGGGGATGAAGCTGGACAAGCTCAGCCTGCAATTCACCATGGAGGAGACCGCCCACGCCGGCGATGTCCTCGAGGCCTACGAGCGTCTGATTCTCGACGCGATGCGCGGTGACCGGACGCTCTACAACACCGCGGAAGGCATTGAGCGGCTGTGGGAGGTGTCGGCCCCGCTGCTGGAGGATCCGCCACCCTCACACAGCTACGATCTCGATTCCTGGGGTCCCAACGCGGTCCATCCGCTGATCGCGCCGCGCGCGTGGCGCCTGCCCTTCGAACGTGGCTGGCGCGGCAAGAAGTAAAAGCGCCTCAG
The DNA here is from genome assembly GCA_036272035.1 of Mycobacterium sp. Lineage (GTDB taxonomy): Bacteria > Actinomycetota > Actinomycetes > Mycobacteriales > Mycobacteriaceae > Mycobacterium. The sequence goes on along the minus strand of DATAZN010000513.1, from coordinate 5,073 downwards.
CGCCAGGGCAGATCGCTGTTCTCGCCCCGCCATCGTGACGGCGGAATCATCGGCGCACCACGTAGTCCCGATGCTTCGACGTGGCGCAGCGCCGCTTTGAGATGCTGTTCCATTCGGCGCTGCGCCTGCTGCGGATCTTTGGCGGTAATGGCGGCAGCGATTGCGCGATGTGATTTGGCGGCCTCCTCGCGGTCATACTGACTGATGTCCTGCTCGGCGGCTGCCCAGCGCACCGCCTGCTCGATCGCAGCCAAAACGGTTGTGAGGAGTGGATTCTCGCTCGCCTGCACCAGCAATTCGTGAAATTCGTGATAGCCGGTGCCGTCGGGTGCGATACCGCGCTCGGCGACAGCGGCGATTCGCTTGCGTTGTGGTGCGGTGGCGTGCTCGGCGACGTGGGCCGCGGCGGCGGGCTCGAGCATCGTGCGGAAATCCAACAGGTCACCCCATGTCGCGCCGGTGAGGGTGAACAACTGCACCAGTGAGCGGGCCACCCGCTCGGGTTCCGGGTGACGGATACGCACGCCACTGCGTCCCTGGCTGGTCGCGGTGAGGCCTTCGGCGTCCAGCAGTCGAAGCGCCATGCGGACCGTTTCGCGGCTGACGCCCAGTTGGGTGATCAGTTCACCCTCGGTGGGTAGGGAGTCGCCCGGTGCGAGCTCGCCGGAGAGAATCCGTCGACGCAGAGTTGCGGCGACCACGTCGGGCGCGCGCGAGGGTCTTGTCATCGTCACGGCACTTAGTATACTAAGTCGTCATGGTGAATATGCCGAATACCGCCGTGCTGACCGGAGCCTTCCGACCGATGCGTTTCGAGGCGACCGTCGAGGACTGCGTCACGACGTTCGGTGAAATCCCCAGAGAGCTGTCCGGCGGGTTCTATCGGGTCGGGCCGACTTTCAAGCGACCTACCCGACAGGGCGCGAACGGACTGCTGGCGATGGACGGCATGGTGCAGGGCCTGACGTTCGACAACGGCCGCGCGGACTTTCGTAACCGCTGGGTCCGCACGCCCAAGTATCTCCTGGAAGATCGGCATAAGCGCGGAATGTTCTGCTGGTCCGACGGCGACTGGACCGACTGGCGCAACATCGGCTTCGGCGCCGCGGTGCCCGACGAGCACACCCGCGGAATTCCGCAGGGCACCAGCAACATCAACTGCTTTCCATTCGCGGGGGAGATCCTCGCATCGGGTGAGCAAGGCAGCCCGCCGGTGGCCCTGGATCCCATCACCCTGCAGACCCGCGGCGTGGTCGGGTGGTCGCCGCAACTGTCCCGCGGGATCTTCGATAAAGCCGGCTACGGCGATGCGGCATTCACCGCGCACCCGAAATGGGACAGCGCCAGCGGCATGCTGTATGGCTGGGCCTACAGCAATCACAAGCCGTACGTCACCGTCCATGTCGTGCAACCCGACGGCACGGTCGCATCCCGAGAACTCTGGGACGCGCCGTACTCCTCGGAAGTGCACGACATGTGGCTGACCCCGAACTGGATGGTGCTGCCGTTTCAGGGTTTCGTCTTCGACCCCGACCGCATCGAGCGCGGGCAGTCGGTGCAGGGATGGCATCCGGAGCTGCCGACCATGCTGGCGCTGATACCGCGCGACGATGTCGAGAACGGCGAGATCCGTTGGATCACAGCGGAAATCGAGGCGCAGTACGTCATGCATACGCTGGCCGCCGACGTCGACGGCGACACGCTGACCTTGGAAGCCCCGATCTTCGAACGCCCACCGTTCCCGCTGGACATCGATGGTTTCCAAGGCGACGATGTCGCACTGTTCTTCAACCTGGCCCGCAGCACGCTCGGACGCTGGACCGTCGACCTGGCCGCCGGAAGCGTGAGATCGGAGATGCTCGACGACCAACCCTGCGAGCTGCCCAAGGTCGACGAACGCTTCTACGGGCACGGCCAGCGTTGGGGATACCTGATCGGCGGCGACGCCAAAGGAACGGGCATGCGCATGCACAGCCTGGTCGTGCGGGACCGAACCGCCGGCGACGAGCAGCGGTACCGGCTGCGCCACGAGCGCCCGTCGCTGGTGATGGAGCCGACCTTTGTGCCGCGCACTCCCGACGCGCCGGAAGGGGACGGCTACCTGATGGTTCCGATCTCGCGTTGGACCGAGAACCTCGGCGAATACACCATTTTCGACACCGACGACATTACCGCGGGACCGGTCTGTCGCATCGAGATACCGTTCTTGCTCGGCTTCACCCCGCACGGACACTGGATGGACTTCCGATGATCCTGTCCGACATCGAAGAAGCCGAACTGCGATCCTCGGTGCACGGCATCGTGGCCGGTTTCGGCAACGAATACTTCACCCGCTGCAGCGAAACTCTCCAGCACCCCACCGAACTGTGGGACGCCTTGGCCGCCGGCGGATTCGTCGGCGTGAACCTGCCCGAGGATTACGGCGGCGGCGGAATGGGATTGAGCGCGATGAACGTGGTCGCGGAGGAGGCCGCCGCGGCGGGCTGCCCGCAGATCATGCTGATGATCTCACCGGGCATCGTGGGCAGCCTGCTGTCGCGGCATGGGTCCCACGAGCAGAAGCGGCAGTGGCTGGCGCCGATGGCGGCGGGAACGATGAAGCTCGCGTTCGCGATCACCGAACCCGACGCCGGATCCAACAGCCACCAACTGGCCACCACCGCGCACCGCGACGGCGACAAGTACTTCATCAACGGGCAGAAGACCTACATCACCGCCGCGGATCAATCCGACGCCCTGCTCGTGGTCACCCGCACCGGCACCGATGCTCAAGGCCGCGCGCAGCTTTCGCTGTTCTTGGTCGACCGTGACACTCCCGGTATCGACATGCACCGCATCCCGATGACGTTCGAGATCACCGACAAGTCGTTCACGGTGTTCTTCGACAACGTTGCCGTCCCGGCGGACCGGCTGGTCGGCGGTGAGGGCAACGGATTGCGGGTCGCGTTCGACGGCATGAATCCCGAACGGGTGATCATCGCCGCGATCTGCAACGGTGTCAGCCGCTACGCCCTCGACAAGGCGGTGGCCTACGCCCGCGAACGCACGGTGTGGCAGGTGCCGATCGGCGCTCACCAGGGCATCGCGCATCCGTTGGCAGAAGCCAAGATTGCCCTCGAGGCCGCGCGGCTGATGACACGTCAGGCCGCCACCAGTTATGACGCCGGGGCTGATGCGGGCGAACACAGCAACATGGCCAAGTTCCTGTCCGCCGACGCCGCCATCCGCTGCCTCGATCAGGCCATCGAGGTGCACGGCGGCGCCGGCTTCACCCGCGAGGTCGCCCTGGCCAACATGTACGAGTTTGTCCGGCTGTTCAAAACCGTGCCGATCAGCCGCGAAATGATCCTCAATCACGTTGCGCAGCACAGCCTCGGGCTGCCCCGATCGTATTGACGCGCGGCCGGCTAGTGCCGGTGGTGCTTGCCGCCCAATTGGGGGCAGCTGCCATTGTCGGACTGTTGAACGGAGATGGTCGTCGCTTGCAACGTGCCACCGCCGTCGGTGGTGCCGTGCGCCGCGATGCACTTGCCCTGAGCGATCGCCTGTGCGTCAGCGGTCGACTGCTTGGTGTATTTGGTGGTGTCCGTGACGGTCACGCTGGTTTGCGACGAATTGCCGCCTGAGTCAGCATCATTCAGGGTGATTGTGTTGCCCGCCACGGATGTGACCTGACCAGCTATCTGGTGATGCGCGGCGGGTGCTCCCGGCGGCGTGCTGGTCGTGTTGCCTGATCCCTGCTTGGGCTGCGGGCACTTACCGTCGACCGCGGTGCTGACGCGCACTGATCGAGCGGTGATCGCGCCACCGGCCGTCGAGGCGCCGTGGCGATCTGGATGCACGCTGACGCAGCTGCCGGTGGTGATGTCCGTCAACTGGGCCGGGGTGACCTCGGAGACTGCGGTCGACGGTGTGAAGTCGACGGCGGCCGACCCGGATCGCTGGCTGACCTGAATCGTGTTGCCCGACACCGAGTCAATCAGCCCGTTCACCCAGTCCTTGCCGTTGGCCGACGCCGACGGCGACGACGACGACGAGGGAGCGGAGCTGGTCGGATTCGTCGAGGTGGGCTTTGCATTGTTGGAAGCGCCACATGCGGCGATGGAAAGCGCGGTGGCGCCGGTGAGCGTCATGATCGCCAATCGGCTCAGCCGGGCGGGTGGGGAAGTGACAGACATCGAAGATCCTTTCCAATTGACGGCTGCGCCGCGCAGGCCGGCCAAGCAACATTTCTCACGATCGGCGGCATAGCTGAGAGCCGGCCAGCGCCCGATTATGGACCAGCTGTGTATCCGGCTAGGCCGCGCGAAAGCTATTGAACGAATCGCGTTTGGTCCTAATGGTGATGATGATGCAGCCACCATGGGAGGTGGAGATGGTGGTGCGGGCGACCCATCGGCGGACACGGTTCGAGGTCGACCGTCGCAGCGCGCAGCACATTGCCGTCCTTGGTTCCCTGCGCCGCCATGCACTTACCATTCTGGACCGCTTGGGCATTAGTAACGGCGTGCTTGGTGTAGGTGGTCGTGTTGATGACGTTAACGGTGCTATGCGTTGTTTTACCGGCGAGATCAATGGTGTTGACCTTGATGGCGTTGCCCGCGACGGAGTCCACGGTGCCGTAAACCGCTGCGGCGGGCCCCGGTGGGGGCGGGCACCTGTGGGCTACCGCGGGGCTGATCTCCACGGATTCCGCAATGATCGCACCGCCGGGCGAAGCGCTCTGCGGCGCGGACCTGACGTCGACGCAACTGCCGGGCTTCACGTCGGTCAGCTCAGCGGAGCTGAGCTCAGTAACCATCGTCTGTGGGGTGAAGTCCACCGTCGCCGCGCTCCGGTCCCGCTGGGTGAGCTGGATCACATTACCTGACACGGATCTGACCAGGCCCTCGATGTGGTCCTTGCCCACCGGCGGTGGTGGCGGCGGCGGTAGCTTGGGCGCGGAGCTCGGTTGGCTTGCCGCGGTGCCGTGCTGTGTGGAGTTCTGGTTGTTCGATGTGCCGCACGCGGCGATTGACAGCGCGGTAACTCCGGCCAGTAGCGGGATTAACAGCCGAGTCCGCGAGGGACCCG
>DATAZN010000512.1:0-1584 GCA_036272035.1 Mycobacterium sp. | reverse complement strand
CAGCCGGTCGACCAGCTCGTCGAAGTATCCGCCGTAGGGCCGAGGACTTCCTTCGTCGATCGTGACCTGGCGAATCAGTCGTCCGTAGCCCGAGGTGTCACCGCTGCCCCGGACGCCGAACATGCCGTGACGAACGCTGATCAGCTCGGCGTCGGAGGGGTCGGTACCAACGGGTGTTCCGCCGACCTCGCTGGCCGCGCGCTTGGGATCGTGCCCCGGTGAACTCATCGCAGCAGCCCGTGCATCTCGATCGTGGGCCGGGCGGCAAGGGCAGCCTGCTCGGCTTCGGCGATGGCCTGCTCGCGGTTGACGCCCAGCGGCATCTCTTGAATCTTGTCGTGCAGCTTGAGGATTGCGTACAGCAGCATTTCCGGACGCGGCGGGCAGCCGGGCAGGTAGATGTCCACCGGCACGACGTGGTCGACGCCCTGCAAGATCGCGTAGTTGTTGAACATGCCGCCAGACGATGCGCAGACCCCCATCGCCAGTACCCATTTGGGTTCGGCCATCTGGTCGTAGATCTGACGCAGCACCGGAGCCATCTTCTGGCTGACCCGGCCGGCCACGATCATCAGGTCGGCCTGCCGGGGTGTCGCCGAGAACCTTTCCATGCCAAAGCGTGCGATATCGAAACGCGGCCCGGCAGTGGCCATCATCTCGATTGCGCAGCAGGCCAGTCCGAATGTGGCCGGCCACAACGAGTTCTTCCGAAAGTATCCCGCCAGCTGTTCGACGGTCGTCAGCAAGAAGCCGCTCGGCACTTTCTCTTCCAGACCCACGATTTACCTCAATCCCACGTCAAGCCGCCGCGGCGCCACACGTATGCGTAGGCCACGAAAACGGTGAGCATGAACACCACCATCTCGATCAGCGCGAACAGTCCCAGCTGGTCGTAGCTGACCGCCCAGGGGTACAGGAACACGATTTCGATGTCGAAGACGATGAACAGCATTGCCGTCAGGTAGTACTTCACCGGGAACCGCTGCCCGCTGCCGGCGTGCGGTGCGTTGGCCGGCTGGTCGCTGGGCTCGATCCCGCATTCGTAGGCCTCCAGCTTGGCGCGGTTGAAGCGCGCCGGACCGGTGATCTGGGCGATCGCAACCGAGCCGAGCGCGAAGGCTGCGGCGATCCCTCCGAGTACGAGAATGGGTAGGTAAAGATTCATCCCGAGACGACGCTTCCTCACTCTGGTCTATGGGCTGGACTGTGAGCGCAACCACAGCCTAGCGACCGTGTGCGGTCCCGCGCTCAGCAGGTTAGATGTGACCTCAACCACAACCTGGTGAACGTTTGGCGTCACGAGGCAGACGCCCACACGCCAACCATGCGAAATTCTCGAATTATCCAGAACGCGAATCGATTTGGCTCATTTTCGAGCCACGATCTGCGAGGTTGTGGTGCCCCGCGCAGCGTCGGGGCGGGGGGTGCGCCAAGGCGGGTTGGGTGGCTACTGCACCGGGGTGCGCAGCAACTCGAGCACGGTCCGGCTGAGCCGGATCGGGTCGATGGGGTGGGGGACCGCGCCCTCGGCGCGCGACCAGCTGGCCAGCCAGGCGTCATCACGTCGTCCGGTCAGCACCACGA
>DATAZN010000511.1:0-4245 GCA_036272035.1 Mycobacterium sp. | reverse complement strand
CTGCAATGCCTTGTCGGCGTGGGTGTCCATGCTCAGCTCGCTGGAGATCACGTCAAGGACGGTGCGGTTGGTGTCGATGACGAAGGTGGTGCGTTTGACCGGCACCAGCTTGCCCAAAAGCCCGCGCTTGACCCCGAATTGGTTGGCGATCGCGCCGTCGGTGTCGGACAGCAACGGGTAATCGAAGTGCTGCGTTTCGGCGAATTTCGCCTGCTTTGCAACGGGATCGACGCTGATGCCGACCCGGCTTGCGCCGACGGCGGCGAACTCTTGAGCCAAGTCTCGGAAGTGGCAGGCTTCCTTGGTGCACCCGGGCGTCATTGCTGCCGGGTAGAAGAACAACACGACGGGCCCGTCGGAAAGTAGCGCGCTCAGCTTGCGTGGGGTGCCAGTTTGGTCGGGAAGTTCGAAGTCAGCCACGGTGTCACCGGTTTTCATGGCCGTCACGCTACGCCAGTGCGATCGGAGTCGATCCGCCATCTGGGAAGATGGCTGGGTGCAAGCCAACCCCGCCGCCGCCACTACGTCGCGGGAGCACTTCCGCGCGCTGGCCGCCGAGCATCGGGTGGTGCCGGTGACGCGCAAAGTGCTGGCCGACGCCGAGACTCCGCTATCCGCGTACCGCAAACTCGCCGACAACCGGCCCGGCACCTTCTTGCTGGAGTCGGCTGAGAACGGTCGGTCGTGGTCGCGATGGTCGTTCATCGGTGCCGGCGCGCCGTCGGCGTTGACGGTGCGTGACGGCCAGGCGGTATGGCTGGGCGCGGTGCCACACGACGCGCCGACCGGGGGCGATCCGCTTCAGGCGCTGCACGAGACGCTGGAGCTGCTGGCCACGGCCGCGCTGCCCGGTCTGCCGCCCCTGTCCAGCGGCATGGTCGGCTTCTTCGCTTACGACCTGGTACGACGGCTGGAGCGGCTGCCGGAGATTGCCGTCGACGACCTCAACCTGCCGGACATGCTGCTGCTGCTGGCCACCGATCTGGCGGCCTTCGACCACCACGAGGGCACCATCACGCTGATCGCCAACGCGGTGAACTGGAACGGCACCGACGAGCGTGTCGACGAGGCCTACGACGACGCGATCGCGCGGTTGGACGTGATGACCGCCGCGTTGGGTCAGCACCTGCCCTCGACCGTCGCGACGTTCACCAGGCCCGAGCCGGTCCACCGTTCCCAGCGCACGGTGCAGGAGTACGACGCGATCGTCGAACGTCTGGTCGGTGAAATCGAGCGCGGCGAGGCATTCCAGGTGGTGCCCTCGCAGCGTTTCGAGATGGACACCCACGTCGAGGCGATCGACGTGTACCGGATGCTGCGGGTGTCCAATCCCAGCCCGTACATGTATCTCCTCCACGTTCCGAATGATGAAGGGGGAACGGCATTTTCGATCGCCGGTTCCAGCCCTGAAGCACTCGTGACCGTGCAGGACCGCTGTGCCACGACGCATCCGATCGCCGGAACCAGATGGCGGGGCGACACCGATGAAGAGGATCAGCTGCTGGGAAAGGAGCTGCTGGCCGACGAGAAGGAACGCGCCGAGCACCTGATGCTAGTCGATCTGGGCCGCAACGATCTGGGCCGCGTCTGTACGCCCGGCACCGTGCGAGTCGAGGACTACAGCCACATCGAGCGCTACAGCCACGTCATGCATCTGGTCTCCACGGTCACCGGGATGCTCGCGGAGGGACGCTCCGCGCTGGACGCTGTGACGGCTTGTTTCCCGGCCGGTACGCTGTCGGGCGCCCCCAAGGTCCGGGCCATGGAACTGATCGAAGAAGTGGAGAAGACCCGGCGGGGTCTTTACGGCGGCGTGCTCGGCTACCTCGATTTCGCCGGCAATGCCGACTTCGCGATCGCGATCCGTACCGCCCTGATGCGCGACGGCACCGCCTACGTGCAGGCCGGTGGCGGCGTGGTGGCCGACTCCAACGGACCCTACGAATACACCGAAGCCACGAACAAGGCACGCGCGGTACTCAGCGCGATCGCCGCCGCAGAGACGCTGACCGCCCCGGATACCGATCGGGATGACTGACGCCCAGCCCGCCGCCGCGGGCCGGTTGACCATCCGGATCGCGCAGGTCCTGCTGGTGGCCTCGGCCGTCGGCCTGTGGGCGGCCTCGCGCCTGACCTGGGTCGACCTGCGCACCTTCGATGGGCTGAGTCCGCCGAAGCTGACCACGCTGTCGGGTGCGGCCTGGTCGTCAGCCCTGCTCCCACTGGCCCTGGTGCTGCTGGCAACCGCCGTCGCCGCGCTGGCGGTGCGGGGATGGGTGTTGCGGGTGCTCGCGGTGCTGGTGGCCCTCGCCAGTCTGGCGGCGGGATATCTGGCGGTCAGCACGCTGGAGACCCCCGACGTCGCGGCGCGGGCAGCCGAACTCGCACGGGTGCCGCTGGTCGAGCTGGTGGGCAGCCAGCGGTATTACCCGGGCCCGGTGATCACCCTGCTGGCCGCCGTCTGCACGCTGATCGGCGCGGTGCTGTTGATGCGTGCGGCGACGTCGGCCCGCGGCACCGCCACGAAATACCTGACACCCGCCGCCCGCCGGTCGGCGGCAACCCGGGATGACGGACCCATGTCGGAGCGGATGATCTGGGACGAGCTGGACGAGGGTCGCGACCCGACCGAGTCGTCGTCGCCGAACGACAATCCACCGGCTGAACCTGACACCGAGGGTCGGTGACGAGCCGTGTGCCGGCGCTCGCTACCCTTCGAAGGACGCCGACGACAGTTTCGCGGCGCCCGGGGAGAGGAACCGACGGCATGAGTTCGGTAAGCGTGCTCGACTCCATTATCGAGGGAGTCCGTGCCGACGTTGCCACTCGTGAAGCTGTCGTCAGCATGGCCGAGATCAAGGCGGCGGCCGAAGCTGCGCCGTCACCACGTGATGTGTTGGCAGCGTTGCGCGAGCCCGGCATCGGAGTCATCGCAGAGGTCAAGCGGGCTAGCCCGTCGGCCGGAGAACTCGCGTCGATCTCCGACCCGGCCGCATTGGCGTGCGAGTACCAGGAAGGTGGCGCGCGGATCATCAGCGTGCTGACCGAAGAGCGCCGGTTTCACGGCAGCCTGGACGATCTGGACGCGGTGCGTGCGGCCGTGTCGATACCAGTACTGCGCAAAGACTTTGTGGTGGGGCCATACCAGATTCACGAGGCCCGCGCGCACGGCGCGGACATGCTGTTGCTGATCGTCGCGGCGCTGGACCAGCCGGCGCTGGAGTCGATGCTTGAGCGCACCGAATCGCTGGGCATGACAGCACTTGTCGAGGTGCACACCGAAGAGGAAGCGGACCGGGCGTTGCAGGCCGGAGCCCGGGTCATCGGTGTGAACGCCCGCGATTTGAGGACGCTCAGGGTCGATCGAGACTGCTTCGCGCGCATTGCTCCCGGGCTCCCCTCCGACGTGATCCGTGTCGCCGAGTCCGGTGTTCGGGGCAGGGCTGACCTGCTGGCCTACGCCGGCGCAGGCGCCGATGCGGTACTGGTCGGCGAAGGTTTGGTCACCAGCGGCGATCCGCGCGCTGCCGTCGCCGACCTGGTCACCGCCGGTAAGCATCCGTCGTGCCCCAAGCCGTCCCGCTAGCCCGGCGAACCCAATGAGCCGCTTGCACGTTGAGCGTTAATGATGGCAGAAATCTTGCGCCCGGAAATTCCGCGATCAAGCGCCGCGATCGCCGAACCCACTCACCACGATCCAGACTCCCGTGGTCATTTCGGTGCGTATGGGGGCCGGCTTGTCGCCGAGGCCCTGATGGCCGTGATCGAGGAAGTCACTGCGGCTTACGAGAAGGTGCGCACCGACCAGGCGTACCTCGACGAACTCGACAGGTTGCAGGCGCACTACACGGGCAGGCCGTCGCCGTTGTACGAGGCCGCCCGCCTCAGTGAGCATGCCGGTGGCGCAAGAATTTTCCTCAAGCGAGAAGACCTGAACCACACTGGTTCTCACAAGATCAACAACGTGTTGGGCCAGGCTTTGCTGGCTCGCCAGATGGGCAAGACACGAGTGATCGCCGAGACCGGCGCGGGCCAGCACGGGGTTGCCACCGCGACGGCGTGCGCGCTGCTCGGTTTGGACTGCGTGATCTATATGGGTGCCGTCGACACCGAGAGGCAAGCACTCAACGTTGCCCGGATGCGACTGCTGGGCGCCGAGGTGGTGTCGGTCGAATCGGGCTCGAAAACGCTCAAGGACGCAATCAATGAGGCGTTCCGCGACTGGGTCACCAACGCCGATGACAC
>DATAZN010000510.1:0-3524 GCA_036272035.1 Mycobacterium sp. | reverse complement strand
GTGGTCAGTGACGGCAGCGCGGTCCTCGGTTTGGGTGACATCGGGCCGGCGGCGTCGCTGCCGGTGATGGAAGGCAAGTGCGGGCTGTTCAAGGAGTTCGCCGGCCTGGATGCCATCCCGATCGTGCTGGACACCAAGGACCCCGACGAGATCGTCGAGACGCTGGTGCGGCTGCGCCCGACATTCGGTGCGGTGAACCTCGAGGACATCTCGGCTCCGCGCTGCTTCGAGATCGAACGCCGCGTCGTCGAGGCGCTGGACTGCCCGGTGATGCACGACGACCAGCACGGCACCGCGATCGTCGTACTGGCCGCGCTGATGGGTGCCGCAACCGTGCTCAACCGGGACATGACCGCACTGCGAGTCGTCATCTCCGGTGCCGGGGCAGCGGGTGTCGCATGCGCCAATCTGCTTCAGGCCACCGGCATTTCGGATATCACCGTGCTCGACTCGCAGGGCATTCTGCATCGCGACCGTGGCGGCATGAACGGCGTCAAAGCCGAACTCGCCGCCCGCACCAACCCGCTCGACCGCACCGGCGGCATGGTCGAGGCGCTCGAAGGCGCTGATGTCTTCCTCGGGGTTTCCGGTGGTGTGGTTCCGGAGGAACTGATCGCTACCATGGCGCCGAACAGCATCGTGTTCGCGTTGTCGAATCCCGATCCGGAGGTGCACCCGGACGTCGCGGCCAAGCATGCTTCGATCGTCGCCACCGGGCGCAGCGATTTCCCGAACCAGATCAATAACGTGTTGGCCTTCCCCGGAGTTTTTCGCGGTGCGCTGGATGCCGGTGCCCGCAGGATCAGCGAAGGAATGAAAATGGCTGCGGCCGAAGCGATTTTCTCCATCGCGGTCGACGACTTGGCGCAGGACCGGATCGTTCCGAGTCCGCTGGACCCGCGGGTCGCGCCGAGGGTCGCCGCCGCGGTGGCCGCCGCCGCAGATACCGCGGAGTGACTGCGGGCCGGTTCATGGCGCTGGCGCTGACCGCTGCCCTGGCGACGGCGGGTTGCGGCCACACCGGGCACCACGCGACGGAGCTGGTCGTCGGATCCCGTACGGGTATCGAATCAACGCTGCTGGCTGACGTCTACACCGGTGCACTGCGGTCCTACGGCTTCCCGGCGCGGACCGAGCAGGCGCCAAACCCGTTGGCCAAGTTGGACTCCGGCGCGTTCGTCGTCGTCCCCAGCCTCACCGGCCGGGTGCTGCAGACTTTCCAGCCGGGGGCCGCCGTGCGTGCCGATGCGCAGGTCTACAAGGCGATGATCGGCGCGCTGCCGGAAGGTATCGCCGCCGGCGACTACACCACCGCGGCGGAGGACAAACCCGCGCTGGCGGTGGCCGAGTCGACGTCGAAGAGTTGGGGCGGCAGCGATCTCGGCGCGCTGCTACAGCACTGCGACGGGCTGGTCGTCGGATCGGTCGCCGGTGCGCCGACGCCCTCGGCGGTGGGTAGCTGCCGGTTACCTGCAGCTCGCGAATTCGCGGACGATGCAAAGCTTTTCGCCGCGGTCAAGGCCGGTGAGGTGACTGCGGCCTGGACCACCACCGCCGACCCGAACGTCCCGGCGGACCTGGTGGTGCTCACCGACGGCAAACCGGCGCTGGTGCAGGCCGAGAACGTGGTGCCGCTCTACCGCCGCAACGAGCTGACCGATCGGCAGTTGCTGGCGGTCAACGAGGTGGCCGGCGTGCTGGACACCGCCGCGCTGGTCGACATGCGCCGACAGGTGACGGCCGGGGCTGATCCGCAGGCCGTGGCCGACGCCTGGCTGAACGAACACCCGCTCGGGCGTTAGCGCGACGGCGGCTTCATCCGTCCGACGACGGGGGCGAACAGCCGCTGGTAATGCGAGCCGGTGACCCGCACGATCAAATCCAGCACCACGGCGTCCTGGCCGACCAGCACCCGGGCCTTGTTCTTGCGGACCCCGTCCAGGATGATTTCGGCCGCTCGCCGCGGGGTGGTGCTGGCCAATCGCTTGTCGAAGAACGTGGACTGCGCTCGCGCGCTGACCCCTTCGGCGGTCAGGCCGTTTCGCGCGATCGCGGTTTTGATGCCGCCGGGGTGGACCGACGTCACCTTCACCGGTTCGCGGTTGAGCACCATTTCCTGCCGCAGCGCTTCGGTGAAGCCACGCACGGCGAACTTGGCCGAGTTGTACGCGGCCTGCCCGGGCATCGACATCAGCCCGAAGAGGCTGGAGATGTTGACGACGTGGCCGTCGCCGGATGCGCTCAGGTGTGGCAGAAATGCCTTGGTGCCGTTGACGACTCCCCAGAAGTCGACGTCCATCACCCGCTCGATGTCTTTGAAGTGGCTGATGTCGACGTCGCCGGTAAACGCGATACCGGCGTTGTTGTAGATCTGGTTGACCTTGCCGTAGTGCTCGTTGATGTGGTCGGCGTAGACCTGGAAGGCCTCACGCTCGGTGACGTCGAGCCGGTCGGATCGCACCGGCGCGCCGATGGCGTTGAGCTGTTCCTCGGTCTGTGCGAGCCCTTCGGCGTCGACGTCGCTGATCGCCAGCGAGGCGCCCGAGCGGCCCAGCTCGAGCGCCAGCGCCTGACCGATGCCCGAACCGGCGCCGGTCACCGCGGCTACCTTTCCGGCAAACCCTTCCATGGAAAGCTCCTTGCTACTCGGATTGCGGTCCAGGTTAGCCGGTACCGCCGGTATCGCGCGAAGTGGTATCGAAATGGGCCGGTGCCGGCCCGGCGAGTTTCACCCACCACGCGCATCTGGGAGGAGTCGCCGCCAGTTTGCCCGCCTCGCAGCGACAATCGCCGTCGATGTCACACGGGCGTGTGACGGTTTGACGATGAATCGACTCTGCCTCCGAGGAATCGAACTCCGTTATGTCCTCACCCTGCGTCTGGCGCAGCAAGGGCCGGCGACCATCGCCGAGTTGATCGATGCTCTCGGCCACCACGGTTTCAACGTTCGGGGTCGCCCATCCAAAGCGGTCTCCGACGCACTGCGATGGGAGATCGGGCACGGTCGGGTGAATCGCCTTGCACGCGGCCGGTACGGACCCGGGTACATCCCTCGCTCGACCGATTACCGTATCCATCCGCGCGTGCTGACCCTGCGCGAAACCGTTGTCGCTGCGAGGCGGGCACATCGTCGTCCACTAACCTAGCCGGGGCACATGTGGCAGCTGTGACGAGATCAGGCCCGCAGGGCGCGCCGGGGCGGAAAAAACGCCAGCAGGCCCGCTGGTTGCGGACGCTGCCGGCGCCACGAATGTTGGTGAACGCCAACGCCGTTGAGGTTACCGATGGTGCGGGGTCAGGCCCAGCTTGAGCCGACGGCGGAGTCGGTGGACGACATGTTGTTGCCGGCGGTCTGGACCTTTTGGCCGTGGCTGTTGGCTTGTTGGTAGATGGTCTGGAAGTTGCGGCCCAACTGGGTGATGAACTCCTGGCAGGCCACCGAACCCGAGCCGCCCCAGAAGTCACCGGCGGCCAGTACATCGCGCACGATGGACTGGTGCTCGGCCTCCAGGGAGGCGGCCTGG
>DATAZN010000509.1:0-3062 GCA_036272035.1 Mycobacterium sp. | reverse complement strand
CCGCGCACGGTGTGGATCATCGGCTCTCTGCCAGCGTCGATCTTCTTCCGCAGGTACGAGATGTACAGATCGACAATGCTGGTACGTCCGGCGAAGTCGTAATTCCAGACGCGGTCCAGGATTTCAATGCGGGTCAGCGCCCGGCGCGGATTGCGCATCAGGAAGCGCAGCAGCTCGAACTCGGTTGAGGAGAGCGAAATCGGGCTGCCTGCACGGTTTACCTCGTGGCTCGCGCCTTCGAGCGTGAGATCGCCGATCGTGAGGCTCTCCTCCGCCGGCGGAGCAATCTGGCTGGAACGGCGAAGCAGTCCGCGTAACCGGGCGACCAACTCCTCGAGGCTGAAAGGCTTGGTCATGTAGTCGTCGGCACCTGCGGTCAACCCGGTCACGCGGTCCATCACCGAATCCCGCGCAGTCAGAAATAAAGTGGGCGTGTAGGGCTCTGAGTCACGGATCCGCTGCAGGATCTGAAGACCATCGATGTCGGGAAGCATGATGTCGAGAACGAGCACATCGGGTTCGACGTCGTCGAACTTGCCGACGGCTTCCCGGCCATTGTGTGCGACCTCAACGGTCCAGCCCTCGTAGTGCAACGCCATCTTGACCAGGTTTGTCAATGCCGGTTCGTCGTCGACCAGCAACACCCGGATCGGGGATCCGTCGTCCCGGGTGATCCGTGGCAGCTGACCGAGGATGGCCTGACGTGGCCGCTGGTAACGTGCGGAACTCGACATAACCGCCATGTTCAACAATTCTCCCCGCCACACACGGCATTGTCACGGAGCTCATATTTTTCTCACATGTGTTGGCTATCTCGCGAGAGTCGGTTTGGCGCGGATATGTGTTCTCTATGGATCGCTTCTATGTGCTTGATATGAGCTGTCAATGCGCAGACTCTGGGCAATACATCAGTTGAGCTGGCGAAGGCAAAAGGAAGTGATGATGTATCGCTAACCGCTTGTGTGCCAACGCTTTACATGACGTTTCCGTAACAAGAATCAACTGACGAGCAGTCGCGCCCTTTTGCTGTCGCAGGCAGTGTCGTTCAAGAACGTCCGGAGAAACCAATGTCTTTGCCATCTTTCGTGACAACGCATCCCGAGATGCTGTCCGCGGCAGCCCACGATCTGGCCGGCATCGGCTCCGCGATGACCGCGGCGAATTCCGCCGCGACGGGCCCGACCTCCGGTGTCATTCCGGCGGCGGCTGACCAGGTGTCGGCGCTGACGGCCGCGCAGTTCGCCACACACGCGGGCCACTATCAAACAGCCGCCGCTGCCGCAGCAGCCATTCATGCGTTGTTGGTGAGCACGTTGCAGGCCAGCGCGACGTCCTATGCGGCCGCCGAAGCGGTTAACGCGATCGCGGCGGGCTAGAGCACGTCCAACTGGAAAGAAGAGAGGGAAGGGCAATGGATTTCGGGGCGCTTCCGCCGGAAGTCAACTCGGCTCGCATGTATGCCGGTCCGGGTGCAGGGTCGATGCTGGCCGCCGCCGAGGCGTGGGGCGGGTTGGCGGTCGACCTGCAGTCCGTGGCAGCTGCCGCCGGATCGGTGATCTCCGGGCTTACCGATGAGTCGTGGCAGGGTCCGTCGTCGACGTCGATGGCCGCCGCGGTCGCACCGTATTTGACCTGGATTGGCGCAACCGCGCCTCAACTCGAGCAGGCCGCGAGCCAGGCCAGGGCGGCAGCCGCCGCCTACGAGGCCGCGTTTGCGATGACGGTGCCGCCACCGGTGATCGCCGCCAACCGGGCTCAGCTGATGGCGCTGATAGCGACGAATTTCCTGGGCCTGAACACTGCGGCGATCATGGCCACCGAAGCTCACTACGGCGAAATGTGGGCTCAGGATGCCGCGGCCATGTACGGCTATGCCGGGAGCTCGGCGGCCGCCTCGACGTTGACGCCGTTCACCTCGCCTAAGTCGACCAACAATCCGGCTGGTGTGACCAGTCAGAACACCGCGGTGGCGCACGCCGCGGGCACGGCCGCCGGCAGCCACGCTCAGACCGCGACGTCGTCGATGTCGTCGGTGCCGCAGACGCTGCAGGGCCTCGCGCAGCCGACGCAGTCGGCGTCCGGGGCCTTGACGGGCAACGGTGCGGCGCTGGCATCCTCGAGCGCCTCGGGAGCATCTGGACCGGTGAGTGCGCTATCCAGTCTGGCTGACGCGACAGGCAAGGGTGCGGGCAAAGGTGCGAGCACGGGCGCAAGCGCCACCTCGAGCCTTGGCACACTCGCCGGGCTGGCGAGCGGCGAAACGGGACCGGGTGGATTGGCCGGTTATGCAGCGGACGCGGCCGGCTTGGGTGCGGATGGCCTCGGCCTGGGAACCGACGCCGGCGGCCTGGGCACGGACTTCGCCGGCGTGGGGCTGGATTTCCTCGGCGCCGATTCGTTGTTCGAATCCGAAGGCTTGGGGTCGTTCGGCGGGTTGGGTGTGGCGCCTGCCCTGGGTCCGGCGCATATGGGAGCCCTTGGCTTTGGTGGGGGCAGCGCGGTGAGTATGGGCCAGGCAAGCTCGGTGGGCGCGCTGTCGGTGCCACAGGGTTGGGCGGACACCGGCCCGTTCGCCGGGTCGACGGGCCCCGCGAGCCCGATGCCGTTGCCCAACAGTGGCTTTGGCGCGACACCGGCTGCGTCGACCACAGGAGTGGCTGCGCCTAAGGTGACGTTTCCGAGTCTGGTCGAACGTGAGACTGACGGGATGCAGCGAGTCGGATTGCGCAGCACCATGGTTCCGCGGCCATTGGTCGGATAATCCGGCAGGACCAGCCAAATGGTTGTGGCCCGCATACCGGTGGGTGTGCGGGCCACAGTTGGTTGTGTGGGGTTAGGCCCAGCTGCCGCCGACGGCGGAGTCGGTGGACGACATGTTGTTGCCGGCGGTCTGGACCTTTTGGCCGTGGCTGTTGGCCTGCTGGTAGATGGTCTGGAAGTTGCGGCCCAACTGGGTGATGAACTCCTGGCAGGCCACCGAACCCGAGCCGCCCCAGAAGTCACCGGCGGCCAGTACATCGCGCACGATGGACTGGTGCTCGGCCTCCAGGGAGGCGGCCTGG
>DATAZN010000508.1:0-4605 GCA_036272035.1 Mycobacterium sp. | reverse complement strand
GCTTCCGATGACGCCAGCGCCTGCTGAATCTGAGCAAGCATGCCGTTGAGCGCCGCAGAAAGCCTACCGACTTCGGTTCGCGAATCACGTTCGGGTATACGGCGATCCAGCTGACCGGCGGCAATCGCGG
Source organism: Mycobacterium sp. (assembly GCA_036272035.1). GTDB lineage: Bacteria > Actinomycetota > Actinomycetes > Mycobacteriales > Mycobacteriaceae > Mycobacterium. The sequence goes on along the minus strand of DATAZN010000508.1, from coordinate 4,475 downwards.
CGGCGGTCTGTTCGACCTCCGTCAACGGTCGCAGACTTCGGTTCACCACCCACGAACCGGCCAGTCCGAGGACCAGCAGGACGGCCACACCGATGCCGAGTTGCAACCAGCCCAGGGAACGGACCGTGTGCTGGATCTCGGACAGGTCATAGGCCACGGTGACCAGTCGACTGGGACCGCGCACCGATACCACTCGCCATTGCACACCGGATTTGTCGACCGATCCGACGGTCGTCGGCTCGGGCCCAACATCGTTGTTGGCCGGCAAGACGGGTTCGGCGTGCCGGTCGTTGATAACGGTCTGGCCCCGCCCGTCCGAAGTCATGCTGCGCACATAGAAATTCGACGGCGGCCGGTCAAGGTTGGCCCCGTGTGGCACCTTCAGCGCGCCCTTCGGGGCCTGCGCCCAGCCACGCGATGCCTCCTCGAGCGTCTGGTCGGCCCGCTGGATCAGGTGCTGGCGCAGGATCGAGGTCACCGCGATGCCTGACGCCGTCAGGCCGCACGCGACCAGCAGCAGAGTGGCGGCGACGAGTGCAACGCGCAGCGGCAGTTCGACCCGAAATTGGCGCGGCATCGGCGGTTAGCGAGGCTCCCGCAGCACATAGCCGACTCCACGCAGCGTATGAAGTAGACGCTTCTCACCGGTGTCGACCTTGCGACGCAGATAGGACACATAGGACTCGACCACGTTGACATCGCCGCCAAAGTCATAGCGCCACACGTGGTCCAGGATCTTCGGTTTGCTCAACACGGTGCCCGCATTGATCACGAAATAGCGCAGCAGGGTGAACTCGGTGGGCGACAACGAGACTGGCTCGCCAGCCTTCCACACTTCGTGGGTGTCCTCGTCGATTTCGATGTCAGCGAAGCTCAGTCGTGCCTGGTTATTGTCGGTGCCGCCTTTTCCGGTGCGGCGCAAGATGACTCGCAGCCGGGCGACGACCTCTTCGAGGCTGAACGGCTTGGTGACGTAGTCGTCGCCGCCGAGGGTCAACCCGGCGATCTTGTCCTGCAGCGAATCCCGGGCGGTAAGGAACAACGCGGGCGCGTCGATGCCGTCGGCGCGCAGTCGGCGCAGCACCCCGAAACCGTCCATGCCGGGCATCATCACATCGAGGATCACCGCGTCCGGCTTGACTTCGCGGGCCAGATCGAGCGCGGATGCGCCATTAGTCGCGGTATGGACCTCGAAGCCCTGAAATTTGAGGCTGACCGACAGCAATTCGACGATGTTGTCTTCGTCGTCGACGACGAGAACCCGTGCCTCTGGTGCTGCTTCTTGCATTGCTGCTGACATGGAGTCAATTCCCTCGCACTTAGCTAAAAGAACCCTGGAAGCTGGCTGTGCTGGGCCTGAGAGTTCGGTGCCAGGCCGATCCAAGCCAATGACCACGGGATATGGACCGGCCTGAATAGACTCGAGGGATGAATCTCGGCAAGAGCCTGGTGAGCCTGGCCACCGCGCCGATGCGAGTCGGACTCGCCGCCGCCGACGCGGGTGTGGGTCTTGCGACGTCCGCGCTCGGGATGGCACACCGAACCCTGGGCGAGGCGGGCACAACGAGCGGATCCAACGCGGTCGCGCACATGCTGGGCATCGACGACGCGATCACCCGGGCCAACCGGCTAGCCCGGTTACTAGACGACGACGCGCCGCTCGGGCGGGCCATTGCCAACAACGGGCCGGTCGATCGCTTGCTGCGTCCGGGCGGAGTCGTCGACATGCTCACCGCAGAGGGCGGGCTGCTCGACCGGCTGACCGCCGAGGGTGGCGGGCTCGAGCGCGCGCTGAAGCCCGGCGGTCTGGTGGACCAGCTGACCGCCGACGACGGGCTGATCGAACGCGTGCTCGCCGAAGACGGGCTGGCGGATCGGCTTCTTTCCGAAGGCGGTCTGATCGACACGCTGACCGCCCGCAACGGGCCGCTCGAGCAGCTGGCCGGCGTCGCCGACACCCTCAGCCGGCTCGCGCCCGGGATGGAGGCGCTGGAGCCGGCAATCGCGACACTGCAGGACGCGGTCATGTCGCTGACCATGGTGGTCAACCCGCTGAGTAGCATCGCCGAGCGGATTCCGCTGCCCGGCCGCCGGTCATCGCGGCGCTCGTCGACGCGGACCGTACGGTCGCAGCGGATCATCGACCACGAGAGCTCGGACCACGACGACTGAGCCGCTAGGCTGTCACCGGCTAAAACCGGCCTCCTTAGCTCAGTGGTAGAGCACTCGCCTTGTAAGCGAGCGGTCGTCAGTTCAATCCTGACAGGGGGCTCTCACGAGACTCGTCGAAACGCTTTGAATAGCCGAAGGGTCCGAACCACAGCCCCTTCTAGTGCCGACGACCGCCAGGGGCGTCAGCTGTCGTCGACCCAGTGCTCGTTGGCCTTCAGGAAGGTCAGGATCGCGGTGCCGACCGAGATGGCCACCGACAGCCAATGGTGGGCCGTGGTGGGCAGGAAGTCGGTCACTGGGGTGAGGTCGTTGAGTCCCAACAGTACGGCGCCGACGACGGTGATCAGCGCCTTGTAGTAGCCCTTGAGCTTGTCGAGGAACGTGACAGCGCCCGTCCGCTCGTCGACTACCTGTACCGGCGGAACTTCCGCGCCGTGCACATCGGCGTTGGGCGGCGTCTTGATGCGACGTTTCGTGGTCATGGCAAAGGTTTCCCCTTCGATTGAAGCTGAGAGTTATCCGCATTCACCCCTCGGTTGCTCGGTGAGGTCGAAGAAAACCTGGTGGCCGACACCGAGTCGCACCCCGCGTCCGCGATGGCGGGCGGTGCGATGATCACACCGAGCGCCGCCGTCGCGACGGGGACCGGGCAAGCGGCCATCGTGAAGTCGCACTAAAGCTCATCGTGAACTCGACGGCATTGCGCGTCCGCATATTTCGGCTGGCGGCCTGTCATCGGCCAGGTGCTATTCAATGTAGAAGAAGACCGCCGCGTCGTTTCCGCCCCGGCAAATGACTGCATCGCCTTCCCTCAGACAGGTCATCGTGTAGTTCTGGTTCGTTACGGGGCTCCAGGCGTCGATCACCCACGACGAGGCCCCTGAGGCCGCTCCCTTTGGGTCCGCGGACTGCCACTGGTTGGCGACATTCTGGGCGAACGGGCACGACGTATTGCTATTGACGTATAAACCACCACCACAGTCGCCAGTAAATTCTCCGCCTGGAGACGAATGTCGCCGGGGCGGGTGGACCTGATACATGACGGCCTCCTTCTGACACACGGTTTCTCAATAATGTTCTGGCACAAGGTTTCTCAATAATAGTCCGTGGAGCCGTGCCGGCGGGCAAGGCTTCGGTCCGCTCAGCGGACCGGGATCGGCATGGCTCTACTCTGACCTCGGGGTCCGACCGACACAGGCGCCTTTCGTCCGCAGTCGGTCCGCTGTAACGGCTCGGTGTCACGACGTTGTCACAAGTCGCGGTAAACAGCGTGACAACACCGGCGGATATGCGCGAACACGCGCGATGTGTTCCCCCTGGTCACACGGGGTTTTCGCCGCTGTAGCGAACACTCGCGAGTACCTGCGGAGGTATGCTGGGCCGCCTTGTAAGCCAGCGGTCGTCAGTTCAATCCTGACAGGAGGCTCTGCATGAAGGAGTGCTCATGATCTATCGCCGTGTTATGTGGGTGCTCGTGGCTTTGGCGGTGGCGATCATCGTCCCCGTCCAGGCTCATGCCGAGCCGCCGGTGAAGTGCTTGACCAACACCCAAAAAGGCAAGCAGGTCTACGTCCCCTGCGATCTGCTCAATGCCGGCGGCAACTTCCCACCTGGGCAGCGTTGCCCTCCACCGCTCGATCAGTACCCGAAAGATGTGGCCGACTGGTGTGGCGAAGGGCCAGGCCTTGCGAGTCCCACGCCCACGACTCCTACGACCCCAACGAGCCCTGCGATCCCGACGAGTCCGACGAGTCCTGCGACCGCAACGAGCCCGACCAGTCCAACGAGCCCTGCGAGTCCGACGAGTCCGAGCAGCCGATAACGCGAGCGCAAGTCGACGGCACCACAGCGAGATATGACTGTCCATAGGTTGCATGCCTGGTCGCCCTGCATGTCTTGCTTCTGAAGGCTTAACCCGACATCATTGCGCGGACAGTGCTTTACAGATCATCGACTTTTTGTAACGATGCATCAGTGAGTAAGGTCGTACCGGTTCTCGGTTTGGCGGCGCACCTGGGCCGCGGCATGCAACGAGTCGCGGCTGATGCCGTCATCGGTCGTCTACGCTCATTGCCGCGATCGATCAACGCGCTTGACGCCCAAGCACTCTCGACGATCATGGGCCGACGGGTCACATCCGTGTCGGTAATCGGCGGCGACGCCGGAACATCGTCGCGAGCCCGGCTGGCACTGACCGGCGACGACGTCCCCGCCTCAGTGTTCGTGAAGATGCCCGCTGAGACCGTCGCCACCCGACTGATGGGCGAACTGGGCCGGCTCGCGCACACCGAAGTCATGTTCTA
>DATAZN010000507.1:0-13314 GCA_036272035.1 Mycobacterium sp. | reverse complement strand
TGGTCACCAGTCCGGGCTTCGCGCCCGACACCCCGGTGCTGGCCGCCGCCGCGACCGCGGGAGTGCCGATCTGGGGAGACGTGGAGCTGGCCTGGCGGCTGGACGAGGCCGGTCACTACGGGCCCCCGCGCCGCTGGCTGGTGGTGACGGGCACCAACGGCAAGACGACGACGACCTCGATGCTGCACGCCATGTTGACGGCCGGGGACCGCCGCAGCGTGCTGTGCGGCAACATCGGCAGCCCCGTGCTGGACGTGTTGGGTGAGCCCGCCGACCTGCTGTCCGTCGAGCTGTCCAGCTTTCAGCTGCACTGGGCGCCATCGTTGCGACCCGAGGCCGGGGTGGTGCTCAACATCGCCGAAGACCATCTGGACTGGCACGCCACCATGGACGACTACGCCGCGGCCAAGGCCGGCGTACTGCGCGGTCGAGTGGCGGTGGCCGGGCTGGACGACCCGCGGGCGGCGGAGCTGCTCGCGGCGGCCCCGGCGCCCGTCCGGGTCGGCTTCAGGCTGGGCGAGCCCGCGGCGGGGGAACTCGGCGTGCGGGACGGCATGCTGGTCGACCGGGCCTTTTTCGCAGCCGGCCCCGACGGGTTGGCACTGGCTCCGGTCTCGTCCATTCCAGTGCCGGGTCCAGTGGGCATGCTCGACGCGCTCGCAGCCGCCGCGCTGGCGCGCAGCGTCGGAGTGCCCGGCGACGCGATCGCGACGGCGCTGGCCTCGTTCCAGGTGGGCCGGCACCGAGCCGAGTTGGTGGCCGTCGTCGACCAGATCAGCTACGTCGACGATTCCAAGGCCACGAACCCGCATGCCGCCGAGGCATCCGTGCTGGCCTACCCGCGAGTGGTGTGGATCGCCGGGGGTCTGCTCAAGGGCGCATCGGTGCATGAGGCCGTGGCCAGGGTCGCTCCGCGGCTGGTCGGAGCGGTGTTGATCGGCCGAGACCGGGCGATGGTTGCCGAGGCGTTATCGCGACACGCGCCGGATGTGCCCGTCGTACAGGTTGTGGCAGGCGAGGATATTGACATGCATGCGACTGCTGAGTCTCCTGTTGCGTCTGTGACACACGTGATTCCCGTATCGGACGAGACTGTCGGCGCTCGCGTCATGAACGCTGCCGTGGCCGCCGCCCGAGACCTGGCTCAACCCGGCGATACGGTGCTGTTGGCACCGGCCGGCGCCTCCTTTGACCAGTTCACCGGCTACGGCGACCGCGGCGACGCGTTCGCGGCCGCTGTGCGCGCCACAGCGCGGTAGCTGCAGGTGAAGACCACGCTGGCCCGGCTGCTACGCCGGGGAGCCAAGGGCGACCAGGCGGCCGACAGCACGCCCGAGGCGTCCACGGAGAAGACGACCGCGAAAGCGACCACCGCCGAGCCGCGGACCCGGTTCGGGGCCTGGCTGGGCCGGCCCATGACGTCGTTCCACCTGATCATCGCGATCGCCGCGTTGTTGACCACGCTGGGTCTGATCATGGTGCTGTCCGCATCCGGGGTCCGCTCCTACGACGACGACGGGTCGGCGTGGGTCATCTTCGGCCGGCAGGTGTTGTGGACGATCGTCGGGCTGTTTGCCTGCTACCTGGCGCTGCGGTTGCCGGTGCGGTTCATGCGGCGCTTGGCGTTCTCCGGCTTCGCCGCGACCATCGTGATGCTGGTGCTAGTGCTGATTCCGGGAATCGGTAACGAAGCCAACGGTTCTCGCGGTTGGTTCGTGATCGCGGGATTCTCGATGCAGCCCTCCGAGCTGACCAAGATCGCCTTCGCGATCTGGGGTGCGCACCTGCTCGCGGCTCGTCGAATGGAGCGGGCTTCGCTGCGAGAGATGCTGATCCCGTTGGTGCCGGCGGCGGTCATCGCGCTCGCTCTCATCGTCGCGCAGCCCGACCTGGGCCAGACGGTGTCGATGAGCATCATTCTGCTCGGCTTGCTGTGGTACGCCGGTCTGCCGTTGCGGGTGTTCTTGAGCTCCCTGTTCGCCGCGATCGTCGCCGGAGCGATCCTGGCGGTGTCGGCGGGTTACCGCTCCGACCGGGTGCGGTCATGGCTGGACCCGGGCCAGGACCCGCAGGATTCCGGGTACCAAGCCAGACAAGCCAAGTACGCGCTGGCCAACGGCGGTATTTTCGGCGATGGTCTGGGGCAGGGCACGGCGAAGTGGAACTATCTGCCCAACGCGCACAACGACTTCATCTTCGCGATCATCGGCGAGGAACTCGGTCTGGTCGGCGCGCTGGGCCTGCTGGGGTTGTTCGGGTTGTTCGCGTACACCGGAATGCGCATCGCGCGCCGTTCCGCCGACCCGTTCCTGCGGCTGTTGACCGCGACCACCACCTTGTGGGTTATCGGTCAGTCGTTCATCAACGTCGGCTATGTGATCGGCTTGCTGCCCGTCACCGGCATCCAGCTACCGCTGATCTCTGCGGGTGGAACATCCACAGCCACAACACTTTTGATGATCGGCATGATGGCCAACGCGGCCAGGCACGAACCGGAGGCCGTCGCAGCTCTGCGCGCCGGACGCGACGACCGGATGACCCGCATTCTGCGGCTGCCGTTGCCGGAGCCTTACTCGCCGACCCGGGTCGAGGCGTTGCGCGACCGGTTGCGCAGCAAGCCGCAGCCGGCCAAGCCGCAGCGCACCGCGAACCAGAAGCCGTCCGGTGGACGCGGCGGTCGGTCGGCGGGACCGCCGGCGGCGGATCGGCGGACCGCTCGGTCTGACGTCAAGGGCCGTGTAGGGGGCAGGCATCATGGAGGCGAACAGCGGTTCACCGGCCAGCGTCGCGCAAGCACCAAGCATGGTCGTGCCAAGGGCCGCGTACTGGAAGGTCAGCGCTACGGGTGAACGACTCGGTCACGGGGTTATCTGCCACAGGGCCAACCGGGCATTCCTCGTTGTCGGTTGTGCTCGCGGGCGGCGGCACGGCCGGCCACGTTGAGCCCGCGATGGCCGTCGCTGATGCCCTGGTCGGGCTGGATCCCGACGTCCGAATCACCGCGCTGGGCACCGCGCGCGGCCTGGAGACCAAGCTGGTGCCCGAACGTGGCTATCAACTCGAGCTGATCACTCCCGTCCCGCTGCCGCGCAAACCCACCGGTGACCTGGCTCGCCTTCCGGCGCGGGTGCTACGGGCGATTCGACAGACCCGGGCCGTGCTGGACAAGGTCGACGCCGACGTGGTGATCGGGTTCGGCGGCTACGTGTCGCTGCCCGCATACCTGGCTGCCCGCGGCGTAGCCCGGCGCCGGCGGCGGGTGCCGGTGGTGATTCACGAAGCCAACGCCAGCGCCGGGCTGGCCAATCGGGTCGGGGCCCGCAGTGCCCGCCGCGTGCTCTCGGCGGTGCCCGATCCAGGCCTGCGGCACGCCGAGGTTGTCGGCGTGCCGGTCCGGGAAGCCATCACCTCGCTGGATCGCGCCGCAGTGCGGTCGACGGCGCGGGTGCATTTCGGCTTCGCTGACGACGCCCGGGTGCTGCTGGTGTTCGGCGGCTCGCAGGGCGCCGCGTCCCTCAACCGGGCGGTCGCCGCGGCCGCCGGCGATCTGGCGGCCGCGGGCGTCGCGGTGCTGCACGCCCACGGCGCCAAGAACACCATCGACCTGCGCACCCCGGAGCCCGGTGACCCGCCGTACGTCGCGGTCCCGTATCTGAGCCGGATGGATCTGGCCTATGCCGCCGCCGACCTGGCGATCTGCCGGTCGGGCGCGATGACCGTCGCCGAGGTGACGGCGGTCGGTCTGCCCGCGGTCTACGTGCCGCTGCCGATCGGCAACGGCGAGCAGCGGCTCAACGCGTTACCGGTGGTCAACGCCGGTGGCGGCATCCTGGTCGCTGACGCCGACCTGACGCCGGACTTCGTCGCCGATCAGGTTGCCGGTCTGCTGAACGACGCGCCGCGGCTGGCGGCGATGACGACAGCCGCGGCGCTGGTCGGCCATCCGGATGCGGCGCGGCAGGTGGCCCGTGTCGCGCTGGAGGTCGCGCGCGCTGCGCGGGATGGGAAGCGCGCGAAAAGTCGGCGGAGCGCGCTGGAGGGCGCACGGGTGGGGAGAACGCGACGATGAATTGCACCGGCGACGATGACGCCGGCGCCGTCGGGGTCGAGGAGTGGTGCCGATGAAGTCCGCGCAGCTGCCCCCCGAGCTACAGCGGGTGCACATGGTCGGCATCGGGGGAGCCGGCATGTCGGGGATCGCCCGCATCCTGCTGGACCGCGGCGGCATGGTGTCGGGGTCTGATGCCAAGGAGACACGTGGTGTCCGCGCGTTGCGGGCGCGTGGCGCACTGATCCGGATCGGCCACGACGCGTCGTCGCTGGATCTGCTGCCGGGCGGCGCGACGGCGGTTATCACCACTCACGCCGCGATCCCGAAGACCAACCCCGAACTCGTCGAGGCCCGTCGTCGCGGCATCCCGGTAGTGCTGCGGCCGGCGGTACTGGCCAAGCTGATGGCTGGCCGAACCACTTTGATGGTGACCGGCACGCACGGCAAGACGACCACGACGTCGATGTTGATCGTGGCCCTGCAGCATTGCGGCCGGGACCCATCCTTCGCCGTCGGCGGTGAGCTGGGCGAGGCAGGCACCAACGCCCACCACGGCAGCGGCGACTGCTTCGTCGCCGAGGCCGACGAAAGCGACGGCTCGCTGCTGGAATACACCCCGAATGTCGCCGTGGTCACCAACATCGAGTTAGACCATCTCGACTTTTTCGGCAGTCCAGACGCCTACATCGCGGTCTTCGATTCCTTCGCGGAGCGCATCGCCCCAGGCGGTGCGCTCGTGGTCTGCACTGATGACCTGGGCGCCGCCGCGCTGGCCGATCGCACTGCGGCGCTGGGGATCCGGGTGCTGCGGTACGGCTCGTCGTACGACGGTCCGGACCACAAGCTGGCCGGCACGTTGTTGTCGTGGGAACAACAGGGCACCGAGGCGGTCGCACACGTCAAGCTCGACGGCGAAATCCATCCATGGGTGATGCGGCTGTCGGTGCCGGGCCGGCACATGGCGCTCAACGCGCTGGGTGCGATGCTGGCAGCCATCGAGATCGGCGCTCCCGCCGACTGCGTGCTGGACGGGCTGGCCGGTTTCGAGGGAGTGCGCCGCCGTTTCGAGCTGATCGGAACCACCTCCGGGGTAAGGGTTTTCGATGACTATGCGCACCATCCGACGGAGGTCAGCGCCACCCTGGAGGCGGTGCGCACGCTGCTGGAGCAGACCGGCGCCGGCCGCTCCCTGGTGGTGTTCCAGCCGCATTTGTATTCGCGGACACAGGCTTTCGCCGCTGAGTTCGGTGCGGCGCTCGACGCGGCCGATCAGGTTTTCGTGCTCGACGTCTACGGCGCACGCGAACAGCCCATCGCCGGGGTGAGCGGGGCGAGTGTCGCCGAGCACGTCAGCGTCCCGGTGCAGTATCTGCCCGATTTCTCGTCGGTCGCCGAAGCGGTGGCCGCGACGGCGGCGCCCGGTGATGTTGTCGTCACCATGGGCGCCGGCGACGTCACCATGCTCGCACCTGAGATCGTCACGGCACTGCAGGTGCGGGCCAACCGCGGCGCGCCGGGCCGGCCGGGGGAGTCGCGGTGACCGAGCCGGACGGCGTGACGCCCGACGCCGATCCCGTCGGCGAAAACACGGCGACCGGGCCGATCGAAGCCGCCGCGTCATCCGACGGCGACGACGGCACCGCCGCAGAGCAGGAGCAGACCGACGACGCGATAGAGGGGCCACGTCGACGGGCCCGTCGGGAACGCGCCGAGCGGCGCGAGGCCCAGGCGCGCGCGGTGGCGATCGAAGAAGCCCGCCGCGAGGCGAAACGCGTTGCGCGTGGGCGACCTGCGGCTACATCCAAACCCGTTGCGCGCGGAGCGGTCCGGGGCCTGAAGCTGTTCCTGCTATCGCTGCTGCTGATCGTGGCCACCACCGCGGTGGGGCTGATCCTGTACTTCACGCCGGTGATGTCGGCGCGCAGCATCATTGTCACCGGTATCGGGGCGATCACCCGCGACGAGGTGCTCGACGTGGCTCAGGTCCGGCTCGGCACGCCGCTCCTGCAGATCAACACCGACGGCGTCGCCGACCGGGTGGCGGCGATCCGCCGGGTGGCCAGCGCGCGAGTGCAGCGCGATTACCCGTCGGCGCTACGGATCATCATCGTCGAGCGAATTCCATTGGTGGTCAAAGACTTTCCTGACGGCCCGCATCTGTTCGACCGCGACGGCGTGGACTTCGCGACCGCGCCGCCACCGCCGTCGCTGCCCTACATCGACGTCGACAATCCCGGACCGACCGATCCGGCGACCAAGGCTGCGCTCGCGGTATTGACCGCGCTGCGGCCCGAGGTCGTCGCTCAGGTGAGCCGGATCGCCGCGCCGTCGGTCGCGTCGATCACGCTGACCCTTGCCGACGGGCGCACGGTGATCTGGGGGACCAACGAGCGCACTGAGGAAAAGGCGCAGAAGTTGGCCGCCCTGCTGACCCGGCCGGGGCGGACCTATGACGTCTCCAGCCCGGATCTGCCGACCGTCAGGTAAGTAGCACTGCCGAACTGGGCGTTGGTCATGGCACAAATTCGCCCGAAATTCGCCCGACGCGCGTCGGCGCGCCTGCATCGATACCGTGCGCGACGGCAATACCGTTCTGTTTGCGCGAATCAACTTGACATAACTCTAATGCTTTACTTGAGGTTTAGGTTTGCCGAGGCGGTTCGCTTTAGGCAAGTCCCACCAGGGAGGAACAAGAATGATGACCCCGCCGCACAACTATTTGGCCGTCATCAAAGTCGTCGGGATAGGCGGCGGCGGCGTCAACGCCGTCAACCGCATGATCGAGCAGGGACTCAAGGGCGTGGAGTTCATCGCCATCAACACTGACGCCCAGGCGCTGTTGATGAGCGACGCCGACGTCAAGCTCGACGTCGGTCGCGACTCCACCCGGGGGCTCGGCGCGGGCGCCGACCCCGAGGTCGGCCGCAGGGCCGCCGACGACGCCAAGGACGAGATCGAGGAGTTGCTCCGCGGCGCCGACATGGTCTTCGTCACCGCGGGCGAAGGCGGTGGAACCGGCACCGGCGGCGCACCCGTCGTTGCCAGCATCGCCCGCAAGCTGGGCGCATTGACCGTCGGTGTGGTCACCAGGCCGTTCTCCTTCGAGGGCAAGCGGCGCGGCAACCAGGCCGAAACCGGCATCTCGTCGTTGCGGGAGAGCTGCGACACCCTGATCGTGATCCCCAACGACCGCCTGCTGCAGATGGGCGATGCCGAGGTGTCGCTGATGGACGCCTTCCGCAGCGCCGACGAGGTGCTGCTCAACGGTGTGCAGGGCATCACCGACCTGATCACCACGCCGGGCCTGATCAACGTCGACTTCGCCGACGTCAAGGGCATCATGTCGGGCGCCGGCACGGCGCTGATGGGAATCGGGTCGGCCCGTGGCGACGGTCGCGCGCTCAAGGCGGCCGAGATCGCGATCAACTCGCCGCTGCTGGAAGCCTCGATGGAAGGTGCCCAGGGTGTACTGATGTCCATCGCCGGCGGCAGCGACCTGGGCTTGTTCGAGATCAACGAAGCGGCCTCGCTGGTGCAGGACGCCGCTCACCAGGAAGCAAACATCATCTTCGGAACGGTCATCGACGACTCGCTCGGCGACGAGGTACGGGTCACCGTGATCGCCGCGGGCTTCGACGCGAGCGGACCGGGCCGAAAGCCGGTGGTCGGCAACAGCGATACCTCGACGACGGTCGCGTCCGGTAAACACGGCAAGATCAGCTCGAGTTTGTTCGAGCCCGCCGACGCAGTCAGCGTGTCGGTGCCGACCAACGGCGCAACCTTCGACATCGGCGGCGAGGACGACGACGTCGATGTGCCGCCGTTCATGCGGCGCTAGCCGCGCGATGTGATGACGGCCGCGACACGGTGTCGAGGCGAAGCGGCCTTGCTCAAGCCGGATACTGGGCGAGTGAGCGTTCGTATCCGGCGGGTCAGCACCACTCGGGCAGGCGGTGTCTCGTTGCCGCCGTTCGACACCTTCAACCTGGGCGACCATGTCGGCGACGACCCGGCTGCCGTGGCGGCCAACCGGATCCGGCTGGCCGCGGCCATCGGACTCGGCCCTGACCGGGTGGTATGGATGAACCAGGTGCACAGTGACCACGTGGAAGTGGTAGACGGTCCACGCGACACCGCGTTCGACGACACGGACGGATTGGTAACGCGCACACCGCGACTGGCCCTGGCGGTGGTCAGCGCCGATTGCGTTCCGGTGCTGCTGGCCGATGCCCGCGCGGGCGTTGTCGCGGCCGTGCACGCCGGCCGGGTCGGGGCTCGCGACGGCGTGGTGGCCCGGGCGGTCGAGGCCATGCTGTCGCTGGGTGCACACGAGCCGGACATCTCGGTGCTGCTGGGGCCCGCGGTCAGCGGCCGCAACTATGAAGTGCCCGCCGCGATGGCCGACGAAGTGGAGGCAGCGCTGCCCGGTAGTCGCACCACCACGTCGACGGGCACGCCGGGGCTGGACCTTCGGGCCGGAATCGCTTGTCAGCTTAAGGCTTTGGGCGTGAGCGCCATCGATATCGACCCGCGGTGCACGGTCGAGGACGCCAACCTGTTCAGCCATCGCCGCGGCGCTCCGACCGGGCGGCTGGCCTCGGTGGTGTGGATGGAATGAGTGCATTAGCGGTAAACCGTTCCGCTCGACCGGAGCGGGAAATGGAATTAGCCGATTCTTTGGCGGCGTTACGGTCGCGACTGGCGGCGGCCGCCGAAGCGGCCGGCCGCAAACTCGATGAAATTCAACTTCTGCCTATAACGAAATTCTTTCCGGCAACCGATGTGGCGATTTTGTCGCGATTGGGATGCGCCGCGTTCGGCGAATCCCGCGACCAGGAAGCGGCGGGGAAGGTGGACGAAGTCGCTCGGTTGCTGGACGGCCCGGCAGGCGCCGGCGCCGCATCGGCTGGCCCGCATTGGCACATGGTCGGCAAGATCCAGCGCAACAAAGCCCGCTCGCTAGCCGGCTGGGCGCACACCGCCCACTCGGTCAACAGCACCCGGGTAGTCGCGGCGCTCGACCGCGCGGTCGCGGGCGCGCTGAGCGAGGGGCGCCGGAAGAATCCGCTGCGGGTCTACGTGCAGATCAGCCTCGATGGCGACGTGTCCCGGGGCGGCGTAGATGTCGCCGACGCCGGTGCCGTCGACGAAATCTGCGCGCAGACCGACGCCGCCGAATCCCTTGAGCTGGTGGGCCTGATGGCTATACCGCCGCTGGACTGGGAGCCGGATCGGGCGTTCGCGCTGCTGCAGTCGGAACACCATCGGGTGCGTCGGGCCCACCCGGCCGCGCTCGGATTGTCGGCGGGTATGTCGAACGACCTCGAAATCGCGGTCAAACATGGTTCGACGTGTGTGCGTGTCGGTACCGCGTTATTGGGTCAACGACCACTACCGTCACCGTCAGTAGTCACTCCAGTCACATCTTCATCACAGACACCGGAATCCCCAGAGCTGTAGAAGGGTCAAGCGATGAGCACACTGCACAAGGTCAAGGCGTACTTCGGCATGGCTCCCATGGAGGATTACGACGACGAGTACTACGACGACCACGCCCCGGCGCGCAGCGGCTACCCGCGGCAGCGCTTCGCCGATGACGGGTATGGCCGCTACGAGGGTCGCGAGTACGACGACCCGCGCGGCGAACCCGCCGAATACGGCGCGGGCAGCTATCGCGGCGGGTTCGCCGATGAGCCCCGCTTCCGCAGCCCCGACTACGACCGCGCCGACGCGGGGCGTCCGCGCTTCGGATCGTTGCGCGGCGCCACCCGCGGCGCGCTCGCGATGGATCCGCGCCGGATGGCGATGCTGTTCGACGAGAGCAGCCCGCTGTCGAAGATCACCACGCTGCGGCCCAAGGACTACAGCGAGGCCCGCACCATCGGCGAGCGGTTCCGCGACGGCACCCCGGTGATCATGGACCTGGTCTCGATGGACAACGCCGACGCCAAGCGGCTGGTCGACTTCGCGGCCGGGCTGGCGTTCGCGCTGCGTGGCTCGTTCGACAAAGTCGCGACCAAGGTGTTCTTGCTCTCACCGGCCGACGTCGATGTCTCCCCGGAAGAGCGCCGACGCATCGCCGAGACTGGCTTCTACGCCTACCAATAGCCGCGCGGCAGGGCAGCGTCCGAGCCGGTAGGCTGCCATTTGGCGGCTGCTGAGGCTGTCGCCGAGGTCACATCTTCATCACTAAGGTCGGGCTCTAGTTGACGCTGCTTGTGCACATCATTGGTTTTGCGCTGTTCATCTTCTGGCTACTGCTGATCGCGCGCGTGGTCGTTGAGTTCATCCGGTCTTTCAGCCGCGATTGGCATCCGCGCGGCCTCACGGTGGTGATCCTCGAGATCATTTTGTCGGTCACCGATCCGCCGGTAAATCTGCTGCGGCGGCTGATACCGCAGCTCACCGTTGGTGCCGTGCGCTTCGACCTGTCCATCATGGTGCTGCTGTTGGTGGCGTTCATCGGTATGACGATGGCGCTGGATTATCAGGGCTGAATCCGCCAGGCCTGCCGCGGGTGGCCGTCGATTACTCGGCTGAAGCAGTTTGCCAGGCCCGGATTGGGTTCGGATATGGCGATGATTTGGCGCTTTCTTAGACTGTGAAATTCGGTCTTATTTATTGACCGTTTCGGCAACCGGCGGGTCTGGTGTGACAGGATGGGCCGCAGTTGCAACATGGCTACGAAACCGTTCATCCCGTCTTACACTTTCCTGGACGGTTTGGCTGTCCACACTCAAGGGGGCTAAGAATGCCGCTGACACCCGCAGACGTCCACAATGTGGCGTTCAGTAAGCCGCCCATCGGCAAGCGTGGTTACAACGAGGACGAGGTCGACGCCTTCCTCGACCTGGTCGAGAACGAGCTGACCCGGCTGATCGAGGAGAACTCCGATCTGCGTCAGCGGGTTGCAGAGCTGGACCAAGAGCTGGCCGGCGCCCGGGCCGGTGGCGCCAGTGCTCAACCCACCCAATCCATTCCGGTGTACGAGCCCGAGCCCGAGCCGGTCAAACCGGCGCCGCAACCCGTTGCCGCAGCTGCCCCCGCTCCCATCGCCTCCCCGCAACTCGGCGAGGAGCAGGCCATGAAGGCGGCGCGGGTTCTCGCCCTGGCCCAGGACACCGCTGACCGGCTGACCGGCACCGCCAAGGCCGAGTCGGACAAGTTGATGTCTGACGCCCGGGCCAACGCCGAGCAGATCGTCGGCGACGCTCGTCGCGAAGCCGAGACCACGGTCTCCGAGGCCCGTCAGCGTGCCGACGCCCTGCTGGCCGACGCGCAGACCCGCTCTGAGACCCAGCTGCGTCAGGCCCAGGAGAAGGCCGATGCATTGCAAGCCGACGCCGAGCGTAAGCACTCCGAGATCATGGGCACGATCAACCAGCAGCGGACGGTTCTCGAGGGTCGGCTCGAGCAGCTGCGCACCTTCGAACGGGAGTACCGCACCCGGCTCAAGACCTACCTCGAGTCTCAGCTCGAGGAGCTCGGACAGCGTGGCTCGGCTGCGCCGGTCGATTCCAGCGCCACCAACGACGCTGCAGGGTTCAACCAGTTCAATCGGGGTAATAACTAGGCCGGTCGGAGATGCCGGCACCAGCGGTCGGTATCCTGCACTGTTGGCAATGTCGCCCCGTCGGCTGGAGGTTAACCGGTGCTGATTATCTCGCTGGTACTAGCGGTGATCGGCCTTGCCGCGCTGGTGTTCGCGGTGATCACCAGCAACGAATTGGTCGCCTGGGTATGTATCGGCGCCAGTGTGCTGGGCGTCCTGTTGTTGATCATCGACGCTCTGCAGGAACGTCAGCGCCGGGGGGCGGGTCCGGCAAGCCATGGACCGGGCTCAGCCGACGGCCCGGAGCCACACGATGACGACGAGGCAGCCGATTACCCTGCGGACGCCATCGACGAAGAAGCTGACGGTGCGAGCGACGACAGCGTCAGCGACGACCACAAAACCTCCTAGGAGCCGGGCCGGGTCGCCAACAAGTCGCGGACCTCGTCGTCGCTGACTTGATGGAAGTCGACGAAAACCTGGCCCACCGCGTCGAATTCGTCCGGCATCGTCGCGCACACCACGTCGTCGGCCTCCTCGGCCAGCACTTGACACACCGACCGCGGACCCACCGGCACGGCGACCACGATCGAGTCGGGGCCGGCGGCCCGCAGCGCTCGCACCGCGGCGAGGATGCTCGCACCGGTGGCGATCCCGTCGTCAACCACGATCACCGTCCGGCCGCGCGGGTCGGCAGCCGGTCGCTCGCCCCGGTAAGCGTGTTCGCGGCGAATGAGTTCGGCGGCTTCGCGTTCGACGACCGTGCGCACCTGCTCGTCGCTGATACGCAGGCTCGACACCACGTTGTCGTTCATCACCACGCCGCCGCCGCTGGCCAACGCCCCCATCGCCAGTTCGGACCACTGCGGCACGCCCAGCTTCCGCACCAGGAAGACGTCCAGCTCTGCACCCAGGGCCGCGGCGACCTCCCAACCGACCGGCACGCCGCCGCGGGCCAGCCCGAGAACGAGGAGCCCGGCTTTACCGCGATACGACGCCAATTCCTTGGCCAGCACGCGACCGGCTTCGCGACGGTCGCGGAAGGTGCGTCGCGGCCGGCGCAGAAAGCCGCTAGGTCGGTCCATGGGCCATGCTCGCCGTTGTGTGTCGTAGGTGCTGAATCGCAGCTTACGGCGGGTACGGTCGCACCGGGGCCGCGCGCCGTGATTGCTTGCTCGGACTTTCCGCCCAGATGCCTGCGGAAACCGCGAAGCGTGCAGTGCGACTTGCTCATTCGAGGCGTTGCGGCCAGACAGGGCTCCCACAACACATGGGCTCCTACAACGACGGACCTCGGGCGCCGCGTTCACCGACAACGTCGATCGGATTCGCAATGCCCTGAGTGAGAAAGGGCGGCAAGTACTCGGATCTCGATGAGCCCCTTGAGAACCCGCTGATTATCGCCGTAAACAGCAGGTCGGTGTTCTTTGAGGACGACGAGGCAGATCCGGCATTGTTCGGGCACCTTGGTCGCGGCGCCGCTGGGCGAAGCACACCACCGCTGTGATGCTGGGCGAGCCCGGCGGCCGGCATTCCGGCCCTCGGAGGTGGCGCGGGTGGGCTGTCTAGTCGGGATCGTGGCAACGATGCCGCGCTGGGTTATCCCTCGGGTCCAGTGAGCTGGGCTTCAGCCCGTTTGCGGGCGGCGCGAGCCGCGGGCGACTGCTCCAGGTACTCGATCGCCAGCTGCGTGGACACCTCCGCGCTGGGG
>DATAZN010000506.1:0-8920 GCA_036272035.1 Mycobacterium sp. | reverse complement strand
TGGGCGCGGCGACATCGTGCTGGTCAGAACCGGCTGGTGGGCAAGGTTTTTACAGACCGGCAACGGCAGCGAACCCGGCTCGGGACTGGACTGGCAGTGTGCGTCTTGGCTGCACGACCACGACATCGCGGCGGTGGCCGCCGATAACCTCATGGTCGAAGACCCGGTATCCGGTGTCAAGGGAACAATGCTGCCGATGCACATGCTGTGCCTGCGCGATATGGGGTTGATGCTCGGCGAGTACTGGGATCTCACCGCACTGGCGGCGGACTGCGGTGCCGACGAAGTGTATGAGTTTCAGCTCATCGCTCCGCCATTGAGAATCGTTGGCGCGGTGGGTTCTCCGGTGAATCCCATCGCGATCAAGTAAGGATGCGGACAATGCGGTTTGTACTGGTGCATGGCGGGTTTCATGCCGCATGGTGCTGGCGTCGCACGATCCCTGAACTCGAGCGACTCGGCCACGCCGCGGCAGCGGTCGACCTTCCCGGTCACGGCGACCGGTTGGACGAGGAGTCGACACTGGACAACCGCAGAGATGCCATCGTCTCGGCTCT
This sequence comes from Mycobacterium sp., assembly GCA_036272035.1. GTDB lineage: Bacteria > Actinomycetota > Actinomycetes > Mycobacteriales > Mycobacteriaceae > Mycobacterium. The sequence continues at coordinate 8,363 of DATAZN010000506.1, read as the reverse complement.
CCAGCCTGGCGACGTCCTGGTCGGGCATTCCGGCGGCGGGTTCGATGCGACGCTGGCTGCGGATGTTGCGACCGACCTGGTCAGTCACATCGTCTACCTCGCCGCCGCCCTGCCGCGGGAAGGTCGTAGCTACCCCGAGGCCATGACGATGCGCAACGCCGAAGACGGTGAGTTCGACGGCGACGCAGGAAAGATGCTGAGCTATCTAAGTTTCAGTGAAGACGGCGCGATGAGCTTCGCGAACCTGGAGGGGGCGTGGGAGTACTTCTGGCATGACTGTGACGAGCAGACCGCGCGTTGGGCTTTCGAACGGCTTGGCCCCGAACGCTTCGGCGAAACCACGGTTGCGCCAGTGTCCACGCCATATTTCTGGCAGGCGGACCTGCCACGCAGCTACATCCGTTGTGAGCAGGACCGCTCGATGCCCCGATGGCTGGCAGATGTCGTCGCTCAGCGACTCGGCGTCGAGCCGTTGACCATCGACACGTCGCATTCTCCGTTCCTCTCTCGGCCCAAGCAGCTGGCTGAATTGCTCGTGCATGCCACGACCACCAAACCCGTTGGTCCGCTTGACCCGAACTGAGGAGCCTGCAGTGCCGATTGAGTCCAAGACCATCGTGATCGACGGTCTGCTGACCAGCTACCTGGAGGCCGGCCACGGCGACCCGGTGGTGCTGCTGCACGGCGGTGAATTCGGGATCAGCGCTGAAATTAGCTGGGAGGCAACGATACCCGCACTCGCTGAGCGCTATCGAGTGCTGGCGCCGGACATGTTGGGTTTCGGGCAGTCGGCCAAGGTCATCGACTTCAACGACGGCCGGGGAATGCGGATACGGCATATCGCGCGGTTCTGCGCCGAACTCGGCGTCGGCTCGGCACATTTCGTCGGCAACTCGATGGGTGCGATCAACTTGCTCGTCGACGCCGCGTCGGAATCGCCGCTGTTGTCGGTGCGGAGTCTGGTGGCCATTTGCGGCGGCGGCGAAATTCAGCGCAACCAGCACATGGAGGCGCTGTACGACTACGACGCCACGGTGCCGGCCATGCGCCGGATCGTCGAGGCGCTCTTCCACGATCCGAAATATCCGGCCGACGAGGACTACGTCCAGCGCCGCTACGAATCCAGCATCGCCCCGGGGGCGTGGGAGACGCTCGCCGCGGCGCGGTTCCGGCGGCCGGGCGCGGCACCGCCACCGGCACCGTCGAGCAAACGTGCCTACCAGCGCGTCGCGGTTCCGGCGCTGGTGGTCGAGGGTGCCTGCGACAAACTGCTACCGCCCGGATGGGCGAAGGAGATCGCTGACCAGCTTCCGAAGGGGCGATCGGCCGTCATCGATGCTGCGGGGCACTGTCCGCAGATCGAGCAGCCCGCCGACATGAATGCGCTTTTGCTGGACTTTCTGGCAACTGTCGAGGTCTGAGCGGCTGCACGCAAAGCCGGCGCAAAGCTGGCATTAATCTTTTATTAAGCTCGCCGCGGTTTGCTGTTAACGTCGTGCCCGTCGTCGAGAGGAGCCCTTGTGAAGGTCAGCCGGTGTACCGCGGCGCTGAGCCTGCTGGTCACGGGCGCCCTGGCGCTATCGGCGTGTGGTAGCAGCGGCAGCACCTCGACATCGGCCTCCGGGCCACCGGCGGTACCTGTCACCTGTGGCGGTAAGAAGAAGCTGCAGGCCAGCGGCTCAACGGCGCAGGAGAACGCGATCGAGCAGTTCGTCTACGCCTACATCCGCGCCTGTCCGGGTTACACGTTGGACTACACCGCGAATGGCTCGGGCAAGGGCGTGCAGCAGTTCGTCGACAACGAGACCGATCTGGCCGGCTCCGACAAACCGCTGGACCCGGCGAAGGGCGAACCCGACCGGGCCCAACAGCGCTGCGGGTCGCCCGCCTGGGACCTGCCCGCGGTGTTCGGCCCGATCGCGGTCACCTACAACCTCGACGGCGTGAATACCTTGAATCTCGACGGCGTGACCACGGCCAAAATCTTCAACGGCAGTATCAAAACCTGGAACGATCCGGCCATCAAGGCGCTCAACGCCGACGTCAACCTGCCCGCAACGCCGATCAACGTGGTGTTCCGCGACGACAAGTCGGGCACTACCTACAACTTCCAGAAGTATCTCGATGCCGCATCCGACGGCGCCTGGGGCAAAGGCACCGAGGAGACGTTCAACGGCGGCGTCGGTCAGGGCGCGACCGGGAACGAGGGCACATCGACGGCTCTGCGGGCAACCGAAGGGTCAATCACCTACAACGAATGGTCGTTTGCGGTGGGCCACCAGTTGAGCATGGCCCAGATCCTCACGTCGGCCGGCCCGGACCCGGTGACGATCACGGCTGACTCGGTCGGCAAGACGATCGCCGGGGCGAAGTTCGCTGGTCAGGGCAACGACCTGGTGGTCGACACGTCGTCGTTCTACAAGCCATCGCAGGCCGGCGCCTATCCGATCGTGCTCGCGACGTATGAAATCGTTTGCTCGAAGTACCCGGATTCCGCGACGGGTGCGGCGGTAAGAGCATTCATGCAAGCCACAATTGGAGCCGGCCAGGACGGCTTGGATCAATACGGATACATCCCCATGCCGAGCTCGTTTCAATCGAAACTGTCGGCCGCTGTGAACGGGATCTCGTGATGGAGCGTCGACGGTGACCGGCAGTCAACCGGGTGCACAGATCGGGTCCTGGTTCGGGCCCTACCGGCTGATGCGACTGCTGGGACGCGGCGGGATGGGGGAGGTCTACGAGGCCGAGGACACCCGCAAGGGCCGGGTGGTGGCACTCAAGCTGATATCGCCGGACTTCTCGGACGACCCGATGTTCCGTGCCCGGATGCAACGCGAGGCCGGCGCGGCCGGGAGGTTGACTGAGCCCCACGTCGTGCCCATTCACGATTACGGCGAGATCAACGGGCAGCTCTATCTGGACATGCGCCTGATCGACGGCGCCAACTTAGCTACCGTCCTGAAACGGACCGGGCCGATGAGTGCGCCACGTGCGGTGGCCATCTTGCGTCAGGTCGCTGCGGCGCTGGACGCCGCGCACGCCGGCGGCGTCACGCACCGCGACGTGAAGCCGGAGAACATCCTGATCACCGGCGATGATTTCGCTTACCTGTTGGATTTCGGCATTGCCCGCGCCGACACCGACCCCGGATTGACCCAAGCCGGTATGGCGCTGGGAACGTATAAGTACATGGCCCCCGAGCGGTTCAGCGACCATCAAGTCACCTATCGCTCCGACATCTATTCGCTGGCATGTGTTTTGGGTGAATGTCTAACCGGGGCACCACCTTTCCGCGCCGACAGCATCGAGCGGTTGGTCGCCGCGCATCTGATGGAGCCTGCCCCGCGGCCCAGCCAGCTGCGCCCCGGGCAGGTTCCGGCGGCTCTCGATCAAGTGATCGCCCAAGGCATGGCCAAGAATCCCGAGGATCGTTACCGCAGTGCCGGTGAATTGGCCAACGCCGCGTTGCACGCGCTGACCGTGTCCGAGCAGCACCAGGCCGAAAGTATTCTGCAGCACGGCGAGGATGCCGCCAGTGCTCACACCATGGCTCGTCCGGCGGCGGCCGCCGCGGGTGCGAGGAGTTGGTCTGCACCGCCCGCCGGTGCCGATGATTGGGGTCTTCACTCCGGCGGTTCGCTACCTGGTCGACCGAACGCCACCCAGCAACCCGACTTCAGTTCCCCTCCGCCGCAACGGCGCGACCGACGCAGGCTGTGGATGATCATCGGCGCTGCCGCGGTGCTCCTCGTCGCCGTCTTCGGGTATGTAGTGCGGCCGCACGGTGGACCGGCCGCCGAGTCCTGTGGACAAAACGTGCTGCCGTTCAACGGACTCAACTTCCGCCTGTCACCCGGCGGGGTGGCGGTGGATCCCGCCGGCGCGGTGTATGTCACCAATCAGGGCATGTACGGCCGGGTGGTGAAGTTGACACCCGGGTCGGACACCCCGGCGGTGTTGCCGTTCACCGGCCTGTACCAGCCGCAGGCGGTGGCCGTTGACTCGGCGGGCGCAGTGTATGTCACCGACTTCAACCATCGGGTCGTGAAGATGGCCGCCGGCTCGAACAACCAGACGCAGCTGCCCTTTACCGGCCTCAGCTATCCCGAAGGGCTCGCGGTTGACTCCGCCGGCAGCGTGTACGTCGCCGACCGGGGGAACGACCGGGTGGTGAAATTACCGGCCGGCACCAACACCCCAACCGTGCTGCCGTTCACCGGTCTCAACAACCCCGATGGCGTTGCGGTCGACGGCGCCGGCAACGTGTACGTCACCGACTCCGACAACAACCGAGTGGTGAAGCTGGACGCCGGCTCAAACGAACAGACAGTCCTGCCGATCCCCGGGCTCACGGTGCCGTGGGGCGTCGTCGTGGACGGCGCTGGCAATGTCTATGTCAGCGAGCACGACAACAATCAGGTATTGAAACTTCCTCCCGGCTCGGATACTCCAACTCCGTTGGCGCTCAACGGTCTCAACACGCCGCTGCAGCTGGCGCTGGACAAAGACGGCAACGTGTACGTCGCCGACCGCGGCAACGACAGGGTGCTCAAGCTCCGTGTCGCCGGATGTTCGGGATAGATCTGGATCGGCTCAACGACGCCGGATGGCGATCAGCCGGTTGGCTAGCGCCGCCACCAGGTACACCACCGCCACCACGATGATCAGTGTCAGTGCTGCGCCCCAAACCCTCAGGAAGCCGGCGTGTTCGGGGTTGTTGAGTTCGGAGTAGATCAACAACGGCAACGACGCCATGTTGCCGTTGAAGATGTCGAAGTTAATCGACCGGCTGTAACCGACCAACACCAATACCGGGGCGGTTTCGCCCATCACCCGCGCGATCGACAGCAGCACGCCGGTGATTATGCCCGGCATCGCGATCGGGACGACGATGCGCATGATCGTTTTCCACTTGGGAATTCCCAACGCATAGCTGGCTTCTCGCAGATCTTGTGGCACCAGCCTGAGCATCTCCTCGCTCGATCGCACCACGACCGGCAACATCAGCAGGACCAGCGCGAGTGACACCGCGAAGGCGCTCTGCTCGAATCCCATGGTGGCGATCCACAGGCTGAAGATGAACAGCGCCGCCACGATCGAGGGCAGTCCGGCGAGCACGTCGACCATGAAGGTGGTGAATTTGGCCAGTCGGCCAGATCGGTACTCGGCCAGGTACACCGCCGTCATGAAGCCCAGTGGCACAGCGATGATTGCCGCTACCGCGGCCTGCACCACGGTGCCGTACAGGGCGTGATAGACCCCGCCGGAAAACTGCTCTGGCAGCACACCGCGTAACGAGTGGCTCCACCATCCGGGCCGAGTGATCGCATACCCGCCCCGTTCGACAACAATCCACAGCACCCAGATCAGCGGTACCAACGCGATACCGAACGAAACCAGGAAAAATGTTGCCGCGATCTTGTTCTTGATCCGCCGACTGAGACTGATCGATTGAACTGCAGCCGTTTTGACTGGCAAATCGAGGGTGGGGGCGCTCATATCTTGACCGCCCTGCCGACGATCCCGCGCGCGACCGCGTTGACGAGGAAGGTGAGGACGAACAGCACGAATCCAGCCGAGATGTAGGCGCCGGTGGGCAGTGGTTCGCTGAATTCACTTGCCGCAGAGGCAATTTTCGATGCGAAGGTGTAGCCACCGTCGAACAGAGACCAATGACCGGCGGAAGCGGACGCACGCAGGATGATCAGCACCGCCACGGTTTCGCCCAGTGCGCGGCCCAACCCCAGCATCGACGCGGCGATGGCACCGCTACGGCCGTGCGGCAGCACCGTCATCCTCACCACTTCCCATTTCGTCGCACCCAGGGCTTGTGCGGCTTCAGTGTGGCTGGTCGGCGTCTGCCGGAACACTTCCCGCGACACCGAGGTGATGATGGGCAGGACCATTACCGCGAGCACAACGCCCGCCGTGAAGATGTTGCCGCCACCGGCCAGGGACACGTCGCCGGCCTTGAACAGAAAAAACCATGCCAGCTCTCGGTTGAGCAAGGACTCGATCGGTTCGAGTTGTGGTGCCAGCACAAAGATTCCCCAGAGCCCGAAGACAATCGACGGCACCGCGGCGAGCAGATCGACGATTGCGCCGAAGGGGCGTGACAACCTCGGCGGCGCGTACTGGGTCAGGAACACCGCGATGCCGATCGCGATCGGCACGGCCAAGGCCATCGCCCACAGCGAGCTCAGCAGCGTCACCATGAACAGGTCGCGGACGCCGAACGCCAGCTTGTTGCTGTCGACGGTATTGAACTGCGCGCTGGTGAAGAAATTCGCGTGGTTGGCGCGCAGTGCTGGAATCGCGTGGATTAGCAGGAATATCGCGATCAGTCCGATAACGATCGTGATCGTCGAACCGGCGAGGGCGGCGACCGACTTGAAAAGCCGGTCGCCCGCCCGTGCCTTAGCTCCGTCGCCGGCGCTGCGCGCGGGCGCTGTCGCGGTGGACATGATGGCCCTTGATCAAGCGATGGCGTTGACCGCGGTTGACAGCCTCGACTTGAAGGCGTCGGGGATCGGGATGTATCCGTTGTCCGCCAAGCCATTCTGGCCGGGCCCGATGGTCGCCTGCAGGAACGCCTTGACGGCCGTGCCGACCTGGCTGTCCGAATACTTCGAGCAGACAACTTCATACGTCGCCAACACGATCGGGTAAGCGCCCGGCTGCGTGGGCTTGTAGAACGACAACGTGTCCAGGATCAGGTCGTTGCCCTGCCCCTTGATCTTTGCCCCGGCGATCGTCTTGCCGACCGAATCGGAGCTGATCGCAACGGGATCGGGTCCTGCCGACGTGACGATCTTGGCCTCGTTGAGCTTCTGGGCCTGGGCGAACGACCATTCGTTATAGGTGATCGACCCGGGAGTGTTCTTGATGGCCGCCGAGGTGCCGTCGTTGCCCTTGGCGCCTTCACCGATGCCGCCGTTGAACGACTTGCCGTGGCCCTTGCCCCACACACCATCGGATGCGCCGTCGAGGTACTGCTGGAAATTGTCTGTTGTTCCGGACTGGTCGCTGCGGAAAACCACGTGGATCGGCAGATCCGGTAGCGCGGTTCCGGCGTTGAGCGCGGTGATCGCCGGGTCATTCCACGTCTTGATGGTGCCGTTGAAGATCTTCGCCGTGGTCGGTCCGTCCAGGTTCAGCGAGGTCACGCCGGTGACGTTGTAGGTCACCGCGATCGGCCCGAACACCACCGGCAGATCCCATGCGGGCGACCCGCACCGCTGCTGCGCTTTGCCGTGCTCGTCGTCGCTCAGCGCCACGTCCGATCCACCGAAATCGGTTTGGTTGCCGACGAACTCATTGATTCCAGCACCTGAGCCGTTCGCCGTGTAGTTCAGGGTTTGACCTGAGCATGCCTGCTCGAATGCGTTGACGAACCGCGCCATCGCATTTGCCTGGGCGGTGGATCCGCTGGCCTTCAGCGTGTGCTTGCCACCGCAGCTCACGTTCGCCTGCGACGAAGACGCACCGGAGGTCGCACCGCCTTGATTGGTGGTGTTGTTGTTTCCACACGCGGACAGCACGAGCGCGCCGGTAGCCAGCACGCCGACTGCAGCGCCAAATCGGTTGAATCTCAAATCAGTTCCTTTGAACGGTCGGGCTGATCGGTACTTAATCTGGGCCACGAGGCCAGGACGGGCCACGACACAGTCCCGACATACGGAAGCGTGGCTGTTCTTGGCCAACGCCGTGAGGATTCGAAGTTAACAAACCGGCTCACCAAGCCGAACGTAGCACCGCGGTCTGTAGGGCCGCTATGGACGCAATAAATCAATCGCTTGACTTAACCGAGGTCGCGCCGATTAACTCGTTGGCATGGTCAATGAACTGCTCGGCAAGGCCGCGATCGTCACCGGAGGTGCCTCCGGCATCGGCGCCGGAATCGTCGAGAAGTTCTTGTCGGAGGGCGCGCGGGTGGTGATCGCCGACGTCGAGCGTGAGCGTGGTGAAGAATTGGCCGGCAAGCTGGGCGGAGACGTGGTTTTCCGGTCGGCCGACGTCTCGCACCCCGACCAGATCGGTGCGCTGATCGCAGGGGCCGTCGAGACCTTCGGCCGGCTCGACGTCATGGTGAACAACGCCGGAGTCTCGAGCAAGATGCACCGCAGCTTCCTCGACGACGACCTGGCCGACTTCCAGCGCGTCATGTCGGTCAACGTCCTTGGCGTGATGGCCGGTACCCGCGACGCCGCCCGCCAGATGGCGACCAGCGGCGGCGGGTCGATCATCAACATGTCGTCGATCGGCGGCATCCAGGCCGGCGGCGGCGTGATGACGTATCGCGCGTCCAAGGCGGCGGTCATCATGTTCACCAAGTCCGCCGCAATCGAGTTGGCGCACTA
>DATAZN010000505.1:0-8642 GCA_036272035.1 Mycobacterium sp. | reverse complement strand
ATCACCGTGGCGAGGGTCGCGGCCGTACCGGCCATGATCAGGATTTCGCGTTTCATTGATGACTCCTTGTTTGTGTTGTGGACGTGATGCCTAATCACAGTGCGGCACGGGGCTTTATGGATCCTTAACGCGGACCCGTCCACATCAGCCGGCCACCGCCTGAAGCACCGGTGTAGCGACGGGAAGCACTGTCACGTCGCCCACGTGGACCGATACGACGAACTTGCTGTTCATGTCGAGCACGGCGACGGCGTTGTGGCTTGCCGACGTGGTCAAGACAAACGCGCGACCGACTGCCACTGCGACGGCCACCGGATCACCGTCCAACCGGATGGCAGCGGCAGCGTCGGATCGTCCGAGTCGAGTATCGATACGGTGCAGTTGCGCGGATGCGTCGCGATCAGTGTGCCGCTTGTGGGGTCGACGGCGATGTCGCAATCGGGTTGCAGGGCTGGGCCAGCACAGTCACGTCGATACGTCGCCGGACATTTCCACGTACATCGACTGAAGTCCGACCCGACCGGGACCGGTGAAGCGATTGAAGACGAGATTGCCACTGCCACCAAACATTCCGGTCCGAAGTCCATAAACCTGTGGATCCATCCGGACACTTTCGTCGTGGAAGATCCAACTTCCCGGCTCCACATCGATCTGCTCACCGGGGGCAAGAACTTTTTCAAAAACGTTTCCGTAGCCGTGCAGCCACACCACGCCCTCTGACTGTGTCGCGGCGAACCGGTCCACGAAGAACCCGGTCGAGCCGAACAACATGTTTCGGATCCCCTTCTGGCGGGTGTATCCATACTCCAAATTGCCGGTGGCCGCCAGGTATTGGTGCTCGCGAACCTCGACCGCAGCGCCTGGCCGCAAATGCAGCGGAAAGACGTGGCCGGTGCCGTCGCGCGAAAACGCGACCTGGCCCGGCCCACGCGCTTCGGTCATCAGCAGTTGCATGCCCGCGATCATCCGCTTGAGCGCACCCTTGCCCCTGAGCCCGATATCGAGCCCAGGGTCCTTCCACAAAATGACATGGTGCTCGAAAAACACCGGCACACTGCCGTCGAGCCAGATGTGCAGCACCGGTACCAACTCTCCGTCGATGCGGTAGTACACACCCGGCGCGCGCCCGTCGGAGACGTTGGTGGGCAGCAACTGTGGGGGCTCGGGCCGATACGAGTTGGCCATCTTCCGGCTCAAAGTCGCTTGGCGTAGCGAGTGAGAAATCCGGTGGCTGCAATCGTCGCGGCGACGCCGATCACACCCCACAGCACAATGGAGAACACCAGCGACCCGAACAAGAAGTCGTACGTCAGCGAGAGATAGATCGACCACAGCACCCGGTAGAGGCACCAGAAAGCGAGCAGTCCCGCGCTGATCCCGATGATCAGGCTGCGATTGCGATCGACGCGGTCGATTTGTTCCTCGATGCTGGTGGGCAGAATCTTCATCTGCATTGTCCTTTCGTGAGGGTGCGGTGTTGCGGTGCAACACCTGCGCTCGCTCACGGTGCGGTACAGCGCTTACTGGATCCTTAACGGGCGGCTCACCCGACTACCGGCTACGGCGAGGCGGGTCCGGCCCCGGTCTCGAGCGTGAATTCTTCGTCGCCGATCCGAATGCGATCGCCATCGCGCAGTTCGGCGCTGGGGTCGATACGTTTCCGGCGCACCCGGACTCCGTTCGCCGATCCCAGATCCGTGATGAGGATCGTCCGACCGTCATCGGCGATAACGGCGTGGTGGCGGCTGACCTTGGCGTCGGACAGCACGATGTCGTTGTGGGGGCTGCGACCAATCCGGGTGGCCATGCCGGCTAACGGATAGCGTCGCCCGTCCGCGCCGATCAGTGCGGCCGTCGCAGTCCGGCGGACTCGGATTGCGTTGTCCGATTGGGCGACAATGGTGTCCTCGGCGTGCGATTGGGCAACCTTGCGAGCGTCCAACGGCTCCTGACGCAGAATCCGCTCGTAGAGCTCCCGGATCGTCCAGCTCGGGTCGATGCCCAAGTCTTCCGCGAGTAGCGCTTTCAGCCGCAAGTACGCGTCCAGCGCATCTGACTGACGGTCGGACAAGTAGTAGGCGGTAATCAACTGCGCCCACAACGGTTCCCGATAGCCATGCCTGGCAGTCAAGGCCTCCAGCTCCGCGATCACGTTATGCGGTCGACCGCATGCGATTTCGGCTTCGGCACGCGCGATGTAGACAAGAACCCTCTCCTCATCGATCGCCGCGGCCAGGGTCTCCACGAAGTGGAAGTCGCTCAGGTCCTCGAGAACCGGGCCGCGCCACTGGCCAAGCGCGGCCAACAGGTGTTGGCTGGCCTGCTCGAACTGCGCGTCGGCTGCGGCCTGCACACCGGCATTTCTCTCGGCGATGAAGCGGCCAAAGTCGTACTGATCGTCGCTGATGGACAGTTGATAGCCCGGCGGTGTGCTGGCCAGCACGGAACGGTCAATACCCGCGTCGCTCATGAGCCGACGCAAGTTGGAGATGTAGGCATGCAGCGTGGCCCGCGCTCCCTGCGGCGGCCGCTGATCCCATGCGGCACCGATGAGTGAGTCGATGCCCACTGGTCGATTCGCATTGACGATCAACATCGCCAGCACCGCACGCTGCTTCGGTGTGCCCAACGGCAGCGATTCATCGCCCATGCGCACCTGCAATGGGCCCAATACACCGAACTGGGCCGCCGCAAAGGACCGCCCTGTGCCTAAACCATCGGCCATCGTGATGTTTCTGCGCTCACCAGGTTCGCCAGCTAAACAACAGCAGCATAGCTTCCAGCTAGGATTTGCCCATGCCGGTGTCGGTAGGTGAAGCGTTCGCGGGATTCACGATCCTGCGGGTGCTGGGCGCCGGCGGCATGGGCACGGTGTATCTGGCCGCGCATCCCCGGTTGCCGCGCCAGGACGCGCTGAAGGTGCTGCCGACGCAGTGGACCGCGGACCCGCAGTATCGGGCGCGGTTTCTGCGTGAGGCCGATCTGACGTCCAGCTTGTCGCATCCCAACATCTTGGGTGTTCATGACCGCGGTGAATACGACGGTCAGTTGTGGATTTCGATGGACTACGTCGGGGGCACGGACGCCTCCCGGCTGGTGCGCGAGCACCATCCCGATGGGCTGCCGGTCGGTGAAGCGCTGGAGATCATCACGGCGGTAGCGTCGGCATTGGATTATGCGCATCAACGGGGCCTGCTGCACCGCGACGTGAAACCGGCCAACATCCTGCTGGATCCGCAAGCACAACGAATTTTCCTGGCCGACTTCGGTATCGCGCGTCTGATCGATGACCCATCGGGGCTGACCGCCACGAATATGGCCGTCGGCACGATGGCGTACGCAGCGCCCGAGCAGTTGAGGGGTGAGCCGCTCGACGGTCGCACCGATCAATATGCACTGGCGTGCACTGCCTTTGACCTATTGACCGGAGCACCACCCTACGTCGATTCCAACCCCGCCGTGGTGATCACCAAACACGTTGCGGCGCCGGTACCTTCGCTGGGGGAACGTCGACCGGAGTTGGCTGCGCTGGATCCGGTGCTGGCCCGGGCAATGGCCAAGTCGCCCGTCGACCGGTATCCCACCTGCCGAGATTTCGCCCGCGAGCTGAGCGCCCTTCTCAGCCCGCCGTCCGGCCACGCCCACCAATCGCCACCCGCACCACCGCCAGGCCCACCTTCGCCCGCGCCCACCCTGATGACCAGCACTCGGCGTGTTTCACGCCCGACTTTGATTGCGTCGCTGGCGGTTACCGCGTTGCTGCTGGTGGCCGCGGCGATTTTTGCGGGCGTGACGTTTGTGCAGCACCATGATCGGGCCGGCAGCACGCCATCGACCGCGACCGCAGCCACCGCCCACGCGTTCAGCGGCACCTACCGGGCGGACTATGGCCCCGGCACCGACCTCGAAGGAAAGGCGGTCGCGGGTGCACCGCCCATGATTGGCACCTGGGATGTGCGCTCTACGTGTGGATCCGGCGGCTGTATCGCGACGGCGTCCTACGTCGGTGGTAGCGGAGTCGTGCTCGTCTCGAATTTGGTGTTCGATCAGGTGGGCGGTAGCTGGCTTGCCGTGGGTCTCGGCTCGACGTCCTGCAATGACGCGCCCACCGAAGTCTGGGTGGTGTTCACCCTGCAGCCGCAACTCGACGGCACCCTGTCCGGTGAAACCACCAGGTCCACCACCAACAGCTGCAGCACGGCGAAGCGAGCCGTAACCTTCACCCGCACCGGCGATCCCGACCTCTCCAAGGTTCCCGATCCGGCCGCCTTGCCACCGCGGGCGGCATCCCCGTCCACAGCCCTACGCGGGCGATACCACGAAACAATCACCTACGCGAACGGCGGTTCTGCCCCAGGACAAGACGATCTCACCGTCCGTACGGTGTGTCTGCGCACCGGCGATCGGTGTATGAGCTTGTTCCATGCGATCGACGGGGTGGTGCCCCTGCTGTTCAGTGGCGGCAAATGGACCCGCAACGACGAGGGCACGGTGCCCTGCAATCTCGGCGGAACCGTGAATATCAAACTCAGCGCGGAATATCCGCTGCCCGACCCGCTGCAAGATCCGATCCCGTTGCTCACCGGGCACGGCCACAACGTGACGACTGGAAGCGCCTGTGCCGGCGGTGATTTTGAAGACAAGTTCGAGCGTACCGGCGATTAACCGGCTGCTGATGTCTGTCTGCCCGGCCTGTAGCCGTAACTCATTTCTTGGACAGCTGGTGACGGGTCCGGTCCTCACGGACCGGAATACCGTTGCGGCCACTGAGATCTTGGGCGTATAGACCGGTCGCATAGGCGACACCACCGCCGTTGAGGCCGAGTTCGGCGTGGTCGATGTGCTCCAAGGTGTCGGTGCTCTTGTGGTAGTTGGGGTCGAACGGTTGGTCCGCTTCACCGCCCCACAGCTTGGCCTCTTGCGAAGACTTCTTGTTCTCCGCGCCGGAGAATAATCCGCCCGACGGGATGCCGGCCTGGGTAAAGCCGTCGTAGTCGGACCTGCCGTCAAACGACGTGTCCTGCGGCGTCTTTCCGGCGGAGTTGAGGTATGCGGCCAGCGACCGCTCGATTCCGGCGGAGCCCTCCGGCACCACCGGGTTGCCCCGCTTGTCCGCCGGCAACGACTGGTCGCCGTCGTAGGTGAAGTATCCCGGGTTCGGCGACGCGAGCATGTCGAAATTCAGATATAGCGCAATGTTTTTGAGCGCTTCGATGTCCAACGACTGCACATACTTCCGCGAGCCGATCAGCCCGAGCTCCTCAGCACCCCAGAAGCCAAATCGCACCGCGTTGTGGATCCCTGGCGAACTGCCCAATTGCAAAGCGGTCTCCAGAACCGCGGCCACACCGGATCCGTTGTCGTTGATGCCAGGGCCCTCGGGAACGCTGTCGAGATGTGCCCCGGCCATCACCACATCGCTGGTCGACCCGGTCTTGGTCTGCGCAATCACGTTGCGGGCCTGGATGGTCTTGGTGTCTGCGGAGAGCTGTACGGTCGCAGGCCCCATGGTGGTGCGAAGGAGTGCGCCATCGGATTTGGTGACGCTGACGACCGGGATCTTGACTTCGGTGCTCTCGCCGAGGGTGCCGCCCATCTGCTCCTCGACGACGTTGTCCGCCACGACGATCGCCACGGCGCCGCGTTGCGCCGCGGCGCCTTCTTTCTGTGCAAACGGGCAGGTGCCACGGTCTACCAGCACGACCGCGCCACTGACCGGCAGGTTGTCGTAGTCGGCGGCATTGCAGCCGGGGCTCGCGTCGGTCGGCACGGCGACCAGCGGACCGGTCACCCCGATCGGCGGGGTGGCGGGGCTGTACTCCAGCGCACGCGCGTCGAACTTCTTGCCGGCAATGGTCACCGATCCCGGTTCGGCGTGAAACACGTGCGCGTCGAATTGCATGGTCTGCACGTCAAAACCCTTGTCCCGCAACTTACCCACTACGTAATCGACGCTGGCGTCGTAGCCGGGAGTGCCGACCGCGCGGGTGTTGCCGTTGGCATTGGCGATGTCCTGCAGCTTGGTCAAGTGGGCCATCATCGCGTCGGTGCTGACCCGCCCGCGCAGGGCGGCTGCGAAGTCCGGACCCGATCTCGGCGTCATCGAATTGGCGGTGTCGGAGGACGCGCACCCGCCGCTCGCCAACAGCAGAGCCGCGACGGCGGTCAGGATCGGTTTTGATTTGCTCATCATCGCGCCCCAGGTTAGACGTCCGCGTCGACGTGCACCGTCAACTGGCGGCTTCGGCGGAATCGTCGAGTCGCAGATACGCCTGGATCGTGGTGCCCGCGGCCGTTGAATGAGTCCGTAACAGGTCGGCGATCGCGTTGACCACAAACAGACCGTATGGACCAGGGCTGCCCGCGACGGGTGGACGGCGGCCGGCCAGCGGATCGGCCCAGCAGCCCATGTCGCGCGCCTCGCAGACCACGTATCCGTTCTCGTACCAGAACGCCATTCGGCAGACACCCCCGGCGTGATCGAGGCTGTTGGTCGCCAACTCGGTGGCGACCAACAGCAGATCGGCGACTCGGTCTGCCGACATCCCGAGCAGCCGGCTATAACGTTCACCGCATCGGCGGGCGCCGGCCAGATCCCCCGCCTGCTCGACGGTGTGCCTCACCGCGGCCGCACTGGTCGCCAACGGCTGGTTGCACTGGTCGAGGGCGGCGTCGACCGCATATTCGGGGCAGTGTCGCCGCGATCCATCCAGCCAGATCTGCGGATGCGTGAGGCGGACATCGGCCAGGACGCTTTCGTCCAGGCAGGACGCGTCATAGGGGCATAGCCCGGTGATCTCCGTACCGGCAAACGCGATGTTGGCAAGGGCTTCGTGTTGCATGCACGCGAGGTACTCGAATGCACTCCGGCCCACCCAGGCCGGTTCGGCGACAATGCGGACACGCTGGCCGGTATGCCGTTCGACGAAGGCCAGTTGCCCGGCCAGGATCCGTCCAGGATTGCGGCCGAAGTCGGTGATGTCGGCCATCGTCACCTCGGCACCCGCATCACCCAAAGCACCGCGCAACGAGCCCAATCTGTCCCCCGGAACCGCGACCAAGGTGGGCTCCCGCAGCTCCACTCCGTCGCCGATGAATTGCACCAGCCGGTCCACGTACTCGCGCTCCGAGTGGTACAGGAGCGCCGCATGGTCGTAGCCCCGACTGTCCACGTGTGTACTCAGTGTCATGTCGACAGATTTATTTCATTGTTTGCCTGCATGGTTGCCTCGGTAGATTTACCCAGGCGCCGAAAACCTAATCAGGTTCCATCGGTCTGCTTCAGAATCAGGTCGGCCAGGGCACGCATACCTGCGGCGTTGGGATGAAACGGCGCCGGACGCCACGGCAGCGGCAAGCCCGCGCCCACCGCCCAGGGATCCCCCGACCAGCCGTGATGGTTTCGACTGGCGTGCCCGGCCCGCACGACCTCGCAGCCGGTGGCCTGTGCTGCCGCCGCGGTGGCTTCCTCCAAGTGCGTGGCGACCAAACGACCCAGGTTGGCGTGCTCCGCTGACAGCGGCGCAGCGGCTTCGCCTTCCGGCGGCAGCAGGGTGAGGTAATCGACGAATACCACCCGTGCCCGCGGCGACCGCTGCCGCACCGCGGCACCGACGGCTTGCAACGCCGCTCCGATCCCGTCGAGGGCTTTCCCGCGGGCGTCGCGGTCGAACAGCTCACGCAGACCAGCGGCGATCGGAGGCAGTCTGCGAACGACCGCTGGCAGCGACGCGGCCATCAGCAGCGGCACGTATCCGACGTCGTTGCCGCCGATGGTGATGGTCACCAGCTCTTCGGAGCCATCCAACGCCTGGATCTGGGGCTGGGCACTGCGCTGACGGTCGGCGAGCACGTGGGCCGTAGTGGCGCCGGAGAAGGTGACGTCGACGAGGTCGAGGTTGAGTCGCTCGGCGACCAGGTGGGCGTAGTTGCGCGCCGATCGGCCCGACCGGAACGGTGCGCCCGCGGCAGAGGGCCGGATTCCGGGTCCGGCCGCCATCGAGCTGCCGAGCGCCACGTACCGCCTGGTCATATCGAGCTCAATGGCCCGGCTCCTCAGCGGGCCGTTCCCCGGCCCGCATCGTCGTCCGGGCGGGACTCGACGCCTGCGCCCAAAATCGCTTCGGGATGCGACCGGCACGCCGGGCCAGATATCCCGCGGTGACGGCGGCTGCCATTGCCGCGGCCATCGCGGGTGGATCGGCGGCACGGGTCACCGCGGTGGCCAACAGCACGGCGTCGCAACCCAACTCCATCGCGAGCGCGGCATCACTGGCCGTGCCGATCCCTGCGTCGAGGACCACCGGGACACCGGCTTGGGCGACGATCATTTCGATGTTGTGCGGGTTGGCGATTCCCAGCCCCGTGCCGATCGGCGAACCGAGCGGCATCACGGCCGCGCACCCGGTGTCTTCTAATCGTTTGGCAAGCACCGGGTCGTCGTTGGTGTACGGCAGCACCACGAAGCCATCGTCAACCAATTGTTCTGCGGCACGAACTAATTCGACGGCATCGGGCAACAGGGTGCGCTCGTCGGCGATCACTTCCAGCTTGACCCACTCGGTGCCCAGCGCTTCGCGCCCGAGTTGAGCGGTAAGTACCGCTTCGGCGGCGCCGCGACAGCCCGCGGTGTTGGGCAGCGG